>JAICUB010000082.1 GCA_025936045.1 Polyangiaceae bacterium | reverse complement strand
TCGACGCTATCCTCGAACGTCGCACCCGCGGATGACTCCCATCCGCACCTGGAGGCTAAGGCATGCAAAGCTCCGAGACCGAGGATCGCTGGTACGTAGAGGTAGGTGGCGCGCCGAAGATGATGACGCTCGACGAGGTCGTCGAAGCGTTCGAAGCGGGCACCGTCAACTCGAAGACCCTCGTATGTGAGGTCGGTGGTTCGGAGTGGAAGCCTCTGTCCGAGGTAGCCGATCTCGGAGACGACGAGGAAGCGCCGCAGAGCCAGCACGCTCCGGCCGCGAGTTTTGCGCCTGCCGCGCCCGTGGCCGCCGCGCCCGTCTCGGCACGGTCGATTGCTCCCGCTCCCGTTGGCACCTCGAGCGCGTTTCCGCCGGCGGTTGCCCGCGCAACGCTCAGCGCCTGGCCGCCAGCGGTGACCGCTCCGGCCGCAAGCCCGAGCATCGTCCCGAGCGCACCCTCGGCGACGCCTTCGATGGCACCCCTGAGCACGATGCCCGTCGTTCAAGACCTCAGCATCGGCATCGACGACGAATTCAAGCCCCGCAAGAGCAAGGCTCCGTTCGTGGCGGCCGCGGCGCTCGTGCTGATCGTCGGCGGCGCGCTCGGCGCGGCGAAGTTCGGCGGTGGCGGTGAGGTGAGTGCCGCTGTCCCCGTCCCGACGGTGCCGGCTCCCGCCGCGCTTCCCCCGACGCCCGCAACCACCGAACCGACGCCCGCCCCTACGCCGGCGGCCGCGCCTGCAGCGACGACGGAAACGGCGAGCGCCGACAAGCCTGCCGACTCGAGCTCGACCCGGCTCTCGGACAGCGTGAAGGATAAGCTCAAGGACGCGGACAAGACGCGCGCCGACAAGAAGAAGGCGTCGAAGGCCGCGCGCGGTCACGCCTCGAGCCGCTCCAGCAAAGCCTCGTCGTCGAGCGGCGTGTTCCGGGCGGGCGGCAGTGCCGACGACCCGCTCAACTCGAAGCTCTAGTTACGAGGGCTCGGTAGAGACGGCCGCGCGGCCCGTAGGGCGCGCGGCCGGTCTCGCAATGACCCCGCGCTTCGTCGCGGGGTCACTTGTTTCCGGCGTCGTTCAGCTGCCGACGATGCCCGACTGCATGCGGCGCGGGTTCGCCGTCGGGACCACTACGAGGCTCGCGTCCTCCGGCAGCGGCACCTGGCCGACCCGCTCGAGAAGCCGTGCCTCGAGGTGCTCGTGGCTCAGCGTTGCAAGCTCATGCGCACTTTCCGGCAGGCCGAGCCCGCTCCAGAGCTGATTCGCATCGTCGAGGGTGCCGCCCGTCGCGCCGTCCGACGCCGCGAACCAGACGCTGCCCGGCGCGAGCGGGATGAGTTCGTAGGGGTGCGCGCGATGCGAGCGCGGCCCAATGTCGCTCGATAGGGCCGGCATTTCGAGCAAGCGCCCGTCCGGCAGCACGCAGGCGACCGGTGGCATGCCGGCGTTCAAGAGCTCCACGCGGCCGTGCATGGGATGAACCTTGAGTGCGATGACTCCCACACTGGCCGCCACTGCCTGACACACGATGCTGCGCAGGCTGTTGGCGAGGACGTGCATCGGCTCGTGGTCGGCCAGCGAGACGAGAGCGCTCGCCGCAAGCCGCGCTCGCAGCGCCTCTTGATCGCGTGCTGCCCGCACGTCGAGCACCACCAAGCTCACGGCCCCGTCTCGCTCCGTAACGATCTCGATGGCGTCGGAAGCGCGACGACCACGGAGCGTGCAGGCGATGACGCCGTGAGTGAGATGCGGGCTGCGATCAGAAGCGGGGCTCATGGCGGCTCCCTTCCGCAAGTCCCGTTCCATGCCTCGTCGCGTGATGTTTCGCGCGCAAAGTAGCGGAAGATCGTGGGCGACCTCGCGTTCGGGCCGGCGCCGTCTCAGCCCTCGTTTCAGTCTGAGAACGCCGTCGTCTCGTTGCGGGACCGGCGCGACGTCGGCGAAGCGGCCGGGGGCGATGTAGGTCCCGGGGAGCCGAACGGTTTCGTGCAGATGCGGTCTCGCGGTGAACCCTAAATCTTGGCGAGTTTCGTGCCGTTCCTCGCCTCGTGAATCAGCACGTGCCAACCCCGAACGCCGCCGAGCCGGCATTCGAGATCCTCCCGAACGCCGGCGATGTCGTCGCGCTCGTCGAAGACGATTCGACCACCCGTCTCCTCACCCGCGCTTGGCTGGAAGGCGCGGGCTACACGGTGACCGAATTCGACTCCGAACGCGCGGTCCGTGAATCGACCGGAGCGGCGCCATCGGTGGCGTGCGTCGACCTCGGTCTCGGCGAACAGAACGGCTTCGACGTGATCGCTTACTTGCGCGAGCGCGACCCCGAGCTCTCGATCATCGTAGTGACCGCGGAGCGCGCCGTCGACACGGCCGTCGCGGCGATGCGTGCCGGCGCTTACGACTACCTCACGAAGCCCGTCGATCGCGATCGCCTGCTGCTCTCGGTGCGTCGAGCCTGCGAGCGTCGTCGACTCGTCGACCGCGTCAAGAATTTGCAGAGCGAGCTCGGTACGGGGCCGCTCACGGGTGCCGTCGTCGGTGCCGGCGCGGCCATGCGCGAACTGTCGCGCCAGGTCGAGCGCGTCGTCGAGAGCGACGTTGCCGTCTGCCTGCTCGGCGAAAGCGGCACGGGCAAGGAGCTCGTTGCGCGCGCCATCCATCGCGGCGGCCCGCGGCGCTCGGGACCGTTCGTCGCCATCAACTGCGCGGCAATCCCCGCATCGTTGCAGGAGTCCGAGCTCTTCGGCCACGAGCGCGGCGCTTTCACGGGTGCCACGCAAACACGGCTCGGTTGCTTCGAGCGGGCGCGCGGCGGCACGCTGCTGCTCGACGAAGTGGGCGAGATGAGCCCCGCCACGCAAGCGGTGCTCCTGCGCACGTTACAGGAGCGCACGGTGCGGCGCGTAGGCGGCAGCCAGGAGATCCCGGTGGACGTGCGTATCGTCTGCGCGACCCATCGTGACCTGCGCAGCGAGGTCGACGCCGGACGCTTCCGCGAGGATCTTTACTTCCGGCTCGTCGTCTACCCGATTCACTTGCCGCCGCTCCGCAATCGCGTCGAGGACATCCCCGGGCTCGTGACGCACTTCCTCGACAAGCTCCGCGCGCGTGCAGCCCACTCGGTGCGCGGGCTTTCGGCGGAAGCACTCGACGCCCTGTCGCGCCACGCGTGGCCCGGCAACGTTCGGGAGCTCGAAAACGTGATTCATCGAAGCGTGCTCGCCTGTCGAGGGCAGGAGATTGCGCTCGCCGATCTGCCGCCCGATCTGCGCACGACTCACGTTGCCGAGCCCGAGAGCGAGAACGACGAAGAGCTCCTCGGCGGGGAGGGCGAAGTGGTCACGCTACGGGAGCTCGAACAGCGCGCGATTCGCAAAGCGCTGCGCGTGACGCGCGGCAGCGTGGGGCGCGCCGCGAAGCTCCTCGGTATCGGCCGCGCCACGCTGTACCGGCGGCTCGCGGAGCTCGACGTTTCGCCCGAGACCGTGGGGAGAATCGTGGCATGAGTGCTGAATGGGGAGGGAGGGGGCACAGCGTTCCACCGGGTGTCCCCACGTTGAGCGAACGCCGCCTGAACGACATCGAACGCGACGTCTCGCGCGAACTCTTGGTGGAGCTCGCCGCGCTCTTCGTGAGCGACGTCACGGTGAGGCTCGAGCGCCTCTCCGACGCCGTCAGCAAACGTAACGCCCAACGTGCCGCGGCGTTCGTTCACGCATTGAAGGGCGCCGCCGCGAGCCTAGGCGTGCTCCGATTGCACGCGCTGGCGCAGCGCCTCGAGGAGCACGTCGAGCGCGACGATTGGAGCGCCACGGACGAGGCCCTTGCGCGCCTCTTCAGCGAATTCGCGCAAGCGCGCATCATGCTCGGCACGCTCGGGACGGACGGCCGCGGGAGCGCCTCAGCGTCGACCCAGTTGGCGGATGCCGAATTGGCGAGCGGCGAAGCTGCGAGTGCCGCTGCCGCGCCGGCCGCCGCGCGCCGTTGACATTACGCGCGCGTGGCGAGCGCTCGCGCGACGCCTGCGGCTTCCGTGATCGGCGCTTGGCAGGCGAAGTTGCGACAGACGTAGAGCGCCGCGTTGCCTCCGACGAGCGTCTTGTCGGAAACGAGCGGTAGCGACGACGCTGCGCGGCCGGGGTCGCTGTGCCCGCGAATGGCGTCGGGCAGGTACGCTCCTGCGAGCGCCGCTTCGAGTGCTTCGCGCTCGGAGCTCTCCGTCGCCCCCACGATCGCGAGCTCGAGCGGCGGCGCTTCGAGCAAATCGATCACGCCGAGGGCTGTCGCGAAGGCGCGCGGCGCCCTCGTCATGAGCGAGCCGTACGCTTCGACGGCATCGCGTGCCCGGGCCGCGAGGTCGTCGCGCGCGAAGTGACGCGCGAGCCGTGCGAGCACGCGCGCCGCGACGGCGTTGGCGTTCGGCAGCGCGCCGTCGTGGCCCTCGCGCGGGCGGGCGACGAGCGCTTCGTGTCGCGCCGACGTACCGAAAAATGCACCGCCTTCGGCGCCGAAGTCCGCGAGCATCCGCTCCGCGAGCACCAGGGCTTCATGCAAGAACGCTTCTGCGCCGCCAGCTTCGTAGAGGCTCACGAGCCCGTCCGCGACGAACGCGTAGTCCTCGAGGTAAGCGTCGAGGTGCGCGCGTTCGCCTCGCGCGGTCCGGTAGAGCCCACCGTCCGCACGCCGCAAGCGTTCGAGCACGAAGCGCGCGGCTCGCTCGGCCGATTCGAGATAACGCCGGTCGCGAAGCACGCGGAAGCCGTCGGCGGCGGCTGCGATCATCAAGCCGTTCCATGCCGCGAGGATCTTGTCGTCGAGCAGGGGAGGCACGCGCGCGCTGCGGAGCTCGAGCAGTGTGCGCCGGCTTGCCGCGAGCGAGCGCTCGAGCTCGACTTCGGACGTCCCGAGCTCGCGCGCGGCTTCGGCGAGCGAGCGCGGACGGTGGAGGACGTTCTTGCCTTCCCAGTTTCCCTCCGGCGTCACGTCGTAGAAGAACGCGAAGCGTTCGCTGCTTTCACGGTCGAGCGCCGCCGCCACTTCGTCGAACGAGAAGACGAAATACTTGCCCTCCTCACCCTCGCTGTCCGCGTCCGTCGCCGAAAAATAGCCGCCGTGCGCGCCCTGCATCTCGCGGAGTACGTAGTCGAGCGTCTCCGTCGCGACGCGCCGATATTCGACGTCGCCCGTAACCTGAAACGCGGCGAGGTACGTTTTGGTGAGCTCGGCGTTGTCGTACAGCATCTTCTCGAAATGCGGCACGAGCCAGCGCTCATCGGTGGAATAGCGAGCGAAGCCACCGCCGAGTTGGTCGTACATTCCGCCGTTCTTCATCGCGTCGAGGGTGCGGGTCGCCATGAACAGCGCGCTTTCGTCGCCCGTGCGGCCGTGATGCCGCAAGAGCAGGACGAGCGACGCCGACGGAGGGAACTTCGGCGCGGCCGAGAAGCCGCCCCATTCGGCGTCGAAGCTCTGCGCAAGCTCGCGCACGGCCGTCGCGTTGAGATCGCCGGAGATCGCCGCCCGCGTTTGGTGTTCGAATTGTGAGCGCACGTGTTCGGTGAGCTCTTTGGCCTGGCGTGCGAGATCGGCACGTCGCGTGCGCCAGAGCTCCGCGATGCGCGCGAGGATCGTCGGGAAGCCGGGACGTCCCCAGCGATCCGTCGGCGGGAAATACGTGCCGGCGAAGAACGGTTGCTGCTCGGAATCGAGAAAGACGCTCATGGGCCAGCCGCCACTGCCCGCTATGGCGATCGTCGCGGCCATGTAAATTTCGTCCAGATCCGGGCGCTCCTCGCGATCGACCTTGATGCAGACGAAGTCGCGGTTCAGAAGCGCCGCCGTCGCTTCGTTTTCGAAGCTCTCGTGCTCCATGACGTGGCACCAGTGGCAAGCGGCATAGCCGATGCTCAGGAAAATCGGCTTGTCCTCGCGCTTTGCGCGCGCGAGCGCTTCGTCGCCCCAGGGGTACCAGTCCACGGGATTATCGGCGTGCTGAAGCAGGTACGGACTGGTTTCGCCGGCGAGCCGATTGGACACCCTCCGCCCCTACGATCGCGATCGCTGCATGCCAAGGCGACGCCCGCCGATGCTAGGCTCGCACCGTGACGAGCGGACGTAGCTTTTGGTCTCGCCCGAGGGGCGGGGCGCTTTTGACCTTGCTTGCAGGCGCGACGATCGGCGCGAGCGCCTGCGGCCGCTCCGCCGTCTTTTACGAAGAGGACTCGTTCGGTACGGGCGATCGTTACGGCGCCGGCGGCGCGCACACGGGTGGTACGGGTGGCCGTAGCGGGCTCGGCGGCGGTGGCGGAACGAGCGGCGGCGCGAACGTCGGCGGCACGGGCGCCGTGGCAGGCGCGGCCGGCGTTGCCGGCATATCGCCGGTCGGCGGAGCCGGCCCCTTCGCTTGTCCGAGCGTGGCGCCGACCTGCAACACGTACACGGAGTATCCGGCGGACCCTGGCGTCACGTGGGGACGCGGCGCGTTCACGGGCGGCTTTACCGTGTTCGGATCCGGCCTCGTGCGCGACCCCGACACCTCGGTTTTTCGCGTCACCGGCACCGTCGGCGGCTATGGGCGCGGCTTCACGATTTGGTTCACGCGCTGTTCGAATCTCGGCGCGTACACGGGCGTACAGATGACGTTGAGCGGAAGCGCCGGGCCGGACGGGCTCATCGCGTTTCAGCCGCTCACGAACTCGGACTACCCGTGGCAGCCACGGCCGCAAGACGGCAAGGGCGCCTGCACGTCGGCGAGCCAGAATCCGTACGACGACTGCATTCAGCCCGAGGTCGAGTTTCTCGTGACGGGCGCTCCACTCTTCATCTCATGGACGGCGATCAACGGTGGCAGCCCCGTCATGTGGGATCCGACGGCGAGCCCGAGCGAGATCGTCGGGCTGCAATGGCAATTCCCGTGGAGCGACGGCAAGGCTCCCTACATGGTCGACCTCGCGCTCGATGATGTTTTCTTGTGGGGTGAAAGCTCGGTCGACTGCGGCAGCTCGCTCGGTGGGATGGGCGGCATGGGAGGCGGAGCGGGCTCCGGCGCTGCCGGCTCGGGCACGAGCGGCGGCGGCTCGGGTGGGCACGCGGGCTCCGAAGCC
>JAICUB010000068.1 GCA_025936045.1 Polyangiaceae bacterium | reverse complement strand
CTCCAACGTGACGACGGGCCGCATTTACGAGGCCGTGATCACCAAGGAGCGCCGGGGCGAATACCTGGGCGCGACGGTGCAGGTCATCCCGCACATCACGGACGAGATCAAGGCGCGCATCCGTGAGGCGACGGAAGACGCGGACGTGGCGATCATCGAGGTCGGCGGCACCGTCGGCGACATCGAGTCCCTGCCGTTCCTCGAAGCCATCCGTCAGCTCAAGCTCGAGGCAGGCGCGGCGAACGCGGTCAGCGTGCACGTGACGCTCGTGCCGCACATCGCGTCCGCGGGTGAGCTCAAGACGAAGCCGACGCAGCACAGCGTACGCGAGATGCGTGAGATCGGGATCCAGCCGGACATCTTGGTCTGTCGCTGTGACCGCCCCATCGCGCGCGGGCTCAAGGAGAAGATCGCGCTCTTCTCGAACGTCCCCGTCGAGAGCGTCATCTCCGCGGTCGATGTCTCGTGCATCTACGAGCTGCCGCTCGTGCTCCACGCCGAGGGCCTCGACGCTCACATCGCGGAACGGCTCAATATCTGGTCGCGACAGCCCGAGCTCGGCGCCTGGCACAGCACGGTGGAGCGCTTCAAAAAGCCGGCAAATGGCAGCGTTCGCATCGGGGTGGTCGGCAAGTACGTCCACCTCAAGGACAGCTACAAGTCGCTGCACGAGGCGCTCGTCCACGGCGGCCTCGCGAACGACGTGGCGGTTCAGCTCGAGTACATCGACTCCGAGCAGCTCGAGCGCGGCAGCGCGGCGGCCCTCTTGAGCGGGCTCGACGCCGTGCTCGTTCCCGGCGGCTTCGGCGATCGCGGCGTGGAGGGCAAGATCCAAGCGATCGGCTACGCACGCGAGCACGCGGTGCCGTTCTTCGGCATCTGTCTCGGCATGCAGCTCGCCGTCATCGAATACGCACGCAACGTGTGCGGCTTGAAGAACGCGAACTCGACCGAGGTGCAAAAGGACTGTCCGCAGCCCGTCATCGACCTCATGCCCGATCAACGCGGCGTGAAGGACAAAGGCGGGACGATGCGGCTCGGCGCCTATCCGTGCGTGCTCGCCGCGGGCACGCGCGCGGCCGAGCTTTACGGGCACGAGCGCATCTCGGAGCGCCACCGCCACCGCTTCGAGTTCAACAACGACTACCGCGAGACGCTCTCGCGCGCCGGCCTGAGGCTGAGCGGCACGAGCCCCGATGATCGCCTGGTAGAAATGATCGAGCTCGAGTCGCATCCGTTCTTCGTCGGCTGCCAGTTTCATCCCGAGCTGAAGAGCCGGCCGATGTCGGCGCACCCGCTCTTCTCCGGCTTCGTCGCCGCGGCCGTACGCCGGCGTGACGACATCGCGCGGAGCGCGCGCGACGAGAGCTCGCAGACCGAGACGCGAAGCAGCGTCAACTGACGCGCCCAGCGCCGAGGCGGCCGCGCTTCGACGCAGCCGAGCTGGCAAGGCTCGACGCCCGCGCGTAGTCTTCGCCCGTGCGCCGATTTCGAGACCGGCTGTTCGCTTTCGTTTCCCTGACGGTCGCCGCCGGCTGCGCCTCCACGGGCGCCGTGCGGGCCGCGCTCGACTCCGACCTCGGGACGTTGCGCCGCGACATCGTCGAGGAGCAAAATAAGGGCGCCCTCGATCACGGCCGTGCGAAGGAGATCGCCTCCGCCGTCGCTTCACGCGAGGTGTACGCGGGGACGGGAGCGGGCGCCGTCGCGCGCATCAGGAGCCTGCGCGCCTGCACGTTGCCCGTCGTTCCGGCGCTCGAGGCGCGAGCGGTAAAACAAGACGAAGCGGCGGCTGAAGCGACGCTCGTGTTGCTCGCCGCCCGCCGCGTTTCGCCCGCCGCGCTCGTGCGCCGTTACGAGGACGCCGACAGTGGCGCGTGGCGCGCCGTGGCCGCCCGCGCCTCGCTCGCGCCGGAGCACTTCGTGAAGCGGCGCCGCTACTTTGCCGATCCGGACCAGCGCGTGCGGCGGGCCGCGCTCGAGGCGGCGCTCGAAGCGCCGTCGCCGCTCGATGAGGCCACGCTGCTCGAGACCGCGCACCTCGATCCCGACGCGATGTGCAGGAGCCTCGCGACGCGCGCCGTGGGGGCAACCGGCGGCGAGCACGCCGTGCGCGCGCTGGTCGACCTCTGGGAACGGGCGGACGAGGATGATCGGTTGAACATCGTGGAAGCGCTCGGCAAAAAGCACGCCTTCGACGCAGGCGGACGCGCCGAGCTCCTGCGCATCGCGGAGTCGGGCCACGGCGTTCCGAGCGTCGCGGCAGCCGGCGTGCTCGTTCGCATCGATCCGCGAGCGGCGGCGGAGGCGTCGAACCTGCTCGCGCGCGCCATCGCCGAGGGCAGCGCCGACGAGCAGCTGCTCGCCATCCAGACCGCGCGTCCCGACGACGCCGTGAAGCAAGCTCTCCGCGGCGCTACGCACGACGCCGACGCGGACGTGCGCGTCGCGGCGCTGGAGAAGCTGCTCGAGTTGCCCGCCGAGCGAGCTCTAGCCTTCGCCGCGCTGCGAAGCGAAGCGAAAGCCGGCGGTGAGGCGGCGCGCTCGGCGCTCGCGCGCGCGGGCGACGCGAGCGTGAGGCCCACGTTCGTGAAAGAGCTGTCGGCGCAGGCATGGCAGGAGCGTCAGGGGGCTGGTTTCGCGTTGATCTCGCTCGGTGACTACGAGCACGCGGCGACGCTCCTCGCCGACGACGACGCGAACGTGCGCGTCGCGATCGCGTGCCGCATCCTCGGCAGCTGACGTGCCTCGGACCGCACGGTCCGGAGCTCAGACTTTGATGCTCTTCCAGTCGCCGGAACGGAACTTGAGCACCATCGCCGTCGTGAGCAACACGACGTAGGCGAGCGCGGCGCTCCAGATGCCGACGAGTCCGAAGTGAAGGTGGACGCCGAGCAGCCAGGCGAGCGGCACGAGACAACAGAAGTGGAGGCAGAGCTCGACCAGCATCACGAAGCGCGTGTTGCCCGCGCCGAAGAGCGCCTGCGTGAGGATCATCCCCGTCGCGATCAGCGGCGTCGCGAAGCCCATCATGCGCAGCGGCACGAGCGCGGCTTGAAACACGGAGTCGCTGCGCGTCACGAGACTCAGGATCGAGCGGGTGAACAAGCCGCCTTCACACAAGCCGACGACGCCGAAGATCACGAGGCCGAGCGTGACCGAGACCCAGCCGAACCGCTCGGCCTTGCGGCCGTCCCCTTCGCCGAGCGACTGGCTCACGAGCGTCGCCGTCGAGGTGCCGAAGGCGAGGCACGCCGTGAACGTGAGCTTCAGGATGCCGACGATGACGGTGGTGGCGGCGCTGTTCACGGCCTCCGTGTGGCCCACGAGGGGCGAGGTGGCGACCGTCCGAACGTGGTCGAGCTGGCTCACGATCATCGAAAAGAGCGCGAAACCGGTCATGACCGCGAGCGTCGCGACGCCGCTCGGCACCGAGAGCCGCAGGATGTCGCCGACGATGCCGCGCGAGAGGCCCTTGAAGTCGAACGGCCGGTGAACCCGGCGGTAACGCGGCAAGAACACCCAGCCGAACATGATGAGGAGGCCGAGCCAGCTCGAAATGAAGCCGGCGATACCCGCGCCTCCGATGCCGAGCCGCGGCGCGCCCAAGCGCCCGAAGATGAGCACCAGACACAAGACGACGTTCACGACGTTCATCACGACGCTCGCGACCATGTGCACGTGCGTCTTGCCGATACCGTCGAAGAAGGCCTTGAGCGAGAAGGTCGTCACCATCGAGATGACGCCGAGCAGCCGCCAAGACAGGTAGCGATCAGCGGCGGCTCGCACCTCCGGCACCTTGATGAGGAGGGGCAGCACGACCGGCAGCAGGGCGTACGCGACGATCGTGAGCGCGACGCTCGACGCAAAAGCGAAGAGCATGGAATTCAGGAGCACGGCGCCCGCGTCGTGCGGCTTCTTCTGCGCGAACCTACGCGCGGCGATCGTTTGCGTACCGACTGAGATCGCCGAGAGCGAACCGCCGAACATCCAGAGCAGGATGAAGGAGGGCAGCAGGGCGGCCTGAGCGTTCGAGGACTCGGGCTGGGGCAGCCGTGAAAGAAAGATGATGTCCATCTCGTTCACGGCGCTCTGCGCGAGCATCGCGAGGACGGTCGGCATCGCCAGCCTCAGGACCACCCGATAGGGGGAACCACCTGTGACGACGTTGGCGTTTGGCGCGCTGAGCGACAGATCCATACCTGCGGCACGCTGTCCTACTACCTCGCGGACGAGCGTGCACGACCGACGTGGCGTGCGGGAAACACCGATGGTCCGGCCGGTGCTCCGTAACGCCAGGAACGGCGGGCCGCTCAGCGATTGACGGCCAGGCGCTGCTCGTGGGACCAGAGCGAGGCGAGGCGGTGCGCTTCCGGAGAGTCCGCGTCCTCCTTGAGGACGGCGTCGAGCAGGGCCATCGCCTTCGGTGAGTTCCCGGTAGCTCGCTCGAGACGCGCCAGCGTGAGCTTGGCTTCCGTCGAATGATCGACTTGCGCCCAGCGCACGGCGACGCGGTGCGCCTCGCCGAACGCTTTCGATTCCTCCGCGGCGTGGACGTACGCACGCAAGACGGCGGTCTCGCGCGGGAAGGCATGCGCCGCGACGCGGATCGCGTGGAGCGCCTTGAGCGGGCGGCCGTGCGTGCGCAGCGATTCGAACTCGGCGAGCGCTTGTCCGGCGGCGCCTTCGGCGTTCGGCGCGCTCGCGCTGTTCTGCGCGTCCTCTTCATGGGCTGCGCTCCCGGTTTCGGTCGCGGGCGCGCCGTCGTCTTCGGCCGTTGGCTCGCTCGGCGCGGTGTCGCCGGCGCTCGGCCGGACCGCGGCGGCTTCGGTATCTTCACCGAACGTCACGGCGGCGAGCGGCGCGGCGACGGGCGCCTCCGCTTGACCCACGGCAGTCGCAGCGACCGCGACGACAGCGGGCGGGACCGGAAGTGGAGCGGCTTTCGGCGCGGCGTGGACGCCGTGCACCAGCGTCGTCACGCGCGCGAGGAGGTCTTGCCCCGCGCGAACGACGACGCGCTCGGCGTTCGGAGCGAAGCCCGAGAGCCGCGCGCCGGCGACGGCAAAGGCCGCGCACGTGAGAGCGCCCACGACCCCGAGACCCACGCCGCGGCGGAGCGTTCGTGAACGAGCTCGCCCGTCGAGCACGCGCTCGAGCGCGTGGCGGAAATCGGCCATGCTTTCGTAGCGAGCGGCCGGCTCGGCCGCGAGCGCCTTCTCGAGCACGCGATCGACCTCGCGCGGCACGCTCGCGTCGGGCGCGACGAGGCTCGCGCGCTCCGGCGGTCCGGAGAGCTTGCGCTCGATCAGCGCGGCCGTGCTCGGCGCCTCGTGCGGCAGGTGCAGCGTCAGGAGCTCGTAGAGGACGACGCCGAGCGCATACACGTCGCTGCGCACGTCCGCCGCACCGCGCGCCTGTTCGGGCGCCATGTACTCGGGTGTGCCCACGACGATGAGCGCGTCTTCGTCCGCGTCGAGGCGCGGCTCGAGCCCGCTCTCCGGCTTGGCGACGCCGAAGTCGAGGAGCTTGACGCCGCCTGCAGCCGTGAGCAGCAGGTTTTGCGGCTTGATGTCACGGTGGACCACGCCCGCGAGGTGCGCGGCCTCGGCAGCGTGGCTGATCTCGACCGCGAGCTTCAGCGCGTCGCGCCAGGCGAATGCGCCGCGCGTCGCGAGCCTTCGCTCGAGCGGCTCGCCGTCGACGAGCTCCATCGCGTAAAAGGGCCGGCCTTCGCGCGTGAAGCCGAACTCGTGGAGACGCACGAGCCCTTCATGCTCGATGCGCGCCACGGCGCGCGCCTCCGCGACGAAGCGTCCGCGGCTCTCGCCGCTCGCGAGCTCGCACGCGAGCACCTTGAGCGCGACCTTGCGTCCGAGGTCGAGGTGCGTCGCTTCGTAGACGACCCCCGTTGCGCCGCGGCCGAGCTCGCGTTCGATGCGGTAACGCGTGCCCGACAGCAGGTTCTCTTCTGCCGCGGGCGGCTCGGGGGACGGCGGCAGCACGGGGGCCACGGGCTTGGCCGCGCGCGCAGCCGCGACGAGACCCTGAAAATCACCGCGCGAGCGCGCCGGCTCCGCCGGATAGAGCCGGTGCATCAGCTGGGCCACGCGACCGCGCACGCTGCGATCCCCGTCCGAGCGGCTCGGCGCCCGCTGCAGCACGCGCACGAGCTCCGCCATCGCCTGGCGTGACGACGCGAAGCGGTCCTCGATGCGGAGCGCGGTCAGTCGCGCCAGCACCACGTCGAGCTCGAGCGGCGCGCCGATGGACTGCGCGATGGGCGTGAGGCTCTTTTTACCGGCGCCGACCGCCGCAAGGTGCGCCGACGGCTCGCCCACGAGGAAACGGCGCCCCGCGAGGATCTCCCAGAGCATCACGCCGAAGGCATAGAGATCGGCGGGCACGCCGCCGGGCGTGTTGTTCGCGACCTCGGGCGCCACGTAGCCGGGCTTCGCGAAGACGACGCCGGCCACGGTGTGGCAGCGGCGGTTTTCGCCGCGCGCCGTGCCGAAGTCGATGAGCTTCACGTCGCCGCCGTAGCCGACCATCACGTTCTGCGGCGATAGATCGCGGTGAACGATGTCGAGCGGCCGGCCCTCCGCGTCGGTGCGCTCGTGCACGTGTGCGAGCGCGTCCGCGACGGTGAGCGCGAGCGCGACGGCTTCGGGCCACTCGACGCGCACGCCGAGCTGCGCGGCGCGAGCTCGCACGTCGCCGAGGTTATGACCCTCGACGTACTCGACCACCACGTACGGCTTGCCCGCGCTGTCCGTCGCCGCCTCGAGGATTTGCGCGACGCCCGGGTGGTGCAGCTGCGACTGGATGCGCGCCTCGTCGAGGAAGCGAGCGAGGAAGGAGCTGTCCGCGTCGTGGTCCTTGCGGATGATCTTGATGACCACCGGGCGCTCGGCGCCTTCGATGCCCGACGCCGTCGCGAGGAAGACCTCGCCCATGCCGCCGCGAGCGATGCGACGCAGCAAGGTGAAGCGCTCGAAGGCCCGCGGGAGACCCGCGCTCGCATCGACATTTCCCTTTGATTCCGTAACCTTGGACTCTTGGGGCGAGGCATCCATGGGGCCATGGTGCTCATGTCGCACAATGTAGGCAAAGAAAGCGGCTGGCCGGAATCAACGAGCAGAGCTCAGAGTTGTCACGACGGCCCGGATTGAGAATCCGAAATCCGTGGGTAGACTCCCGGGGCCTCGCCGCATGCAGCACGCGCTCCGAGCTGTTCCACGTTGGTTTTCGGCGCTGCCTCGCGCGGCGGCGGCGAAGCATTTCGCTCTGCTCGTCGTCGTGGCGGTGGCGACGCTCGTGAGCGCGCCGGCCAAGGCCGCGGTGCCGATGTGCAGCGACGACGGTAGGTCCGTCGTGGCGCCGCCCATTCTGCTCCCTTGGCGAATGCAGACGCTCGAAGCGCCGCCTCCCTGCCCGCAGCCGGACAACGCGTTCGCGCGCTCGTTGCCCGGGCCGGAGCAGCACGGGCCGTCGAGCGCGCCCGCTCCCGCCGCGCCTCGCGCGGTTCCGATTCGGCACGGTGATCTCGCCTCGCCGTACCGCGTGCGCGTGCTCGCGCCGCCGCTCGTCGCGCCGCACGCGTTCGACTGGATCGACAGCCTGTATCGGCCCCCACGCGGCTGAGCGGCCGCGAGCGGTGGGGATCGACGCTCTCGTGCGCTTCCGGCGCGCGCGGAGTCCTATGCCGCTCGAACGGCGCCGAAAAGGCGCCCTCGCCAGCGCGTGCCCGTTAGAAGCGAGACCCCTTGCTCACGGGCCCGCCCCCTCCGCCTACCGGAGCGGTTCGGGGCAAGCCACGAATTTCGTCCGTTCGAAAAATAGAGAGAAATCAGGAGAAACTTCATGAACAAGGGAACCGCAATCGTCGGGTTCTTGCTGAGCTTCATCGCCGGCATGTTCCTCATGTGGGGCGTTGATCGCCGCTCAGGGGCCGACATTCACGCAGAGGGCGCCGGGACCGCGACCGCCGCCGATCAGAGCGCCGCAAGCGTTCCGGTCACGTCGGCCGACCCGCAGTGGGGCAAGCCGAACGCCCCGGTCACCATCGTCGAAATCAGCGACTTCGAGTGCCCGTTCTGCGGCCGCGTCGTGCCGACGCTCAAGCAGATCAAGGAGACCTACGGACCGGACAAGGTGCGTTTCGTCTTCAAGCACAGCCCGCTGCCGTTCCACAAGGACGCACGCCCCGCGGCCGACGCCGCCGCGACGGTGATGGGCGTCGGTGGCAGCGACGCGTTCTGGAAGTGGCACGACGAGGCGTTCGCGAACCAGCGCGCCCTCACGCCCGAAAACTTCCAGAAGTGGGCGACGGACGCCGGCGTGGACGGCGCGAAGTTCAAGGCCGCGCTCGACGCGAAGAAGTTCACGTCCAAGGTCGACGACGACCTCGCCTTCGCCAAGAAGGTCGGCGCGAACGGCACGCCCGCGTTCCGCATCAACGGTGTTTCCGTGAGCGGCGCGCAGCCGTTCGACAAGTTCAAGGAAGTCATCGACGCGCAGCTCGCCGAAGCCCAAAAGCTCGTCGCGAGCGGCGTGAAGCCCTCGGACGTCTACGTCCAGCTCACCAACAAGAACTTCAGCGCGCCGGCCGAAAACGGCAACGATCAGAAGAAGCCGCAGAAGAACGAGGAAGAAGACGACAAGAGCGTTTGGAAGGTGCCGGTCGCCTCCGACGATCCGATCCGCGGCAACAAGGACGCGCTCGTCACCATCATCGAGTACTCGGACTTCCAGTGCCCCTTCTGCAAGCGCGTCGAAGACACGCTCAAGCAGGTGATGACGACGTACAAGGACGACGTCCGCATCGTGTGGAAGGATAACCCGCTGCCGTTCCACCCGCGCGCCAAGCCCGCCGCCACGCTCGCGCGCTTCGCGTACAAGACCAAGGGCGACAAGGCCTTCTGGGACGTGCACGACGCGCTCTACGAGAGCCAGCCGAAGCTCGAGGACGACGACCTCAAGGGCATCGCCGAGAAGGCCGGCCTTTCCTGGGACGCGGCCAAAAAAGCGATCGACAGCAACGCGTTCGGTGACCGTATCGACGCGAGCGTCGACCAGGCGTCCGACTTTCAGGCGCGCGGCACCCCGCACTTCTTCATCAACGGCGTCCGCCTGAGCGGCGCGCAACCGTTCGAGAAGTTCAAGGCGACGATCGACGAGCAGCTCGCGAAGGCGAAGACGGTCGCGGCGCACGCCGCGAAGGGTCACGTCTACGAAGAGATCGTCAAGGAAGGCAAGGAGCCGCCGCCGCCGGAGAAGAAGGAAGTCCCCGCGCCCGACGCGTCCGATCCGTTCAAGGGCGGCGCGCACGCGAAGGTGGTCATCCAGGAGTTTTCGGACTTCCAGTGCCCCTTCTGCAAGCGCGTCGAGCCGACGCTCCAGGAGATCGAGAAGCAGTACGGCGACAAGATCAAGATCGTGTGGCGCCACATGCCCCTCCCCTTCCACAAGGACGCTCCGCTCGCGGCCGAGGCCGCGCAAGAGGCGTTCGTGCAGAAGGGCAACAAGGGCTTCTGGGAGATGCACGACAAGCTGTTCGAGGCGCAGGGCGGCACGCCCGGCATCGAGCGCGACGGTCTCGAGAAGGTGGCGCAAGAGGTCGGCCTCGACATGGATAAGTTCAAGGCGGCCCTCGACTCGCACAAGAACAAGGCCAAGGTCGATGCCGACAACGACGTCGGCCAGAAGGCGCAGATCAACGGGACGCCCGCCTTCGTCATCAACGGCTACTTTTTGAGCGGAGCGCAGCCCACGTCCGCGTTCGTGAAGCTCATCAACCGGGCCATGAAGGAATCCGGCGGTTGAGTCGGGTAGCGTTCAGGGTGGCCGCGCAAGCGGCCGCCCTGGCGCTCCGTGTGACGGCTGTCGCCGCCGCCGGAGCGTTCATCGCGGGCTGTAGCGTTCACACGACCGATGCGTCGGCGACGCACCCCGCCCGTGCCGGAGCGCCGAGTGAAGCGACCGGAGTCGCTCCCCGGCCGCAAGCGGCGCAGCCGGCGGACCTCGCGGCGACACGCGTCGACCCGCGCCGCGTCCCGGTGCCCGGGCCCGACTCACCGAGTCGCGGGCCCGCCAATGCGCCGGTCACCATCCAGGTTTTCAGCGACTTCGAGTGCCCCTTCTGCGCGGCGGCGGCGCCGGTCCTGCACGAGCTCGAGGCCGAATTCGGCGGTTCGGTGCGCATCGTCTTCCGCAATCTGCCGCTGCCCATGCACCCGCACGCCGCGCTCGCGGCCGTGACGGGCCTCGAGGTCTACGCGGAGCGCGGCGGGGCCGCGTTCTGGCGCTTTCACGACGCGGCGTTCGCCGCTCAGCGGCGCGGCCTCGACGAGAAGGTGCTCGAAGGGCTCGCACGCGACGCGGGCGTGGATCCGCAGCGCTACCGCGACGCGGTCGCGTCGCACGTGCGCGAAGCGAGCATCAACGCCGACATCGCCGCGGCGGACGCCGCCGGCATCAACGGCACGCCCGCCTTCTTCGTGAACTCGTGGTTCACGATCGGCGTGCTCCCCTACCCGGACATGCGCGCGATCGTCCTGCAAGCGCTCAAGGAATCGGGGCACTGACCGCCGCACGGCGGTCTCACTTGCCGCGCGCGTTCACGGCCTGCGTCGTCTCGGCGAGCAGGTCGTCCTTCCTGAGACACGGATAGGATCCGAGGTGGTCCTTGAAGAACTTGAGGTACGGTAGGCTCTGCTTGTCGCCGTTCGCCTTCACCTCGGGCAAGAGCGCGCGGACTTGCTTGCACGAGCGCGCCCGCCGCATCGAGACGGCGAGCTTGAGCGACGGTGACGCGGCGGCGTCGAAGGCCTCCGTTCCGAGCCAGGTCTCGGCGCGGCGCTGCGCGGCGCTCCATTTCGGCGCGAACACGGCGAGATCGTGGACGATGCTCGCGCCCTTGTCGCGCATCGGACCTTCGAGCAGCTCGAACGCCGCTTCCTGCGTGTTCTTGTCCTGGGCGGCCTGAAACAGCGCCGTCGCGAGGCGCGCGTCGTTCTTCGCGATGGGGTCCTCCTTGAGGGCCGCCTTGACCGCGTCGATCACGCCGGGGTTGTCCTTGGCGTCGGAGCGCGCCTTCACGCGGTCGAGCAGCGGCTCGAGTCCGACCGGAGCCGGCGCTGGGCTCGGCGCGGGAACGGCACTCGCGGAGGCGCTCGGCTCGCCCGGCGTCGACGCGGCTTCGGTCGCGCTCGGGACGGGTGTTTCGGCGCGCACGCCCGCGACTCTCGGATGCGACCCGCGCAGCGTGCCCGCGATGCCCACGAGCGCGAGCACGAACACCGTGAGCGCGACGCCGAGCACGACCTTCGCGAGCGTCGCCGACGAAACGCGCTCGAGCGGCTGCTTGATTCTCGGCGGCAGGTTCGCCCGCAAACGCTCGATCGCGGCGGCTCCGCGCTCGAACGCCGCGATCGCCTCCGTGCGCGCGGGCTCGAGCTTTTCGAGCCGTGGGCGCACGAGCGACCGAAGATCGGCGTAGCGCGCGGAAAGCCAGCCGAGGGCGCCGCTCACCTGACGCGGCGACACGCGCAGCGGACGCTTGAGGATGGCGTCGATCTCTTTGATGACGTCCTCGGCGTGCTGCGGGCGCTCGGCCGCGGACTTCTTGAGCAGACGCGCGACGAGCGTCTCGAGCTCGACGGGAAACCCGAGGCCCGGCGCGCGATCCTCGAGGCGCGGCGGCGGCTCGCCGAGGTGCATGCCGACCAGATTGACCTGCGACGTCGACGTGAACGGGCGCACGCCCGTCAGCATTTCGTAGAGAATCACGCCGAGCGAGTAGAGATCGGCGCGACCGTCCGAAGGCTGCCCGAGCGCCTGTTCCGGCGGGATGTACTCGGGTGTTCCGAACACCGTCCCGATGCGCGTGAGGACGCCCGGTCCGCCCGCGCCGCCCTCACCGATCGGCACCTTCGCGACGCCGAAGTCGAGCACCTTCACGAAGTCGGGGTCGCCGTTGCGCTCGACGAGCATCACGTTTTCGGGCTTGAGGTCGCGGTGCACGATCGAAAGCGCGTGGGCCGCGCCGAGCGCCGAGGCGATCTGACGCGCGATGCCGAGCGCGCGCCGCACGGGGATGGGACCCGCCGCGATCACGTCCCTGAGGCAGCGGCCCTCGACGAGCTCGAGCGCGATGAAAACGGAGTCGTCCTCGAGCTTGCCGAAGTCGGTCGCGGTCGCGATGTTCGCGTGGTCCACGTTCGCGGCGGCCATCGCTTCGCGTTCGAAGCGCGTGACGATCTCGGGCACGACCGAGAGCTCGCGGTGCAACACCTTGAGCGCGAGCCGTTTGTGCATCGCGACGTGCTCGACCGCGTACACCTTGCCCATTCCGCCCTCGCCGATCAGTGCGTCGATGCGGTAACGGCCCGATACGACCGTCCCGATGCGCGGATCGGGCGGGAGTTTGTATTCGGGGGACACTAAAACCGAGCTGGTCGAGCGTGGAAGAACGGAGCTCGATCGGCGTGAGCAGCCTCACGGACGAGGGACGACTTGCTCACGAACGAGCGTAGCTGCTTCAGAACGGGTTGTCGCTGTCGCCCCCGGTCGGCTTTTTCGGCGCTGGCGTGGGCTTGGGTTCGGCGGGCGGCTTCGGCTCGGCGGGCGGCTTCGCCTCCGTCGGCGCCGGGGTGGGCTTCGGCTCCGGCGCCGCGGTGGGCTTGGGCTCCGGTGCGGTCGTCGCCTTCGGCTTCGGTTCGGCGGGCGCCGTCGTGGTCGGCTCCGTAGGTGCCGCAGCCGTGGGCCTACTCGGCGCGACGGGCGTGGTCGCAATGGGCTTTGCCGTCTTCACCGGCACCGCAACGAGAGCCTTCGGCTTCTTCGCTTCGGCGCTCGGCTTCGGTTCCGGCTCGGGCGTCTTCACGGCGAGGGTCGGTGCCTCGCTCGGTGCGGGCGCGGCGCTCCCCGACGCGGCCGGCGCCGATTCGGTGGCCGCTGGAGCGGCCGTTTCGACCGGCGCCGTCGGAGCTTGCATTGCGGACGGCGCAGGGTTCGTCGGAGTGGGCGCGACGGTCGCTTCGGTCGGCGGCGCCGGAGGCGCCGGCTGTTCGTCCTTGTGGGTCAAGAGCACGATGCCGCCGACGACCGCGACCAGCACGAGCACGATGACGGCAAGTCGCCCTCCTCCGCCTTCGGACGCGGCTGGCTGCGCCGCCACCGGCGCGCGGCGAGAAGCGGTGCCCGCGGGGGGACGCACCGAAGCGGGTCGCGCGCTCGACACCGATTTCGCCGGAGGCTTTACCGAGGCGGCGGGTTTAGCCGACGCGGGCGGCTTGCTCGCCGCAGGTTTCACGCCGGTCAGAGCCTCGATGTCGGGCCGGTGAATGGCGGTGGGCGCGTCACTCAGGATCGAAGGCTTGTCGCTCTGGTTCGCTTCGGGTGGCGGCACGGACCCGCCCGGACCCGGCTCCGTCGACTTGTGGGAAGGGCGCGGTGCTTCGTAAACGGGCGGCGGGGGGTGGGACGAGCCCCCGCCGGGCTGCGACGAGCCGACCTCGTCGAGCGAGCCACCCGCTTCACGCAGCGCGTCCTGCAAGAGCTCGGCCGCCTGCTTCATCACCGTGCGATCTTCGGGCGGCGGTTGCTCCGGCGGGCCCTCGCTCGCGGGGAAGAAGCCTTGCGAGGAGGCGGCCTCCTCCTTCTCCTTCTCCTTCTCTCTCTTCGCCTCTTCTTTTTCTTTCGCTGCCTCGGCGAGCGCGCCGAGCCCAATCATCGTGGCCTTGCGCGGCTTGGGTGCGACCGCGGGCTCGGCGGGCGGCGCGCCGGAAGTGCCCGTCGCCTCCCCGGTGCCCTTGTCGAAGGCGCTCACGGCGCCACCGCTCTTCGCAACCAGCTGGTCGATCACGGAGCGCGACGCGTCGTCGATCTTGATGAACTTCACGCCCATGCCGGCGGGTGCACCGTCGTGCTGCTCGCCCGACTCGCGCTTCCACACGACGCGGCCGACGCCCTGCATGACGCGCTGATCGCCCGCAATCCGCACCTCGATCTTGAGCAGGGTCCCGGGGGGGAACGGGGACACCGTCTTGATGAACATCCCGCCCCGGCTCACGTCGTGTGAGTGGTGCTCGATGAACTCGTCCAAGGTAGCGCTCTTGTAACGAACCGTGACCGTGAGCACCTTGGCACGCGGATCTTTTCGGGTTTCCTGAGCCATCGTAGGGTAACGATCATCCTAGCGGACCACGCCCTGGCAGCCTAGGATCCGGCGCTCCGGGGGATTTGGGCTGTTTTACGTACTTATTGTTCCGTTACCATCGGAATCGGGCAAATGAGTCAGGCGCGCGTCGATCACTTTCGCTCCTTCGCGCGCTTCCCTTCGACGGCACGCCTCTGGGTCTCACCGCTCGGAGCGACGTTCGAACAAGTGGTGCGCCTCATCGACGTGGGCCTCGGCGGCGTGTGCTTCGAGATCGGGGAGACGTTCGAACCGAACGCGCGTCTCAGGCTCGAGCTCGAGTTGCCGGGTCTCTGGGATCGGCTGACGTTGCACGGTGAAGTCGCGTGGGTGCGACCCGACGGCGACGGCATGATCCGCACGGGCGTGCGCTTCTCGCGCCCGACGGGCAAGACGCTGCGCATCTTGGCCGAGAACATCGGCTGACGCCGACGCGAACCCGCTCACGGCGGCGCGAAGCCGCGGAGCACGCGGTCGTGATACGCGAGCATCTCGAGCGCGCCGGGCCCGCGATTGAACGCGTAGTCGTGCGGGCCGCTCACGACGAGCCAGTCGTGCGGCACCTTCGCGGAGCGGAGCGCGCCGTGAATGAGCGAGAGCGCGCTCAGGTAGTAGTCGTTGTTGCTGGTGAGCAAACGCAGACGGAGCGCCGGGTTCTTCGCGAGCGCGAGGAGTGCGTGCGAAGCGACGTCGTTGGCGTCGTCGGGTTCGAGCGCGGCCTGGAGACTCGCGACGGCGCCGAACGCCGTGGGCCGCAAGAGCCCCACGGTGAGCGACGCGCGCCCGCCGAGACTCACGCCGTCGATGCCGGTCGCCGCGGGCGTGCCGAGGGCCGGCGTCTCGGCGTAGAGCTTGGGGAGCAGCGTTTCGACGACGAATTTCGCGAGCGGCGGCGCCTGCGAAAACGGCGAGTCACGCCCGAGCATGTCGGGCAGATACGGGCAGGCGACGATGAGCCCGCGATACGGGTGCTCGGCGAGCGCCTGATTGAGCGCGTTCAGACGCCGCTCTTCGACGAAATTTTCGAAGTCGTCGTAGGTGAGCGGCGGGTGGGCGAGACGGCCCGCGGCGTGGCCGAGCAGGTAATCGTCCACCCAGCCGCGGGCGCCGCGCTCGGGGCCCTTCAGCGTTTCACCACGGCCGTGGAACGCGACGAGCACGGGGAATTTCTCGCCGGGAGCGCGCTCCGGAATCACGACGACGACGCTCATGCGCCCGATGGCGGAGTTCGGGAAACTCCACGTGCGTTCTTCGGGCGGGAGGCGAGCGGGCGCGGCGCTCGCGGAGACGGACGGCGCCGGCGGCTGGAACGGCTTGGACGGTGGATCTTCACGCCGCGTGCAAGCGACCGCCGCAAAAAACAAAAATAACGCACACGGGGCGAACGGCAGCGCCGAGCACCATTCGCTTGCGCGGGTTGCGCTGATTGGGCGGGTCTCGCTGATTGGGCGGGTCTCGCTGATTGGGCGGGTCTCGCTGATTGGGCGGGTTGCGCGCGCGGAAGCGAAGTATGTATACGTATGATGCGGGCGTGTTGCAGCGGGCGGTGCGGTTGGGTCTTGGTTTTTAGAACGCGTCCTTCGCGGCACGGACGGCTCCGAGGACGGCGTCGGGAGCGTGGTTGCCGGCGAGACGCTCGGCGACGTGCGCGATGATTTCCGCGGAGTCGCAGCGCATGAAGGGGTTGGTCGCGCGCTCTTCGGCGAGGGTCGAGGGCACGGTGGGCTCGCCCTTTTCGCGGAGCGCGGCGACGCGAGCGGCTTTGGCCGTGACGGCGGCGTTGCCGGGCTCGACGTGAGCGGCGAAGCGGAGGTTGCTCGCGGTGTATTCGTGGCCGAAGTAGACGCGGGTGTCGGGCGGGAGCGCAGCGAGCTTCACGTTGAGCGAGTCGTTCATCATGCCGGGGGTGCCCTCGAACAGGCGCCCGCAGCCGCCCGCAAAGAGGGTGTCGCCGGTGAAGACGGCGCCGTGTCCGAAGTACGCGACGGCACCGAGCGTGTGACCGGGCACGAGCAGGCAACGAAAGGTGAGACCTTCGACGCTGATGGTCTCGCCGTCGACGACCATTCGGCTTTGCGCGGGGATGCGGCCGCGATCGTGCGCGGAGCCGAAGACGTCGATGCCGGGGTAACGGCTGACGAGCTCTTCATTGCCGAGGACGTGATCGACGTGGTGGTGCGTCGAGAGGATGCCGCCGAGCGCGACGCCGAGCTTTTGCAACGCCGCGAGCACGGGCGCGGCCTCGCTCGCGTCGACGATGACGGCGCGAGGGCTGCCCGGCGCGCGGAGGAGATACGCGTAGTTGTCCTTGAGGCAGGGAATGACGGTGACTTCCACGGGTGCGGAGCTTACCACCGTCACCCCTTGCCGCGCGGCGCATGCCAGCCGACCATGGAGGAATGGCGAAGATGAAGTTGCCGAAGCCTTCAGCGGAGACGATCGCCTATTTCGAGCGCATCGCTCCGGGACCGCCCATCGAAGCCCGAAAGATGTTCGGGATGCCGGTGCGCTTCCTCAACGGCCACATGTTGGTCGGTCTCTTCGGCGACACGTTCATGCTTCACCTCTCGGCGAGCGATCGCGAAGAGTGCATTCGCGCAGGCGCCAAGCCCTTCGCGCCCCTGGGCCGCGAGTCAAAAAGCTACGTCGACGTGAAGCCCGGCACCTTCGACGACCGCACCCTCAAGGAGTGGATCGTGCGCGGCATGCGGTATCTCGGGAGTCTGCCACCGAAGTTCAAACCGCGCGCAACGGACCTGCCGGCGCCGGTACGGTCGGAGCAAGCGGGCGTGAGTTCGAAGCGAAACGGCACCGCGGCGGAGCGGGCGGCGCCGAGGACGAAGACGAACGGCGCGGGGGCGAGGCGGGCGGCGGGGAAAACGAAGACGAGCGGCGTGGGGGCGCGGGCGGTGACGAAAGCGAAGCGGAACGGCGTGAGCGTGAAGCGGAACGGCGTGGGGGCGCAGCGGGCGGCGGGGAAAACGAAGACGAGCGGCGTGGGGGCGCGAAAGCGGGCGG
>JAICUB010000081.1 GCA_025936045.1 Polyangiaceae bacterium | reverse complement strand
TGGAAGTGGAGGAGCTGGAGGCAATCGAGCATCCCGCGCTCGGCCAAACGATCGACGACTTCGACCATCTCGCTCGTCGTGAGGCCGAACTTCGCGCGATCGCCCGCCGAGTCCGCCCAGCGCCCGACGCCACGCGTCGTCAGCTTGGCGCGCACGCCGAGGATGGGCTTGATGCCGACCTTCTCGGAAGCGCGGAACACCAGGTCGAGCTCCTCGAGGCGCTCGAGCACGACGATGACCGTCTTGTCGAACTTCTGCGCGACGAGCGCGGTCTCGATGTACTTCTGATCTTTGTAGCCGTTGCAGATGATGAGGCCGCCCACGTCTTGCATGGCGGCGAGGGCGATCAAAAGCTCCGGCTTGCTGCCTGCTTCGAGGCCGAAATTCCAGGCCCGTCCGTAGTGGACGATCTCTTCGACGAGGTGACGCTGCTGGTTCACCTTCACGGGGTACACGCCGCGGTAGCTGCCGGCGTACTCGTACTCCGCGATCGCTTTGGCGAACGCCTCGTTCAGTCGCTTGATGCGATCGGCGACGATGTCCGAAAAGCGGATGAGGAGCGGCAGCTCGAGCCCGCGCGCGCGAAGCTCCTGTGTGAGCTCGTAGAGGTTGATGCACTGCGCGCGGTCGGGGTTCGGCGTGACCTCGACTTGGCCGCGCGCGTTGACCTGAAAGTACGGAGCGCCCCAGCCCGTGATTTGGTAACGCTGCGCGCTCCTGTCCGGAGACCAGCCGTTGCTCGGCTCGAGCGAGTTCGGGTTTGAGCGCCGTGATACGTCGAGTGCCGCGTCCATCGCCGAGGCCATGAGTTTGCCGCCGTGAATCGTCAAGGCTTTCCTTGGTGCCCGCTAAGTGCTCGCGTCGTGGCTGGTGAAGGCGACGGTCCGCGTGGTCAAAGTTTAGAGCGCACTATAGCGGATCTCGGCGGGCGTGCGACCGCGATCCGCACGGATTTGCGACGACGGTCATGAGGGTCTCGCGACGCTCTTCCCTCCGACTTCGGCTCACGACGAGCGCGCGTCCGTCTCGGCGCGCACCTGCCTCGGCTCACGCCGGCTCTGGACGGTTTCGCGAACGGCTCATCCGACCGGCCACCACACGTGGGGGAAAGCGTCACGCCGCCAGAGCGCGAGGAAATCCATGCTGAAGGCAACCGTGATGTGCACGAGAAACCCGGCATAGATGCTGCGCGTGCGCATCGCCAGGGAGCCCAGGACGATGCCCGCGACGATCGCCCCGTTCGTTTCGAGATACGGCTTGCCGTAATGAATCATGCAGTAGGGGACCGCCATCGCGAAGATGGCCGCCGAACCCAGGGCGCGGCGCAGCGCCCCCAGCACGAACCCGCGGAAAAATAGTTCCAGGGCGAAGAACTGGCAGCCGTACATCGCCTCCCACATCAAAAGGTCGGAGAGACTCCGCGAGCTCGCCTTGTAGAAGGGGTAATACGTGCCGAAATCGGGCTGGCTCGCGACGAGCAGCATGGCGGGAATCACGACGGCCAGGCAAAGCCCGTAGATCCACAGGTGGCCGAAGAAGCCCCGCCCGCGCAGTCCCATGTCGAGAATGCTGTCTCTCGGAAACAACAGCTTCCAGAGCGGCAGCGGGATGAACACGTAGCCAAAGACGCGCGAGAACGCCCACCAGGCGTAGCTGTAGAGCTCGTCGTACTGGGCCGTCTTGAGGCCGGGATGCCCCGCGGCTTCGAGCTCACGGAGCCACGGGCGGAGCATCACGTCGTAGACGGCGCGACCGCCGTAGTACTCCTGCAGGGTGAGCACGACGGCCATGATGACGAGGCACGCCGCGGGTCGATAATCGGGGCGGTCGGGGGCGAGGCTTTTCGCTTCGGCGGCTTCGGCGTCGAGAACGCGCCAAGTGTCGCGAAAGAACCACCACACGAGTGGAGCGAGCGCTGCCAAAACCGGAATGGGGACGAGCGCCTTGACCGGTGGGAAAGCGAGCAGCGACTGGAAGTAAGACGGCTCGGCGAGCCGCGTGATCGGGAGCGCGGGCAGCGCGGAGGCCACGGCGGGGCTCGGCATGTGATGGGGGGAGCCTACACGAGGCTCAGCCGGGAACGAGAGCCGGCGCGCGGCGAAGGCGATCGAGCGAGCGTGGCTCGCCGAGGACCGCCATGACCTCGAAAAGCGGCGGGCTCGCGGAGCGCCCCGTGAGCGCAACGCGTGCCGGCTGGGCTACGTCCTTGATGGCAACGCCTTGGGCCTCGCACCACGTTCGCGCCTTCGCTTCGAGCGTCGCGGCGTCCCACGGCTTCGTGCCTTCGAGCGCCGAAGCGAGCTCGACCATGCGGGCAGCGGCCTCTTTCGAGAGCAACTTTTCGCGCGCCTTCGGGTCGACCTCCGGCGGTTCGCGGAAGTAGAAATCGAGGTCGGACGCCGCGTCGCGGTAGGTGCGGGCGCGTTCACGCACACCGGGGATCGCCGCGAGCAGCAAATCGGGATCGGTGGAGGTGATGCCGCGCTGCGCGAGGAAGGGTTGAACGTTTTTTGCGTAGGTCGGTAGCGAGGTGAGCTCGGGCCGTTTCAGGTGCTCGAAAGCCACGTCGGCGAACTTCTTTTCGTCGAACTTACCGTCGCTCTTGTTCACGTGATCCCACGAGAAGAGCTTCACGAGCTCGTCGAGCCCGAAGATCTCCTGGTCGCCCGACGACCAGCCGAAGCGGACGATGTAGTTGAGGACGGCAGCAGGCGGATAGCCCCGCTCTTTGTACTCGTCGACGGAGACCGCCGCGTGACGTTTGCTCAGCTTCTCGCCCTTCGGCGAGAGCATCATCGGCAGGTGCGCGAACTCGGGCGCCTCCCAGCCGAGCGCGCGATAAATGAGCACCTGCTGGGGGGTATTACCGATGTGATCGCGCCCGCGCACGACGAGCGAGATGTCCATCAAATGGTCGTCGATTGTCGCCGCGAGGTTGTAGAGCGGATAGCCGTCGGTGCGCACGAGCACGAAGTCTTGCTGGGCGCTGTTCGGCGTCGTGATGGGGCCGAACACCTTATCGTTGAAGTCCGTGCTTCCCTCGCGCGGGGACTTGAAACGAACGACGTGCGGCAGGTCCGGTTGATCGGTGCGGTTCCGGCAGGTACCCGGGTAAACGAACTGCGCTTTCGGGTTCCGGGCCTTGAGCTCCTCGCGCTGGCGGTCGAGCTCTTCCTTGGTGCAGTAGCAGCGGTAGGCGTGGCCGCTCGAGATCATGCGCTCGGTGTGCTCGCGATAGATCGCCTTGCGCTCGCTCTGGAAATACGGCGCATGGGGTCCGCCCACCTCCGGGCCTTCGTCCCAGTCGATGCCGAGCCAGCGGAACGCGTCGAGGATGGCCCTGACGCTATCGAGGCTCGACCGTTCTTGGTCGGTGTCTTCCACCCGCAGCACGAACACACCGCCCTGGCTCCTCGCCCAGAGCCAGTTGAAGAGCGCGGTTCGCGCGCCTCCGATGTGAAGGTATCCGCTCGGCGAGGGTGCGAAGCGCAGGCGCGGCTTCATGGGCGGGCCGCGTTACCACCGGCCTCGGCGACTGTCACCTGGGCGACGCCGACCGGGCGGTTTTGTCGCCCCGCGAGCGCGCGTTCCCGTTGCGCTTAAAAGGGGTATTTGCGGCGAGGGGGAGTGGCTGCTAGAAGCGGCCTCCCCAAAAACGCGGCCCCTCGGGGGTCGAGGAACACCATGAGCAAGTCGCCTTTCGCCTCCGTCAAGGAGCGCTTCGAGAGCAAAGAGAAGCTTATCACCGCCGTCCAGAAGCTCGCCACGAAGGACCTCTGGATCGATCGCGTCAACGGGACGAAGGGTCTCGAGAAAATCTCCAACGCGAAGCTCCTTCGCCTTCACGACGTGCTCACGCGCGCCAAGGAAGGCTTCGGCTCGCGCGAGAAGCTCGTCGCTTCGATCGTCGAGCTCGGCAAGCGCGCGAAGGACAAGGGCTACGCCGCGCGTCTCGAGACGTACCCGCTGCCCCGCCTGCTCGATCTGCACGGCTCGCTGAGCCGCGCCGACAAGCGCGCGAAGAAGACGCCCGCCAAGGCGGCGCCGAAGAAGGCAGCGGCCGCGGCTGTCGAGAAGAAGGCGGCTCCGGCGAAGACCGAGAAGAAGGCGACGACGCCGGCGAGCGAGCCGAAGAAGACGGCTGCCAAGAAGCCGGCTTCGAAGTGAAACGCGCGCCGTAGCGGCGCAGAGACGAACGGGCGGCGTGCCGGGGGGCACGTGCGCCCGTCGTCGTTTTGGTGAGGCGGCGCCTGGGCGCCACGGCCGGGCGCTACTTGAGGCCTTTTTCGGCCAGGAAGCGGTTCGTGAAGGATGCGCTCTGCTCGTAGCTGCGGGTGAGATCGGTCACCATCCGCTGCTCGAGGAGGCCGCCGATCAGCATGACGCGGGCGTTGATGCGGCCGATGACGATGCGCTTGCACTTGTCGTCGCCGACGGGCTCCGTGTGAAACTCGAGCTCTACGCTCACGCGGTCGCTCAAGCTGTTCGGCTTCACGCGTGCGTCGTAGCGATTCGTCGCGCGCTCGTACACGCCGCGTTCTTCGTAGCCGACGCCGCCTGCGAGCGCGGCCTTGAGCGGCCCGGGTAGGTCGGGCGGAGGCGGCAGCGCCCGTGCGACGCGCCGCACGCGATCGTTTTCGTGGGTCTGCTCGAGCTCGGTCCACTCGACGAAATGAAGCTCGTCGTAAAAGAGCCGGCGGTTGTACTCGGCATCGAAAAAGACCTGTTCCCAGAACGTCTTTTGACTGCAGCCGAAGACGTGTTCGACGCGAAAGCTCGCCATGCGGAGGGGACTCTAGCGGGTCCACCCCGCCAGATGAAAGCGTGCTGAGGCGGCTTTCGTTCGATAGGCGGTTCGGTGCGGCGGCCGAGCCAAAGCGCAAGAATAGCGCTAGCATGCGCATCGATGCAGCACGCGGCCGTCGCTCGAGAGCGGGCTCCCGAGGGCGCGCGGCGGCTGCCCGGCTGGCTCGCTCAGACGCTCCTCATTCTGCGCAAAGACCTGCTGATCGAGGCGCGCACGGGCGAGGTGGTCGTCACGAGCGGCTTCTTCGCGGTGCTCGTCGTCGTGCTGGCTTCGCTCTCGCTGTTCGGCGGTCCGGCGAGTGCGCGGCTCGTGGCCTCCGGCGTCATCTGGCTGTCGATCACGTTCGCAGCGGTGCTCGCGCTCGGTAAGAGCTGGCAGCGCGAGCGCGAGGAGTCGGCGCTCGACGGCCTGCTCGTGGCGCCGCTCGCGCCTAGCTCCGTCTTCGCGGGGAAGCTGCTCGGCGTGCTGCTGTTTCTCCTCATCATCAGCGTGGTCGTCATCCCGCTGACGGCGTTGTTCTTCTCGCTCGATCTCACGAGCTACGGGTTCGGGCTGGCGCTCATCGCGCTCGGCGCGCTGCCGGGGGTCGCCGCGGCAGGGACGCTCTTCGGCGCGATGACCGTGCGCACGGGCGCGCGCGACCTGATCTTGGCCATCGTTCTGTTTCCGCTCGTCTCGCCGACGTTGCTCGCGGCGGTCGCGGCAACGCGCGAGCTGTTCGGCGGCACGCCGCTCGGCGAGCTCGGGGACTATTTCCGCCTGATGGGCGTATTCGATCTCGTCTTCGTCGCGGGCGGAGTGGGCCTGTTCGGCACGCTCGTCGAGCGCTGAGGCAAACCGATGACGCTGGCGATTTTCGGCGGCAGTTTCGATCCGCCGCACGTCGCGCACGTGCTCGCCGCGAGCTATGCGCTCGCCGTGGGCGGCTTCGAGCGCATCCTCGTCGTGCCGGCCTTCGAGCACGCGCTCGGCAAGCACCTGTCCCCGTTCGAAGAGCGGCTCGCGCTCTGCCGGCTGTGTTTCGACGATCTCGCCCGCGTCGAGGTGTCGGCGCTCGAGTCCGAGCTGCCGCGTCCGAGCTACACCGTGCGGCTCCTCGAACGGCTCCAGAGCGAGCGACCGGGCGTGGCCATGCGTCTCGTCATCGGTAGCGACGTGCTCGGCGAGACGCATTCGTGGCGCGATTTCGCGCGCATCGAGGAACTGGCGCCGCCCTTCGTGCTCACGCGCAGGGGGCACGAACGGCCCGAGCTCGCGCCGGCGATCTTGCCCGAAGTTTCTTCGACGCGCGTGCGGGAGCTCCTCGCGCGGCGACACGATGCCGAAGCGCTCCGCGAGCTCGGCTGGCTCGTTCCGCGGCGGGTGCTCGAGCGTATCGAGGCGGCGAACCTATACGCAAGCGAGCCCTGACGCGCTCTGCGCGCTCGGTCACGGCCTCGCGTCCTCTCCGCGAGCCGCCCGCAAATAGCGAACGCCGCGCCGGACCCGAAGGTCGGCGCGGCGTTCTTGCCTAACCGGACGTGCGTGCTCAGCCGCGGCGGCGCCGGCGACGCAGCAACGTCACGAGCGCGCCCGCCGTCACGAGCGCGAGCGTGCCGTGGCTCGGGCCACGCGGAACCGCGCACCCGCAGCCGCTGTCGTCGGTGCTTCCCGGCGCAGGCGGCTTCGTGCTGCTCGAGCCGCCGTTCGACGAGCCAGCCTTGGCGCCGCCGGAGCTACCCCCGGTGCCGCCGGTCGCCGAGTGACCGCCCGCCGACGTGCCGGACGTGCCGCTGGCAGACGTGCCGGCGTTCGACGTGCCTGCCGCACTCGTGCCCGCCGTCCCGCCGGAGCTACCGCCGGTTCCTCCGCCGGACATGCCCGCGCTCGGCTCACCGCCGCCGCCCGACATGCCTCCCGCCGCGCGACCACCGCGACCGCCGCGACCGCCGCGTCCGCCGACGCCGCCCGTCGTCGTCGTCCCGCCGCTGCTGTCACCGCCGATGCCGGCAGACTCACCGCCAGCGCTGGTGTCACCCGCCATCCCCATGTCGCCGCCTTGGCCGCCGGCGCTCGCGTCCGGCACGCACGTTCCGGCGCTGCACATACCGCCCGGGCACACCGTGCCCGTGAGCTTGGTGCAGGCATTCGAGCAGCACGGGTTCGTCGTGCCGCCGGGCCCGGGATCGCATTGCTCGCCGCCCGTGCGGATGAAGCCGTCGCCGCACGTCGCCTGGACGCACGTGTTGAGGCAGTTGTCGGTGTTGCTGGTGTTGCCGTCGTCGCACGCTTCGCTGCCGGAAGCGACGCCGTCACCGCACGCGTTCTGCGGCGTGATGACGATGTCGTCGAGGCCGTACTCGTCGGACGCGCCCGTGCCGCTCACCTCGTTCCCCGTCCAGCGCAAGTAGAGGTAGCCGTTCGTCGCGATGCTCGTCGTGATCGTCGTCGTCTTGGTCGTCGCGACCCAGGCCGGGGTCGTATCGGCAGCGGCCGGCGTCGCGAAGTCGACGGCGGCGACGGGGTTGTAGGTCACGTTATCGAGCGACCAGGCAAAGTTCAGCGAGTTGCTGCGCGCCTGATCGTTGTACGTGAGGATTTTGTAACTGATCTGGAGCTTGACGAGCGGGTGGGTGACCGAGCTCTTGAAGCGCGCGGTGAGGGTGCCGGGCGTGAAGTCGTCCGTTCCTGGCTGGATGCCGAGAAAGACGTTGGCCGTCGCGCTGAAGGCGTAGATGCCGCCGGTCGCAACGCCGCCCGTCGAGGGCCCGCGCGTGTAGTCGGGGCCCGTGGCGTTGCCGCCGAAGTTCAGATCGCCGTCGCTGAATCCGCTGATCGACCAGTCGCTCGACGACAACTGGCCCGCGGTCGGCGAAGAGGTGAACCCCGCGCCCGTGAAGCCCGTGAAGTTCACGGTAGCGCCCGAGTCGCCGATGGTGATGTCCGCGAGCGCCGCCCGATGGCCGAGCCCGAACGCCAAGGCACAGCCTATCCCTACAAGCTTAGAAATCCTCATGAACCACTCTCCCGCGCGGGAATCCAACACGGCGGCCTTTCGGCCACAAGGCGACTTTCATCACGCCTGCTGCCGTCGAGAGGGTGAATTGGCAGCAAAATCGCGCAATACTAGAGCGCCCGCGCCGCCGGTCGTGTCGAAGCGACCGCGAGACGCTGCCGTTTCGAGACCTACCCGATGGACCTTCGCACGCGAACCTCGCTGTTTTGCGGCGTCTTGGCGCTCACCATCGCTGTCTCCATCCTGCTCAGGGGACGCGTCCGGCGACCGCAGGTGTACTTCGCGGCCCTCGCGGCGGACATCGGGCTTTGGTACCTCGCGCAGTGGCTCTATCACGTCGTGCGGAGCGACCTCTGGGCGCGCTTCACGTCGGTACTCGCCGTGCTGCTCCCGCAGTTCGCCGTGCAGCTCTTCGGCGCGATCTTGCCGGAGACGCAGCGCCGCTCGCGCTTGCCGCGCGTGACGCTCGGCCTCGGCATCCCGATGCTCGTGTTCGTGCTCACGCAGCACTCGAACGGCATCGTGCGAGGCGCCGTTTTCATCTACGTGTTCGGCCTCATCTCCGCGGGGCTGTTCTCGCTGTGGCGGCGCGGCGAGCGCAGCGGCTCGCGTGCGGTCGAACGTCGCGTGCGCTTCCTCGTGCTCATCGGCGCGCTGGCAGCGGCCTTCAGTCTCGCGGATTTTCTTTGGTTCATCGGCGCGCCGCTGCCCCCCGTGAGCGCCGTGCTCGCGATCGTGTTCCTGTTCGTCCTCAGCGAGTCGTTGATTCGCGAGCGTCTCGTCGACCTCTACGACGTGCTCGTGAAACTGCTCGTTTCGACGGCGCTCGCGTTCTCGCTCGCCGGTATCTTTTACGTGCTCGTGGTGCTCTTCGGCGGCTTCGAGGTCATGTATCTCGGCGCGATTTTGGCCGCGATCGTGATTCTGGTGCTCTTCGAGCCGCTCCGGGAGCAGGCCGAGGCCTACGTCAGTCGCGTGCTCTTGCGCGAGCGCGTCGACCTCGAGCGCTCGGTGTCGCGCGCGCG
>JAICUB010000070.1 GCA_025936045.1 Polyangiaceae bacterium | reverse complement strand
GTCAGCGGCGTGGTTCGTCTTGTCGAGCAGCATGCAGGCGCGCGTGCGGGGGTCGACCGGGGGCGTGGTTCGTCTTGTCGAGCGGCGTGGGTGCGCCGTCAGCGGCGTGGTTCGTCTTGGCGAGCGGCATGCAGGCGCGCGTGCGGGGGTCGACCGGGGGCGTGGTTCGTCTTGTCGAGCGGCGTGGGTGCGCCGTCAGCGGCGTGGTTCGTCTTGTCGAGCGGCGCGTGCGGAGTCGTGCTTCGTGTCGTCGAGCGGCGTGCAGGTGCGCGCGTGCCGGGGGGCGTCGGTTGGCGGAGCGGGGCGAGCGGGATGCGCGGGAGGGGCGGTGTCGAACTTGGGGAGCGCTGCGCGCTGCGATCAGGGGACGTGCTGGCGAGGCGGGGACCAGCCCACGCCGGGTGGTGCGGGGACGGGGAGGGCGGTGCGCCCAACAAAGTCCGGAAAAGGAGCGGTCCTTCTCGTTGGGAGGCGGGTGGGGGGTTAGAAGCGGACGTTCGCGTCGAGGCGGATGCCTTCGAGGCCCGGGACGACGCGGCAGACGCCGCCGACGCAGCGGAGGGCGCCGCGGCGCTGGCCGACGAAGAGGCCGATGGAGGAGTCGGAGCTCGGTTTGTAGCGGACGCTGCCGTTGAAATAGGTGGTCGGCGGGCGGATGTCGGTGTCGTACTCGGTGCCGAACGCGAAGGCCCAGGCCTCGCCCCAATCGAGCCCTGTCGTGTGCTCGCCTTCCCACCAGGCGGGCAGTTGCAAGCCGAAAGGCTCGTGACGACGGCGGTGCCAGCCGTGGAGCTCGAGCGCAAAGGGGCCGCCGAGCGCCTGCACGATGTCATAGCGGAGGTAGGCCTCCCGGTAGTAGCCGCGCGTCGGGCGGCCGCCGAACGGCGTTCGAGGCACCGCGTTCTGATCGATGCGCCCGCCGAGCGTGATCGTCGCGCGAGAGCGCGCGTTCCCGGGGCGCAGCTCGGCGCCGCCCGCGATGTCGACCACGTCGTTGCGCAGCTCGCGCGCCGTGTTGCAGCGCTCGTTCGGCTGGAACTCGGCGAACGTCTGCCAGTAACCGACCCACGCGAATGCCGAGATCCCGGGCACTACCGCGTAGTCGGCGCGACCACGGCCGCCCGAAACGCACGTCGCGAAGTTGCCGAACTCGGTATCGATGTACTGCGCCTCGGTCGTCGGCGGGGCGCTCCACGCGACCTGCGAAAACTCGCGCGCGGCGTCGACGTTGACGTTCGCATAGAGCGGGAAGAGGCGGCGATAGTGCCGGCCTTCGAGCTCTACGACGAGCGGCGAGAAATCGTAGCTGCCCGTCGCGTACACGCCGTAGCCGGCCGGCATGCCGAGCGCCGCGTCGTCGTACGAGAGCTTCTGCGCGGCCACGTCGAGCGCGAGGCCGCCCCGGCCGTCGCGGGTCGCGAACGTCGCCGATTCGCTCACGGTCGCGACGTCCGCCGCGCGCACGGCGTCCGGATGCAGCGCGAGCTGGCGCACGAGCAGCGAGCCCTGCGTGGCGAGCGTCATAACGCCGAGATCGGCCGTGAGCTCGCCCGCGACCACCCGATCCGGCGCATAAGTGCAGGTGCGCGTCGTCGCGCAATCGGCGCCCCGCGGCGAGAAATCCGTGCTGATCGCGCGCGGCATGCCGGCTTCGGTCAGTGCCAAAAAGCCGCGCGTCACGCTCGCGTCGACGCCGAGGTAACGGCCGGTGCCTTCATCGACGCGCAGCGGATTGAGCGAGCCGCCGACCGCCGTCAAGCGCACCCGCGCGCTGCCGACGCGGGCCTCGCCGCTCGCGCGCACGCCGCGCACGGTGTCGTCGCTCGAGAGCTCGTCGCGCTTGCGTACGCTGAGCACCATCCCGTGGCCGAGCTCGGCGTAGACGTCGCCGACGGTCACGTCGTACGCGCGCTCGCTATAGCTCGCGTAAATTTTCGCGGGGTAGATCCAGTTGATGTACCGATTCGAAAGCTCCTGGCCGACCTCTTGCTCTTTTTGCCTGAAGTAGGAGGGAAGGGGCGTCGTGCTTTCAGTGGCGCTCCGGCGCTCGGCGAGCTCGACCGCGCTCGCGGTCGCCTCGGGTGAGCGATAAAACCAGGCGTTATCGAGCCGAAATCCGAAGCGGAACGCTCCGCGCGTGATCTGCGCGTGAAGGCGGTTGTACCAGACGCCCCAGCCGTCGTCGGCGACGGTGGCCGCGTCGCCGGAGCGGAAGTTGCGGTTGTTCCAAGCGTCAATCACCGTCGTCGCGTCGGTGATTTCGACGTTCACCGGCGGCTCCGGCTCGCTCGCGGGCGCGCCGGGATCCGCCTTGGCCGCGCCGTGCGCAGCGAACGTCGCGGCCAACGCCGCGGCTAGAGCGCGCGCGCGCATGCCCGTTACTCGCCGGCCTCGCGCTTCGTGAGCTCGGCTTGAATCGCGGGCCAGATGACGCTGCTCTGATCTCCCACCCACTTTTGCATGATTCGCATCGTGCGGGCGTCGATCAAAAGGTTCAGCGGCGCGGTCTCCGCGGACGCGTACGCCCCGAGCTGGTAGTCGGGGTCGAGCACCATCGGGAACTTCACGTCGAAGGTTTCGACCCACTGCTTCAAATTGTCGAGGTCCGCCGGCTCGGCCGCGTTGTTCTGAAAGAGGGCGCTGACGAGCGCGAGGCCGCGGGGCGCGAGCTCGGCATAGTGCTGTCCGAGCGTCTGGTGCTCCGCCTTGCATGCCGCGCACCAAAGGGCGGCCGTGTTGAGCAGCAAAAGCTCGTATTGTTTGTGAGTGGGGTCGTAAAACGCTCCCAGGCCGAGATCGACGAGAGCCGCGTCGGTGTGCTCACCGTTGCCCGGCGTGGCCCAGCCGCGAAAGCAGGTGTTCACGACGGTCGCGCCGGGGTCGGTGCCGAAGGGCCCGCCAGGGTACGACGGGTTTTCGCAGCCCGCGACGAGAGAGCCGTCACCGCTGCTGCCGAGCAGCTCGGCAGGGATCTCCGGGCGGTTCGTCCCGCAGCCGGCCAGAACGAGGACGAGCGCAGCTACCCACTTCAAAGCCGGCGCACTCCGACGTTGTAGATGACGGGCAGCCCGGCGCTCGTCAGCACCAGGTTGTCCCCGCCGGCGTCCACCGCGCCCGTCCCGATGCTCTGCCAGTCGCCGTAAGGCGCGAACGGCTGTTCGACCGCGCCGAGCCCTTGCACGAGAAATTCGACCGAAGTCCCCGGAGCCCAACCGGCGCTATTGGGGAGGCTCAGGCCCGCAGGCGGGCACAACACCGTGGAAAGCGGCTGGAGCGCAAACACCCGCTCGAGCCCCGCTCCGTGAGCGAGCCCGTCCGGAATGCGAGCCGCCGGCAGCTCCACGGCGCGGAAGGGGTCGAGCGTGCCGTTCACCGTGAGCGTCGTGTCGAACGCTACGTCGTCCGCGAGCGTGAGCACGACGCCGTTCGAGCTGCTCGTCGTGCCGGCAACGAGCGGCGTGCCTTCGCTCGGAAAAGGCGGAAGCGTGATGGTCGGGAACGTCATGCGCGCTTCCGGCTCGTCGATCAGGATTGCAAGCTCCGGGTAGGCGACGGAGTCGCCGACCTTGAGGGCGGGCTTGATCGCGGGGGTGCTGAGGCTCGGGCCCGCCGAGCCCTCCTCGTCCGTCCACGACGGTGAGCCGCAGACGTACGCACCGCAGACGTACGTCGGCTGTCCGACGAGCGGCGCCCCACTCGGATCCTGCAACGTGACCGAAACCTGCCCCACGCTGAGCTTGGGCAACGACTCGTCCTCGAAGTCGGGCTCGTCGCAGGCCGGCCCGGGCGGCATCATGTCGGGCCCGCTCGACGAGGGCGCGGGCATGGTCGAAGAGGGCGCGGGCGCCGGTGCGCCGTTCACCGGCTCGCTCCCGCACGCGAGCACGAGGACGCAGCAGAGTGCTGCCGCGACACCCAGGCGCTTCATGTCGCGAAAGTTAGCCCTGCCGCGGCGCCGACGCCACGCAGGCCTCGTTTCGAATTTTACAGCCGAGGTACGCGCTCGCTCGCACCGGCAAGCCGGCGCGCCGCGCGCTCGCCGAGGCTCAGAAAATCACGCCGAGGTACCAGCGCAGCGTCTGCGCGATCTTGATGTCGGTCGCGCTCGTGCTGTTGAGCTGCTGTTGGATGTCCTGCTTGAGCTGACTCGGGTAACCGAGGCCGGCCATCGGGAAGAGCACGCCGTAATCGACCTCCGTATAGAAGCCACCGAGGATGCCCGGGAGGTCGTTCAGCGCGCCGTCCTTGGACTGGTAGTAAATCTTCCCGTCGAGCTCGATACCGAGGTCGCGCTCGTGGCCGGGGGACTGCATGAACTCGCTCGCGCGCGTCCAGATGGCCGCGAGTCCGCCGCCCACGCGCTGGCCGTTCGTGTCTCTCAAGAAATCGTAATCGGCGCTCGGGCGGAAATAATACGTACCCTGCTCGCGCGTGAGGATCTGCCGGCCGAGGATCAGATCCACGCGGTAGCTCGGGTGGAAACGGAAGGTCGAAAACGTGCGATCGCCGAGGCCGGCGCCGCCGTCCTGCTGCCCCTGGAGCTGGAGGCTGTTCTGGAGCGGCGCGAGTCCGTCGACGTCCTGATCGCCCGAAGCCCAACCGAACTTGAAGCCGAGGTTCAGCTTGTCTTCGACGAGCTTCTGTTCGAGCTCGGTGGCAAGGCCGTAGGCGTGGATTTGGTAGCCCTTGTCGCCGGTCGCGAGGAGCTGGTTACTGTTGGTCGAGATGTTCGCGATCGAGCCTTGAACGGTCGCGAACTCGGCGCCGAAGCGGAACTTCTTGTACTTGAGCTCGAGAAAGAGATCGGGCGTCCACGCCGTCGCGTCGCGCCGCACGTAGCCGGCGCCCGAGGGCGTGCCCGGGTTGTACGCGGCGGCAACGGGGCAGCGGAGCGCGGCGGTGCTCGGTAGCGAGGCCCCGCAGGCGCCGGTGGCGTCGGTCACGTCGCCGGAGGTGCCGACGATCGAGGCGCGGTCGTTCGCGATGGTCTGGTGCCGGTAGACGACCTGCACGCCGCCGTTCAAGACGAGCTCACCGCGCGAGAGCGCCTGGCGCTCGAGCTGCGGCGTCTTCTTGCGCATCACCGAGAAGACGTACTGGTCGACGTCGTCGAGCTGCCCGAGATCGTAGGGCTCCGGGTTCGGCAGCGCGAGCGAATCGCTCGTGATGCCTTCGTTCGGGAAATCCCAAGCCGCGGAGAAGTAGAGGTCGAGCGGCTTGATGCCGCTGATGACCTGGATGCGGTCGACCGTCGACTGCGCGTCGTCGTCGTGGCCGTCGCCCCCGTTGAACATCATGCCGAGGCCCCAGTGGAACGGCATGCGGCCGAAGCGGATCTCGCCGACGGGGAGCGCGTACTCGGCCCACGCGCGCTTCACCTCGATGCTGTTCTTGGTCGAGTTCACGCCCGCGCGCGGCGGCGCCATCGTGTCGTCGTAGAAGCCCATCGGCGCGTAACCGTTGCGCTGGCCGACGCTGTAGCCGCCGGTGGTCGACGGCGTGTTGTAGTAGCCGCTCGGGGTCGAGCCGAGGACCAGGTTATCGAGCAGGTCGATCTGCGTGTAGACGCGGAGATTGTCCGAGATGTGGAGCTCGGGGTTCAGGCGCAGGCGCATGTCCGCGCCCATTTGCGTCTGCGAGTGACAACGGTTGACCGCGGTCGAAACGCTCGTCGAGGAGCCGACGCCGGACTCCGACTCGGTGCAGACCTGCGCGCCCGTCTGTGTCTGCCGGTAATCGGAATAGTAATCGTCGGCCGGGCGCGGCCACATCGCCACGTCGCGCGGGTCGAGACGACCGAGCGAGAACTTGCTGTCGAGCTGCGAGCGAACGCGGAAGTAGCCGTGGAACTCGATGATGGGACGCGCGTGCGACCACCAGTCTTCGGCGTAGACGTGATCCTGCTCGGTGACCTCGTCGAGCGTCTTCGGCTTCGGTCGCGCTTCACCTTGACGCTGGAGCGCTGCCGCGTCGCCCGCGGGCTCGGGCCAGATCGGAAGCGGTGTCGATGCCGGGAGGGGAGCGGGCGCCGCGGGTGCGGGCGCCGCTGCGGCGGGAGCGGGCGCCGAAGGAGCGGGCGCCGAAGGAGCGGGCGCGGGTGCCGCTTCACTCGGTGCGGGAGCCGCGGGCGGTGTGGTCGGCGCGGTTGCGGGTGCAGCCTGCGCGTGGGCGAGCTCGGGCGCGAGGAGGAGCGCGCCGAGTGCGAGCGCCGACACGTACCCTGACGTTCGGAGAGAGCGGTGAGACATCGAAGGCGACAGGGGTGGCTGCTTTGGTTCTTGGGCCGGAACTCGGCCCGAGGCAGACGGACGTTTCGCACGCAGCCGTGAAAGCTGTCAACGCCGCTCTGATTCCTCCGATCCGGGTGGTTTTTGCGGAAGAGGCTGTGTGCTGAAAGCGTTCACGACGTCCCGCCTGAGCTCGGCGGCGCGCTCGGCTAGCGGTTCGGGCGACGGCTCGGGTTCCGTGGGCGGAACCGCGGGCAAATCGAACCCCGAGATAGTACGGGCGATCTCGGCGAGGCCGCGCTGGGCTTCCCAGCCTGCTGACTCCGGCAGGCCGAGCGCGGTCCGAAATGCCTCGCCGAGCTCGACGGCGGTCGCCGGCCTGAGCGCGGGGTCCTTGGCGAGCGCGCGCGCCATCAGCACGTCGAGCACGGGCGGCGCGCTCGCGACGAGGCTCGTCACCGGCTCCGGCGCTTCGTCGAGCTGGGCCGCGCGCACCATGAGCTCGCTCCGCTCCGGCCGATCGAACGGCGTCTGGCCGGTGAGCATCTCGTAAAGGACGATCGCGGCCGAGTAGAGGTCCGAGCGCGGATCCTGCGTCTCGCCGCGCACCGCTTCGGGCGACATGTACGCGCCCGTGCCGGGAGCGAGCCCGCCGGTCGCTCCCGTTTCCTCAGCGGGGATGCGCGCAATGCCGAAGTCGGTGAGCTTGATCACGCCGTCGGCACGCGCGATCACGTTCGCGGGCTTCACGTCGCGATGCAGGATGCCGAGCGCGTGCACCGCCGCGAGCGAGCCGAGCAGCTGCGCGAAATAGTGCCACGCGAGCGCGAGCGGCACGCAGGGCGCGCTCGGCGAAGGGCGTGCCTCGAGAGCGCGCGCGATGATGTTCGAGAGCGGCTCACCGTGCACGAGCTCCATGACGATCGCGAGGTGCGTCTGATCTTCGGTCAGCGCGAAGAAATGCACGATGTTCGGGTGTGCGAGCCGGCGCAGCGCCGCCGCTTCACGTCGAAACATTTTCTGAGCGCGGTCCCGCCCGCGCAGCAGCGGATGCAGCACCTTGACCGCGACCGGGTGCGGTTCCGTTCCCGCAAAGCGGCCCTGCGGGTCGTAGTAGAGCCAACCGCGGTACACGATGCCCATGCCGCCCTCGCCGAGCTCGTGTCCGAGGACGACGCGTCCGAAGTCCTCGACGGCGAGCTCCGAGCCCACGCCGAGCCGGCGCGGCGCCGGTAACATCGGCGCGCCACATTGAGGACAGAAACGCGCGGCGTCTTCGACCACGCTGCGGCACGCCGCGCACACCGCCATACACGCGAATGTAGTGGAACTCGACGGCCGGCGTGCGAGAGCGGCCGTCGTGGCGCTCGCCGTGCCGTTTCGTGGCCGCGCGAGTTTCAGTAAGTCGTTCGCGATGTGCCGGCCGACGGGACGGGTGAGGGTGTCGGTGGTCGACAGCCGCTCTCGACTACGAGCGTGGCCGTTGCGAAATCCCGCGAGAGTATGTGACTCTTCTCGCGATTGGTTCCGGGCCGGGCCCCTGCGAGCGCGGCGAGGAAATCTCAATCATCAAAGGAGAAGTGAGCCTTGGAGATCTGGCGAACACTGGCACGGTCGTCGTCGGCGAGAGGGGTCGGTGCGTTGGTCGCCGCGGTCGTGCTCGGGCACACGTCGAGTGCTTCGGCTCAGGACGCCATCGGCAAAGAATTCTCGGCTCAGCGCTATAGCCCCGCGCCGGGTCCACGTAACTTCTTGAGCACGCGCGGCGCGCGCACCGACGGTGAGATGGCGTGGAGCGCCGGCCTCTCCTTGAACTACGGCTACACGCCGATCAAGGTCGACAGCTGCGTTTCCGACACCCCCGGCTCGTGCACCGGCGGTTCCGAGATGCGCACGCTGAAGGTCATCGAGAGCTTCGCGCAAGCGGACGTGATGGGCACGTTCACGCCCACGCCGCGCGTGCAGATCGGCTTGCGCTTGCCGGTCGCCTTCTCGAAGGGCAACGGCATCGACGAGTTTGCGCAGGCCAGGCCCGTGAGCAAGGTCGGCATGCCGGATCCGGAGCTCGAAGCGAAGTTTCGTATCTACGGCGAGGTGAAGGCGCCGGTCGTCGCGGGCGTCGCGATCTACGGCACGGCGCCCACGGGCAATGCGACGGCGAAACGCGCTTACATGGGCGACTCGACGCCCACCGGTGGCATCCGCGCCATTTTCGACGGCCAGGCCGGTCCGCTTTCCTTCGGCCTGAACGTCGGCGGCGCGCTACGCGGGCAGGGGCGCCTCGATCAGACCAAGGTCGGCTCCGAGCTTCGTTACTCGGGTGCCGTCGGCTTCCAGCCGAGCCCGATCCTGCGCGTCATGGTGGACGCGTTCGGCAACACGCGCTTCAGCTCCGCCGCCGGAGAGAACGGACTCGAAGTCGACGGCGCCGTGCAGCTCATGCCCATCGCGTCTCCGCTCTCCTTCTTGGTCGGTGGCGGCGTCGGGGCCCTCCAGGGTCTCGGTACGCCCGAGGGGCGCGTGCTGCTCGCGGCGAACTACAGCTTCGAGCATCGCGACCGGGACAACGACGGCATCGACGATTCGAAAGATCAGTGCCCCACCGAAGCCGAGGATCGTGACGGCTACGAGGACGCGGACGGCTGCCCCGATCCCGACAACGACCTCGATACGATTCCGGACGCCTCCGACAAGTGCCCGAACCAAGCCGAGGACATGGACGGCTTCGAGGACACCGACGGTTGCCCCGACCTCGACAACGACAAGGACGGCATCCCCGACACCGCGGATCGCTGCCCGAACGAGCCGGAAACCAAGAACGGCTTCGACGACACCGACGGCTGCCCGGACCAGGCCGATCGCGATCGCGACGGCGTGCCGGACGACAAGGACAAGTGCCCGGACGACGCCGAAGACACCGACGGCTTCGAGGACACGGACGGCTGTCCCGATCCGGACAACGACAAGGACGGCATCCCCGACGACCAGGACGAGTGCGTCGACGAGCCGGAGAACTTCAACCACTTCGAAGACGAGGACGGCTGCCCCGACGATCCGAAGCAGAAGACGCAGCACCCGAAGAAAGAAAAGAAGGGCGCGGCTCCGCAGGGGCAACCCGCTCCGGGCAAGGTGCTCGAGCTGTGAGCGGACGCAAGGCACGGCGAGCGTTCTTCGGCACTGCGCTCTCGGCGCTCGCCGCAACGCTCGCCGCTTGCGGCGGTTCGATGGGCGGCGCGCAGGCGCCGTCGAACGGCGAGCGGATCGGCGCGCAGGCTCCCGAGTTTTCGCTCGCTCCCATCGGCGGTGGCGCGCCCGTGGGTCCCGCTAGCTTCGCGGGCAAGGTGCTGATCGTCGACTTCTGGGCGACGTGGTGCGCGCCGTGCCGGCAGTCGTTCCCCGTGTATCAAAAGCTGGTCGACGAGTTCGGCGGCAAGCTCGCGGTCATCGGCGTGAGCGTCGACGACAGCGCGGACGGCATCGGTAAGTTCAAGCGCGAGACCGGCGTCCGATTTCCACTCGTGTGGGACCAGGGGCAGGCCGTGGCGGGTGCGTACAAACCCGGGACGATGCCGACCTCGTTTTTGATCGATCGTTCCGGGATCGTGCACGCGATTCACGAGGGGTTTCGTCGGGGTGACGACGCGACCCTCGAGCAAGAGATCCGCTCACTCCTCTGACGGCGCGCGCGCCGGCGTAGAAGTACCGCGCTCCACCTACTCGCGCGTACAAGCGCGGAAGCCCTGCCACCGAAATGAGGTTTCGGCCGCGCGCGGGCTTGCGAGACCCCTGCTCGGGACTTCAGTATCTAAGGGTGAGAAATTGTTTCGGCGCGCTCGTTCTGTCGGTCCTGCTCGCGGCGCCCAGCGTGAACGCCGCAGCCCCCAGCGTGGGTGAGCTCGCCGACCGCGTGCAGCACTCCGACGACTTTCGGGTTCGCGTCCAAGCCGCGCTCGAGCTCGGCAAGACGGCCGACCCGGAAGCTCTGTCCCCGCTCGTCCAAGCGCTGAACGATCCGAACGCGTCCGTGCGCACCGCGGCCGCCGCGGCACTCCAAGAGCTCGGCGATCCAGCGTGCATACCGGCGCTGAAGCTTCATCGGCTCGATCGCTCGGACGCGATGCGCCAGCAGGTCAAGGTGACGCTCGCCACGTTCGAAGCGGCGGCCGAGGGCGGCATGCGTCCGGCGCGCCTGCTCGTCAAGCTCGGCCCGATGAAGAATCAAACGACCGTCAAGGCGGCCCGCATCGAAGCGGAGCTCGAGAGCGAATCCCGGAAAAAGCTCGACGCGTTGCCCGGCGTGCGCGTGCTCGCGCCGTCGGCGCAAGGCGACGCCGAAAAGAAGCTCCCCATCGTGATGGTGACGGGCCAAATCCAAAAGCTCCAGGCTTCGCGGGACGGAACGGACATCGTCTACTCCGCGAGCGTCGAGTACATCCTGCACACGATGCCGGATGAAAGTATCGCGGCAAAAGTCTCGGGCAGCGCGAGCGGGACGCTCACCGCGGAAGAAGCCAAGGACGAGACGCGCACCGCCGAGCTCAGGCACCAGGTGCTCGGCGCCGCCATCGCGAGCGCTCTGCGTCGAGCGCCGCGCGCGCTCCTCGCAGCCGCCCGTCTTTAAATTCGATTGCGCCGAGACTTGCGGGGCTTCGCGGGGTAAGGACTCCGAACAGTGACTGACTCTTCGCCAGTAGCGGGCACGCCGCTAGGTTCCGCTTACGCGATGCTTTGGACCGACGGAGCGGCACGCGGCAACCCGGGTCCGGCCGGCGCCGGAGTGATGCTGAAGACCGAGGCGGGCGAGGTGCTGGCGGCGGAGGGACAGTTTCTCGGGCACACGACCAACAACGTTGCCGAATACAAGGCGCTCCTCCTCGGGCTCGAGCGCGCGCTCGCGCTCGGCGTGAAGCGCCTCGAGGTGCGGGCCGACTCCGAGCTCCTCATCAAGCAGCTCAAGGGCGAATATCGCGTGAAAAACGCCGGGCTCCGGCCACTCTACGAGCAGGCGCTCACGCTGCTGCGCCGTTTCGAGGACGCGCGGCTCGAGCACGTGCGCCGGGAGCACAACGTCGAAGCGGACCGTCTGGCGAACGAGGGCATCGACCGCGGAAAATAGGCCGAGAAGTCGGTGACGGCGGGGGACGGGGGGAGTGTTCGGGGGCGCTCGGTGCTAAGCATCGGACCCTTCCAATGCGCCCCAGCTCCTCCGCCGACGTCCGCCGCGCCTTCCTCGAATTCTTCAAGAACCGCGGGCACGAGGTCGTCAAAAGCTCGTCCGTGGTCCCGTCGAACGATCCCACGCTCCTGTTCGTCAACGCGGGCATGGTGCAGTTCAAAGACGTCTTCACCGGCCGCGAGCAGCGCGCTTATCGCCGCGCGACCTCGAGCCAGAAGTGCATCCGCATCAGCGGCAAGCACAACGATCTCGAAGCCGTCGGCCCGTCGCCGCGCCATCACACGTTTTTCGAGATGCTGGGCAACTTCAGCTTCGGCGACTACTTCAAGGCCGACGCCATCGCGTTCGCGTGGGATTTTCTGACGAACGTGCTCGAGCTCCCGAAGGAGCGCCTCATCTGCACCTATTTCAAGGGTGAAGAGGGCATCGCCGAGGACAGCGAGGCCCGCGAGATTTGGCGGCGCGTCACCGGCTTCGGCGACGAGCGCATCCGCGGGCTCGGTATGAGCGACAATTTCTGGCAGATGGGCGACACGGGACCGTGCGGCCCCTCGAGCGAGATCTATTACTTCAACGGCCCCGCGGTCGACCTCGACGCCTTCGGTCAGGAGCAGACGCCGGAGGGCTTCGGCTGGGTCGAGATCTGGAACCTCGTGTTCATGCAGTTCGAGCGCTCGATCACGGACGGCGTGGCGACTCTGACGCCGCTGCCCGCGCCGAGCGTCGACACGGGCGCGGGGCTCGAGCGCTTGACGAGCGTGTGCGCCGGCCAGCTCTCCAATTACGACACCGACATCCTGCACCGGCTCGCGGAAACGGCGGCCGCGCTCGCGAACAAGCAGTACGGCGGGACGACCTCGCCGGACGACGTGAGCTTGCGCGTCATCGCCGATCACGCGCGCACGACCGCGTTCCTCATCGCCGAGGGCGTCGTGCCCGATCGCACGGGACGCGAGTACGTGCTCCGGCGCGTGATGCGCCGCGCCATTCGCCATGGGCACCGGCTCGGCATCGAGAAGCCGTTCTTGCACGAGGTCGCGCTCGAGGTCGTCCAGCTGATGGGCGACGTGTACCCCGAGCTCGTCGAGCGGCGCGCGCTCATCAGCTCCGTCACGCTCGCCGAGGAAGAGCGCTTCCGCCAGACGATCGAGCGCGGCTTGGGCCTGCTCGAGGAGCGTTTCGACGACATGAAAGCGAGAGGCACGACCGTGCTCGACGGTCGCGACGCCTTCCAGCTCTACGACACGTACGGCTTCCCGCTCGACCTCACCGAGGTGATTTGCGGCGAGCGCGGCTACACCGTCGACACCGCCGGCTACGACGCGGCTCTCGCCGAAGCCCGCGAGCGCTCCGAGTTCAAGGGCGTCGATCAGGCCGCGCTGCCCGTCTACGCCGAAGTGGCCGCCGCGTTGCCCGAGGGCGTGCGCTTCGTAGGCTACGACCGCGACCGCGCGGAAGGACGCATCGTCGCGCTGCTCGCGAACGGCGCGCGCGTGAGCGAGGTGAGCGAGGGTGCCGCGTGCGAGCTCGTCGCCGAGCTCACGCCGTTTTACGGTGAAGCGGGCGGCCAAGTGGGCGATCTCGGTCGCATCACGAGTCCGAACGGCGAGCTCACGGTGGAGGACACCCTGCGGCCGAAGACGGGGCTCTTCGTTCACCGCGGCCATGTCGCGCGCGGCACCTTGCGCGTCGGCGACGCCGTCGACCTCGCGGTCGACGTGGCGCGGCGCGAGCGCATTCGCCGCAATCACTCCGCGACGCACCTTCTGCACTTCGCGCTGCGTCAGGTGCTCGGCGCCCACGCCCAGCAAAAGGGCTCGCTCGTCGGCCCCGACCGGCTCCGCTTCGACTTCACGCACTCGCGCGCCGTTACGCCCGAGGAGCTCGCGCGCATCGAAGAGCTCGTGAACGAGCGCACCCTCGGCAATCATCCCGTACGCACCGAGGTGCTCACGATGGACGAAGCGCGCACGCGTGGCGCCATGATGATCTTCGAGGAAAAGTACGGCGACGTCGTGCGCATGCTCACGATGGCCGACTCGACCGAGCTCTGCGGCGGCACGCACGCGCGCGCGACCGGCGACATCGGCCTTTTCAAGATCGTGAGCGAGCAGGGCATCGCGGCCGGCGTGCGTCGCATCCTCGCCGTCACGGGCGAGGGTGCCCTCGAGCACGTGCGCGAGGTCGAAGGGGCGCTCGCGAACGTCGCGCGCGCCGCGAAGACGACCCCCGCCGCGCTGCTCGACCGCGTCGAGAAGCTCGTATTGCACGAACGCGCGCTCGAAAAGCAGGTCGAAGAGCTGCAAAAGAAGCTCGCCTCGGGTGGAGGCGGCGGCGTCGACGGCTTGCTCGCGAAAGCGCGCGACGTCGCGGGCGTGAAGGTGCTCGGCGTCCGCTCCGCCGTCACCGATCGCGGCGCGCTGCGCGAGCTCGCCGAGCAGCTGCGCGACAAGCTCGGCGACAGCGTCGTGCTCGTCGGGTCGGAAGCCGAGGGCAAAGCGCAGCTCGTGCTCACCGTCAGCAAATCGCTCACGAGCCGCTTCCGCGCCGGCGACCTCATCCGCGGCATCGCCGAAATCGTCGGCGGCTCGGGCGGCGGCCGCCCCGACATGGCCCAAGCCGGCGGCACCGAAATCGGCAAGCTCGACGAAGCGATCGAGTCCGTTTACAGCGGCGTCGCCGGCTGAGGGGGTGCACCCGCCGCGCGCCGCCACCTCCGCGCGGTGCGTCGGGCGCTCTCGCTCCGCTCCCTTCCCGCCGGCTGTCTTCCGGCTAAATTCCCCAAAAAACCGGCTCGGGCGTGAGCTCGACGCCGAGTTCCTCGCGCACCGTGCGCTGAATTTCCCGCGCGAACGCGACCACGTCGGCGGCCCGTGCGCCCTCGTGCGCGACGATCGCGAGGGCGTGCTTCGTCGATAGGCCCACCGCGCCGCGCCGCGTTCCCTTCGTGAAGCCCGCGCGCTCGATGAGCCACCCCGCCGCGAGCTTCACGCTCCCGTCCGGCTGCGGGTAACGCGGCATGTGCGCCTCGCCCGCGAGCGCCTCCACGGCGAGAGCGCGTTCGCTCGTCACGACGGGATTCACGAAGAACGACCCGCAGCTTCGGCCGTTCTCGTCGTTTGCGTCGAGAACCATCGATTTGCCGCGCCGGAGCGCCAGCACGAGCTCTCGCACGCGCGCGAGCGTCGGCTCGCCGCCGTCGCTCGCGAGCTTCTGCGCGAGCTCGCCGTAGCGAACGCTGGGCACGGCGCGGAGCCGCAGCCGGAACGTCACGCCGAGCACCACGTAGCGCTCCGGCGCCTCGGATTTGAAGAAGCTGTCGCGATAGGCGAAGCGGCAAGCCGCGGCGTCGAGCACGCGTGTGGCGAGCGTGTCGCGCTCGAGCACGCGTACGCTCGTGATCGTCTCTGCGACCTCCTGGCCGTACGCGCCCACATTTTGAATCGGAGTGGCGCCCGTGAGCCCCGGAATGCCGCTCAAACACTCGAGTCCCTGCGCTTCGCGCCGCACCGCCTCGGCGACGAGCTCGTCCCAGGGCTCACCCGCGGCGGCCGTCAGCACGAGCTCGCCGTCACTCGCCGTGAAGGTCCGGCCGCGTGTCAGCATGCGTACGACGAGCCCGTCGAAACCGCCGTCGGCGACGACGACGTTGCTCCCGCCGCCGAGCACTCGCACCGGAAGGCCGCGCTCCTTTGCCCAGCGGAACGCTGCGAGCACGTTCGCCTCGTCGGTGGCGTCAACCACGAAGCTTGCGTCCCCGCCGACGCCGAGCGTCGTGAGCGGGCCGAGCCGAACGCACGGTCGCGGCGAAAGCATCTGCTCTTTCGCACTAGCCTGCGTGCGACAGCCACGGAAGTCTCGCGCTCAGATTCGTCGCCGTCCGAGCCGTCCGCCGCCGGCGAGCCCCGGGCCGGCGGGTGCGGGCGCGCGAGGAGCCGGCTCCGGTCGCCCGCGCCGAAGCACGAGCGCGCGGCTGCCGG
>JAICUB010000074.1 GCA_025936045.1 Polyangiaceae bacterium | reverse complement strand
GTTTCGCCGCCGAAGCCGCCGAGGATGACGGAGATGAAGCTGCGGTTCATCGCCTTGCACATGATGTAGGACAGGATCGCGCCAGACGAGCCCACGAGCGCGCCGGTGATGATCAGCGCCATGTTGCCCAGCGTGAAGCCGATGCCGGCCGCTGCCCAGCCGGAATAGGAGTTCAGCATCGAGACGACGACGGGCATGTCCGCGCCGCCGATGGCCATCACGAGATGGATGCCGAGCACGCCCGCGATGCCGGCCTCGATCAAGAGCGAACGCAAATCAGTGCCCGGCTCGGCGCCGAGGAACGGCACGGCGAGCGCGACGCACGCGAGGAGAAAGGCGGCGTTGACGAGGTGACGGCCGGGGAGCAAGAGCGGCTTGCTGCCGATGAGGCCTTTGAGCTTGCCGAACGCGATGATCGAGCCGGTGAACGTGACCGCGCCCACGAAAACGCCGACGTAAACCTCGACCTCGTGGATCGAGCCCTCGGTCGCGGGCATGCCCGCCGGGGCCGCGAGGTAGCTCGCCACGCCGACGAGCACCGCCGCGAGCCCGACGAAGCTGTGGAGCACCGCCACGAGCTCGGGCATCGACGTCATCTCGACGCGCAGGGCGAGGACGGCGCCGACGAGCCCGCCGCCCGCCACCGCGCCCGCCAAGAGCCCGAAGTCGCGCACGTGCGCCACGGCCGTCACCGCGACGGCGATCAGCATGCCCGCGATGCCGTAGGCGTTACCGCGCGGTGCGCTCTCCTGCGTGCTCAGGCCGCCGAGGCTCAGGATGAAGAGCACGGCGGCCACGAGGTAGGCCACGGTCGTGACGCTGTCGGACATCATCGTCTGAACATCCTCAGCATGCGCTGCGTAACGAGAAACCCGCCGGCGATGTTGATGCTCGCGACGAGCACGGCCACGGCGCCGAGCAGCGTCACCGGTGACTCGAAGCCGTGGGAAAGCTGCAACATGCCGCCCACCACGATGATGCCGCTGATGGCGTTCGTGACGCTCATGAGCGGAGTGTGAAGCGCCGGCGTGACGTTCCAAATCACCTGCCAGCCGATGAAGCACGCGAGCACGAAGACGGTCAGGTGAGCGACGAACTCCCGCGGCGCGAACGAGCCCGCGAGCAGCAGCGCCACGAGCGCGCCGATCACGACCCAGAGCGAGCCGGGACGCGCCGCGCCGCCGTGGGCGCCATGTCCGCCTTTCGCCGCGGGCGCCGGTGGCGAAGTCGCGAGGCGAGGTTCGGGCGCCTTCGGGACGGGCGGTGGCGTGGCCGGTTTCGGAGGCGGCCACATGAGATCGCCGTCCTTGAGGACCAGCGCGCCGCGCACGACGTGGTCCTCGAGGTCGACGTGGAAGCTCTTGGCGCCGCCCATGTCGGCGAGAAGATGCGTCAGGTTCGAGCTATAAAGCTGGCTCGCCGTCGGAGCGAGCCGGCTCGGCAGGTCGACGTAGCCGACGATGGTCACGCCGTTTTTCACGACGACGCCGCCGGGCTCCGTGAGCGCGCAGTTGCCCCCTTGCTCGGCGCCGAGGTCCACGATGACCGACCCCGGGCGCATCGCGAGCACCATCTCTTCCGTGATGAGGATGGGCGCGGTCTTGCCCGGCACGAGCGCGGTCGTGATGATGATGTCGACGTCGCGCGCTTGCCGTAAGAAGAGCGCCATCTCCGCGGCGATGAACTCGGGGCTCATCTCCTTCGCGTAGCCGCCGATACCGGAGCCCTCTTCTTTGAGCGAGACTTCGAGGAAGTCGGCGCCCATGCTCTGCACCTGCTCGCGCACCTCTGCACGCGTGTCGAAGGCGCGCACGATCGCTCCGAGGCCGCGCGCCGCGCCGATCGCGGCGAGCCCTGCCACGCCGGCGCCGATGACGAGCACCTTGGCGGGCGGCACCTTGCCCGCTGCCGTCATCTGGCCGGTGAAAAAACGCCCGTAAAAGCTCGCGGCTTCGATGACGGCGCGGTAGCCAGCGATGTTCGCCATCGAGCTCAGCGCGTCCATCTTTTGCGCGCGCGTGATGCGCGGCACCTGATCCATCGCGAGCACGGTCGCGCGGCGCTTGGCCAGCCGCTCGATGAGCTCTTTGTTCTTTACCGGGTAGAGGAAGCTCACGAGCGTGGCGCCCTCGCGCAAGAGGTCGGCTTCGTGACCGAGCTCCGCGTTCGCTTCGGGCGGCTGCACCTTGAGCACGACGTCCGCCGCGCTCCAGAGCTCGCGGGCACCGGCGACGAGCCGCGCTCCCGCCTTCTCGTATTCTTCGTCGGGAAACGCGGCGCCGCCGCCCGCGTCCTTCTGAATCAAGACTTCGAACCCGAGCTTGACGAGGCGGGCGACGCTCTCGGGCGTCGCGGCGACGCGACGCTCGCCCGGCCGTATTTCTTTCGGCACTCCGATCTTCATGGCGCGCTCGAAAACAGGCGAGGACGTTACCACCGAACCACGAGCTTCTCGAGTCTCGCTCGCTGGCGCGCCGCTTCACGCTCGAGCCGCTCCACGAACTCGAGCGTGGCGGGCGCCGGCTTCGGCCCTGTCCGTGAGACGAGCTTCACCGGAAGCGGTTCCACGTCCGCCCGCTCGAGCTCGAGGCCCGCGAGCGCGCCCTTCTCGAGGGGTAACGCGGGGACGAGACCGATCCCTACGCCGCCGCTCGCATAGGCGAGCAAGAGCGAAACACTCGGAACGTCGACGGTGGAGCGCGGGCGCACGCCGTGCTCTTCGAGCCAGCGCTCGAGCAGCTTGCGACCGACGCTGCCCGGCGCGAGACGCAAGAGCGGCTCGCCGCTCGCGAGCCGTTCGACGAGCGGGCGCTTCTTGCCGCGACGCGCGGGCGCGACCCAGAAGAACGGCTGCTCGAACAGGAGCCGCGGCGCGAGTCCCGGTCGGTCGCCCGCGAGCGAGACGATCGCGAGGTCGACCTGGCCGTGCTCGAGCCAGCTCAGCGCTTCCTCGGAGTGCGCCGTCGAAATCTCGAAGTGCAGCGCCGTGCCTTCCGCCGAAAGATCGCGCAGCACGGGCACGAGCAGCGGTTTCGCGAAATAGTCGCTGGCGGCAATGCGCAGCGTGGTGGTCGGCGTGCCTTCGAGCTCGCCGAAAAGCCGAAACACGGCTTCCGCTTCGTCGAAGAGCCGCGTCGCCGCGGGCAGGACCTGCTCTGCCGCGGGAGTGAGCACGAGGCCGCGCCCGCGCCGTTCGAAGAGGGGCACACCGAGCGCTTCGGTCAGGTGGCGAATCTGCTGGCTCACGGCCGACGGCGTTTTGCCGAGGCGCTTTGCGGCGGCACCGACCGAGCCGAGGCGCGCCACCGTCAGCGCGTCGTACAACGCAGGCACGAGCGCGGGATCCATGCGCGCGTCATCTTACGCTCCGTCGGTCTCGGCACGCTCAACGGCGAAGCGACCGCGTTCGGATCCACGTGCACTCCCGAGAGTGAAGACGTCGCTCGCTGCCGCTTCACGCAGCCGAACCCGCCGGATCCGATTTTTGAATGGATTGAGGGCGCTCAGGTAACGCCGGAACGAGTGGGGAGTTCCGCCCGGGTACGCGCAGCACGACCAGCATTAATGCAAAGTAAGGTCACGAAGGCTCTTCGCGCCCTAGGCGGTAAGTCTCTTGGTTTCAGGAGCTTACTTCAAGCCGGCTTCCATCCGAGCGGGCCCTCACCCAGAGCAGTAGTGCGCGTACGCCGGTTCCGCTCCCTCACGGCTCCGCCGATACTGAAAATGCTCTTCGCTGCTCGGCCAGCGTTGGAGTAAGAGATCCGGCCGGTGGACCCATGTCCCTCGAGCTTCGACCTAGCCGCCTTTTGAGCCGCTCGCTGGCCTTCGGGGGGGAACGCGCCGAGGCGCGCCTCTCGACCGATCCTTCCGCATGGCAAGAGGTGATGGCCCTGCTCGGCGCCGTCGAGGAGCTCGTGGCATCGCGCGATACCGACGGGATGCTGCGGCGATCCGTCGAGCTCGCGCGCGAACGACTCGGGCTCGAGCGCGTGGGTCTCTACCTGCGCGACCCCAAGGAGCCACGGCTGATTTTCCGGGGAACCTGGGGCACGGGCGCCAGGCTCGAGACGACTGACGAGCGCGGGCTGCATTACGAGTGCAACCCCGAGGATTACGAAGCGCTGCGCTCCACCCAGCAGAGCGGGGCGCTCTGGCTCTACTACGAGCACGCGCGTCACTTCGCGGAGGCGGAGGATCGCAGCACCGTGATCGGCGAGGGCTGGGTGGTCGCGACGCCGCTCGTTTCCGCGGGCGAGGTCGTCGGCGTGATGTTCAACGACTCGGCGCTGTCGGGGGCGGCGGTGGATCCCGCGAAGCAAGCGCGCGCGGCCGTGTTTTGCGGACTCATCGCGAACCTGTTCGTGAATCGGCGCGACGGCATCGGCTGGCACCCGCTACCGGAAGACGGGGGCCGGCTGACGCTCGCCCAGCGGGTGCTGCGCGCGCTCGAGCGCGATCCGGTGATTACCGGCGAGCGCATCGCGCAGGAGATGGGCATCAGCCCCGGGCACCTTGCGCGCTCTTTCAAGAGCGAGATGGGGCTGTCGCTCGTCGAGTATCGCAACCGGCTTCGCATCGAGCGCTTCCTGCGTTCGGTGCAGGGCGGCAACGAGAGCCTGCTCCGCGCCGCGCTCGAAGCCGGCTTCGGGAGCTACGCGCAGTTCTTCCGCGTGTACCGCAAGCTGCTCGGCACGACTCCACGCGAGCACCTCGGCGCGCGCCGCACGCGCGCCGCGCGCGCCAAGCGCATTTGGCAGGAAGAGACCGGCGGCGAGGGCCCGAGCCTGCCGGGCCGCCCGATTCGCTCCCGCTGAGCCGGCGGCGCCGCTTGCGGTGCGCATGGTACGGATCTGCAAGCGATGCTGGTCAAGAAGCCGAGCTCAGCTCCGACGCTGAAAGACGCGGTTTGGGTCGACCTCGTCAATCCGACGGACGCCGAGCGCGCCGAGGTCGAGCGCGCGTTCGGGCTCGCCTTGCCGACGCGGGCCGACATCGAAGAGATCGAGACGTCGAGTCGCGTCTACGTCGAGAACGACGCGCTCTACTTATCGACGCCGATGCTCACCGGGGACGATTGCCTGACGCACGGCCTGACGGCGGTCGGCTTCGTGCTCACGCGAACGTGCCTGGTCACCTTGCGTTTCGCACAGGTCTCGGCGTTCGACCACCTCGTCGACAAAGCCGAAAAGACGGCCGAGCCGAAGGCGAGCGACGCGTTCCTGCAGCTGCTCGAGACGGTCGTCGACCACGCAGCCGACGCGCTCGAGCACGCGGGTGCAGAGCTCGAGAACATCTCTCACCGCGCGTTCCGCGCCGAGCGCCCGCGCAAGCGCGACCACGAAAAGACCAGTGAAGCCCTGCGCACGGCGCTCCGGCACCTCGGACGCATGAGCGACGGCATTTCGCACCTGCGCGACTCGTTGCTCGGCATGGCCCGCATCGCCGCGTTCGTCCACGAAACCGCACGCGAGACGCACCTCGGCGGCGAGCAGCCGCGCTTGAACGCGATCAAGGGCGACATAACGTCGCTCAACGATTACCAGGCGCACCTCATCGCCAAGGTGCAATTCTTGCTCGACGCGACGCTCGGCTTCATCAACATCCAGCAGAACGACATCGTCAAGACGCTCACGATCGTCTCGGTCGCCGGCGTGCCGCCCGTGCTCATCGCCGGCATCTACGGCATGAATTTTCGCGTCATGCCCGAGCTCGCCTGGCCGCTCGGGTACCCGTACGCGCTCGCGTTGATCGTGGTGAGCACGCTCGTTCCGCTCGCGTGGCTCAAGTGGCGCGGCTGGATGTAAACTCGCGCGGAGCTTCGTCTCATCGCATGTCGGACGCCGCTCGTTTACCGTTCATGGATGCCGCGCTCGGACTCGACGAGCGCGTGGCCGACCTCGTTTCACGCCTGACTCTGAGCGAAAAGGCGGGACAGATGGTGCACGACGCGCCCGCCGTGCCGCGCCTCGGGATCCCGGCGTACAACTGGTGGAACGAAGCTCTGCACGGGGTCGCGCGCGCGGGCATCGCGACGGTGTTCCCGCAGGCGATCGGACTAGCGGCGACGTGGAGCCCGCGCCGCCTCGGCGAAATCGCCGTGACCATTGCCGACGAGGCGCGCGCAAAGCATCACGAATTCTTGCGGCAGGGTGAGCACGGCATCTACGAGGGGCTCACGTATTTCAGTCCGAACGTCAACGTCTTCCGCGATCCGCGCTGGGGCCGCGGACACGAGACGTACGGCGAGTGCCCGCACCTCACCGCGCGCATGGCCGTCGCCTTCTGCCGGGGTCTGCAAGGCGACGACCCCAAATACCTGAAGCTCGTCGCCACGCCGAAGCACTTTGCCGTGCACAGCGGGCCGGAGGGGCTGCGGCACGAGTTCGACGCGCGCGTGTCGCGGAAGGACCTGTTCGAAACGTACCTGCCCGCGTTTCACGCCTGCATCACCGAGGCCAAGGCCCAAAGCATCATGGGCGCCTACAACCGCGTGAACGGCGAGCCTTGCTGCGCGAGCCAAGCGCTCCTCGTCGAGCTCCTGCGCGGCGCGTGGAAGTTCGAGGGTTTCGTCGTCAGCGACTGTTGGGCAATCCGGGACTTTCACGAACGTCACGGCGTGACGCGGACGTGGGAAGAGTCGGCAGCGCTCGCCGTGAAAGCGGGCTGCGATCTCAACTGCGGCTGCAGCTACGAGCACATTCCGTCGGCCGTGCGCCAGGGCTTGCTCGAAGAGGCCGACGTCGATCGCTGTCTCACGCGACTCTTTCGCGCGCGCTTTCGTCTCGGCATGTTCGACCCGCCGGGGAGCGTGCCGTACGCCCGAATCCCGTACGAGGTGAACGACTGCGGGCGCCACGCCGAGCTCGCGCTGGTCGCCGCGCGCGAGTCACTCGTGCTCTTGAAGAACGAGAACGCGCTCTTGCCGCTCGCGCGCGAGCTCGCGAGCATCGCGGTGCTCGGCCCGAACGCCGACGACCCCGCGGTACTCCTCGGCAATTACCACGGCACGCCGTCGCGCTCGGTCACGCCCCTCGAAGGAATTCGGCGCGCGGTCGGGAAAAATACGCAGGTTTGGTACGCCCGAGGCTGCGAGCGCACCGGCACGCAAGCGGAGGGACTCGGCCGCCACGCGATTCTCTCCGAGGCGCGGAGTATGGCGGAGCGCGCCGAAGTGGTGGTGCTCGTACTCGGCCTCGACGCCGTGCTCGAGGGCGAGCAAGGCGACGCCAACGCCGAGACCGCGGGTGACAAGCCGAGCCTCGAGCTCCCCGGATTGCAGCGGCGCCTGTTCGAGGAGGTGGTCGCACTGGGCAAGCCGACGGTCGTCGTGCTTCTTGCGGGTAGCCCTCTCGAGCTCGGCGCGGTCGACGCGCGCGCCCGCGCGATTCTCCAAGCCTGGTATCCGGGACAAGCCGGCGGCACCGCGATCGCCGACGTGCTCTTCGGCCGCTACAGCCCCGCGGGTCGCCTGCCCGTCACCTTCCCGCGATCGCTTGCCGACGTACCCGACTTCGCGAGTTACGCCATGCGCGGGCGTACCTACCGGTATCTCGAGGCGGAGCCGCTGTACCCTTTCGGTTTCGGCCTTTCTTACGGCTCTTTCGAATACTCCGAGCTCCGCGTCTCGCGCCCCTCCGTCCGCCAGGGGGAGTCGCTCGAGGTCTCGGCGATCGTCACCAACGTCGGGTCGCACGCGAGCGACGAGGTCGTCGAGCTCTACGTCGCGGACCTCGAAGCGTCCGTGACCGTGCCGCACCACGATCTGCGCGGCTTCGAGCGCGTCACGCTCGCTCCCGGCGAGTCGCGGCGCGTGCGCTTCACGCTCGGTGCGCGCGATTTTTCGCTGATTGACGACGCGGGCCGGCGCGTGCTCGAGCCGGGCCGTTTCCGCCTGACGCTCGGCGGATCGCAACCGGATGCGCGCAGCGTCGCGCTGATGGGTCGTGCGCCGCTCGAGACCGAGGTCGAGCTCGTGGGCGTGCGGAGCGAGATCGAGTACTGAGCCGGTGGCAAAATTTTCTGGCTTTCGGTCACACTGTCCGTTTGCGAGAAGAGCCGATCAGTCGCGTCGATCGGGCAGAAAGGGACGCTCCTTTTCCGCCGGCCAGGCTCGCGTGAGGCCGGTGCTTCCGCTACGCTCAAAGTCTTGCCTCACTCGCGAGAGTTAGTGCGTCGGTCGGCGGCGATCGTCTCGTCGACGACCCTGTTCGGCCGCGTATTGTCCGCGCGAGCGGCGGCTGGAACCGTTTCCGGAAGCGGCGTTCGTCCTTCAAACCAAGCAGGGTGATGTTTTCTCGGCCGAAACTCTTCTCGTTCTGCGCGCTCGCCGCTATCTCGAGCGCTTGTTGGCACACCTCGGCTCCTCCGAGCGACGGCGACGGCCTCGGGACCGGCGGTACCACTCCGGCGACCGGCGGGCAGGCGGCGTTCGGCGGCGGCGGCGGCACGGGCGGTACGCTTCCCGCGAGCGGCGGTAGCGGCGGCACGTCGCTCGGCGGCACGAGCGGTCAAGGCGGCACCGGCGGCAGCGGCGGTACGAGCGCCGCCGGCGCCGCGGGCGCGCCCGGCGGTACTGGCGGCACCGGCATGGCGGGCAGCGGCGCAGCCGGCATGGCGGCCGCGGCAGGGAGCGGCGGCGCTCCACTCACGTTGATGCGCGGACCGACGCCGCCGAGCGCGACGTCGAAGTTCCCGTTTCCGCAAAATCGCCAGAGCTTACACTGCACGTATCCGACGGCCTACGACAACGAAGACGTGAAGAAGGTGTACGCGGCGTGGAAGGCCGACCTCGTCACGGCCGACGGCGCGGGCGGAAACCTGCGCGTGAAGCGCCCGGCGGAGCCCGGTTTGCAGCAGAATTCGACCGTCTCGGAAGGCATCGGCTACGGCATGCTGATCGCCGTCTACATGGACGATCAGGCCACGTTCGACGGCTTCTGGAAGTACGAGCTCGCGCATACCTGGCAGGCGTGCCCGATGGGCGGCGGCAACTGCACGCCGACCATCCTGATGAACTGGTACATCGCGTCCGACGGCAACGTCGCGTCGCAGAGCTCGACCGGGCAAGACGGTAACGGCGCGGCCACCGACGCGGACGAGGACATGGCGTTCGCGCTCGTGATGGCCGACAAGCAGTGGGGCGGCCAGGGCTCGCTCTCGAAGAGCTACCTCGATTCGGCGAAGCAACTCCTCGGCGACATCTGGCAGTACGAAATCGACAACAATCACTTGCCGAAGACCGGCTCGAACTGGGGCGGCGACAGCACGCTCAACATCTCCTACTTCGCGCCCGCGTACTATCGCGTCTTCGCCAAAGTCACCGGCGAGCAGCGCTGGGGCAAGGACGTCGTCGATTACATCTACCAAGTCATCGACCAGAACCTGAACGACGCGAACGGCAACAAGACGAACGGCCTCGTGCCGGCGTTTTCGACCTCGGGCGGCTCGCCCGCGCAGGCGTCGCCGGGCCAATCGCTCGCGTTCAACTACCAATACGACTCGTGCCGCACGCCGTTCCGCATCGGTCTCGACGCGTGCTGGACGAACGAGCAGCGCGCGCTCGACTACGTCGCGAAGACGAGCAGCTTCTTCGTCGGCGTCGGCGCCGCGAAGATCGTCGACGGCTACCAGTTGAACGGCATGCCTCAGCCGCAGTACCCCGACAAATACAACGGGCTTTCGGCGGCGTTCATCGGCCCGGCCGCGGTCGGCGCGATGAGCTCGTCCGCGAATCAGTCGTTCATCGACGACGCGTGGGGCCTGCTCAAGCCGAACGACATGTGGTGCGGCGGCCAGTACTACGACGAGTCCTGGACGATGATGAGCATGCTCATGCTGAGCGGCAATTTCCTCGACTACACCGCGTACTGATTCCGAGCGGGTTCGCCTGCACGAAAGCGTGCTGCGAATGCTGCCAGCGCCTGCACGCGCGCGACCTTCGCGCTTTCTTCGGCCGCCCCGTGCCGGCTCGAGGGGTTCGGATGAGCGTCCGCACCCCGGGCGGGAACACCCAACTTCAAGGTTCCGTGCCGAGGCCGATCACCTCGAGCGTCGCCGTGAGCGGCAGCGCGCGTGAGGAGCTGCCGACGCTCAGCGTGTAAGTGCCGCTCGGCGCGTAACGCGCGTGGGCCGTCGCATTCCAGCAGCCGAACGCGCGCGCCGGGAGCTCGACGTGAACGCGCTCGTTCGCGCCCGCGTCGAGCGTCACGCGCTGGAAGCCGCGAAGGACGCGCGGCGGCTCGCCCGCGGACGCTGGGAAGCCCAAATAGACCTGAGCCGTCTCCGTGCCCGCGCGCGCGCCCGTGTTGGTGAGCAAGAAGCTCACCTCGACCCCGCCGGGCGTCGCGCCCGCGCGGAGCTCGAGCTCGCCGTAGTCGAACTTCGTATACGAGAGCCCGAAGCCGAACTCGAAGAGCGGTTCGGTCGCGGTCGCGTCGAACCGCCGATAACCGACCGCGAGCCCTTCGTCGTAGCTCACGCTCGCGTCGCTCGACGGTAGCGGTAACGTCGTCGCGTCCTTCGGGAACGTGACGGGCAGCTTGCCGCTCGGGTTCACGTCGCCGAAGAGCACCGGCGCGATCGCGTCGCCGTTCGTTTGGCCCGGGTACCACGCGACCACGACGGCGCTCACCTGGTCGAGCCACGGCATCGAGACGGCGCCCGGCACGTCGAGCACCACGATCGTGCGCGGATTGGCCGCGGCGACGTCGGCGATCAGCGTGTCGAGCGTCGTCCCGAGCGAAAGCGACGCTCGATCGGCGCCCTCGCCCGAGGGTACCGCGACGAACACGACGGCGGCGTCGGCTTCCGCGGCCACGCTGACGGCGTCGGCGTCGTCACCGGTGTCGCCGGCCACCCACGTCACGAGCGCGTCCCCCGCGCGTTGCGTGATGGCGGCGAGCGGTGAGCTGCCGCCGCTGTTGACCGCCGCGGAACCCGAGCCGGTCGTGAACGGCGCCGAAGCATAAGTACCGATCACCGCGAGCGACTTCACCCCGTCGTCGAAGGGCAGCGCCGCGCCTGCGTTCTTGAGCAGCGTGATGCCCTCCGTGGCGGCCTCGAGCGCGAGCGCCATGTGGTCGCTCGAGGTCACCACGTCGGCGGTCGTGCCGGTCGGAGGATCGTCGAGCGCGCCCGTGCTCACGAGCGAAGTAACGATGCGCGTCGCCATGTCATCCACGCGCTCCTGGCTCGCTCCCGCGAGCCCGGCCGGAAAATAGCTTCCGAACGGCATTTCCATATCGAGCCCGGCGTCGATGGCGGGGGTGCCGCTGTGGGTCGCGGTCCAATCCGACATCACCCAGCCGGCAAACCCGAGGCCGTTCTTCAAGTCACCGAGCGCCGCCGCGTTCTCGCAGGCATATACGCCGTTGAGCCGGTTGTACGAGCACATCACCGAGCCGACACCCGCGCTCACGCTCGCCTCGAACGGCAAATAGTAAACCTCGTGCAGCGTGCGCTCGTCGATGAGCGAGTTGACCGTCATGCGGTTCGTCTCTTGCTCGTTTCCGACGAAGTGCTTCGCCGTCGCCACGATGTGGTTCGACTGAATGCCGCGCACGTCGTGCGCCGAGAGCTCCGCGGACAGATACGGATCCTCGCCGAACCCTTCGAAATTTCGCCCGCCGAGCGGCGAGCGCGAGAGGTTCATCATCGGACCGAGCTGGATGATGACGCCCTTGCCGCGCTCCTCGGCGCCCATGGCCGCGCCCCAGCGCTCCACGAGGTTCTCGTCCCACGTCGCGGCGAGCGTGATCGGATCAGGAAACGCCGTCACGCCCGGGAGGTTCGCGACGCCGCCCGGACCGTCGTCCATGGAGAGCACCGGCAGCGGGCCCACGGACGGAACGCTGCCGACGACGTTGCTGTAGCCGTTGCCGTACGTGAGCGTGGCACGTTCGTCCGCCGTCAGTCCGCTCACGATGTCCGCGGCGCGCGCGCGCGCGGCATCGATGCCTGCGGGAGCCGGATACGCGAGCGCGCTCGTCGCGAGGCCGCTGAGGTCGAGCCTCGTGAGCGTTTCGGGCGCGCCGCCCTGTCCGGCGCTCTCCGGCGTTCCGGCGCTGCCTGCGGCGCCCTGCGTTCCCGCCGAGCCACCGTCGCTCGCCGAGCTGCCGCTCATGCCGGCGTCCGCTCCGGTGCTGCGGGCACCGCTCGTGCCGCTCGCGCCGCTCGTGCCACCGCCGGCGTTCGCGCCCGTGCCTCCACGTCCCGCGTCGGGGTTCGTAGCGCTGCCGCCGCTGCCGGCGCTCGGATCGCCGCCCCCCGCTCCTGCTCGGCCGCGCCCGTCGTCGTCTGCGTCACGACTGCGGGACCCACAGGCGACCGCTACGGAAACGACGAGCAACCATTGTCCGCGCCGTCGCAAAGGACCCACCATGAAGCTCAATCCTAACCCAGACCGGATAAGTTAGAAAAACTGAACTCAGTGACAATAAACATTCACTAGACTAAACTATCGTCGCGGTTCAGTCTTTTTCCACGTCGCCATGGGCAAGAACCTCTTTCAAAAAGTGTGGGAACGACACGCGGTGCGCACGCTGCCGAGCGGGCAGGCGCAGGTGTTCATCGGGTTGCACCTCTTGCACGAGGTCACGAGCCCGCAGGCCTTCGGCATGCTGAAGGATCTCGGCCTCAAGGTCGTGCACCCCGAGCGCACGTTCGCGACGGTCGACCACATCGTGCCGACGGACACGCGCCTGCGCCCCTTCAAGGACAGTCTGGCCGAGGGCATGATCGTCGCGCTCGAAGAAGCGTGCGCGACGCACGGCATCCGCTACTTCGGCATGAAGTCGGGGCATCAGGGCATCGTGCACGTGATCGGCCCCGAGCTCGGCCTCACGCAGCCGGGCATGACGATCGCCTGCGGTGACTCGCACACCTCGACTCACGGTGCCT
>JAICUB010000040.1 GCA_025936045.1 Polyangiaceae bacterium | reverse complement strand
CGGCGGCGAGCCGCTCGCCGTGCGCGGCGACGAGCTCTTCCTCGGCCACGGCGCGACCGAGAATTGCCACGCGGTCGGCCTCTCGGCGCAAGCGATCCGCGACCGTGTCAGCGCGGTCGGTGTGGTCGCGCACGTTCTCCGCGATCGCTACGGCGAAGGGCGCGCCGATGCGAAACGCGTCGAGCGCTGCGTCCAAAACGTCGTCGCGTTCGGCGCGCGCCAGGGCAAGCTCGCTCTCGCTCGGCACCGAGCCCGCGGCGTGCACGCGCTGGATCGCAGCCTTGACCTCGACGGCACGCGCCGCGAGCACGCGCCGCGCTTCCGCGAGCGCGTCGGCGCGCGTGGCGAGCGCGGCGTGCGTCGCGGCAAATCGGTCGAGCGTCTCCGGGCTCGGGACCGACATCGCCGACAAGCCGTCGAGGCTCGCGCAAGCGGGCACGAGCTCCGCGAGACGCGCGCGCAACTCCTGCGCGAGCGCCGCGCGGCGCGCGACGAGCGCGGCGAGAGGCGCTTCGAGGTCGCCGGTCGAGCGCGAAAGCTGCGCCACGCGCTCGAGGGCGGCCTGCGGCTGCGGCTCCGTGCAGCGCGTCAGGCGCGCGCGCCGCTCGTCCAGATCGCGCTCGACCTCGGCGCGCCGTTGCTCGGCCGAACGGCGCTGCTCGTCGAGCTTTTGCCGCTCGGTCGAGAGCTCGCGTAGCTTCGCGCGCGCCGCGGCCGAGACGCGCAGCTCTTCGGCGCTCACCCTCCCCTCGGGCCGGCCGAGGCGGCGCTGGCTCGTGCTCGCCTCGCTCGTCTGCGCGACGAGGTTCGCCTCGAGGCGCGGCAAATCCTCGCGCGCCTTGCGCGTGCGACCCGTCGCGTCGGCGAGCCGCGTGATGCGCGCTTGTCCGAGCGCGAGCAGCGCCTCGGGCACCTCGATCTGCGCGAGCTTCTGCGCGGCCCGCTCGCTCTCGTCTTCCAGACTGAGCGCTTTGGCACGAGCGACTGCAACCTGCGATTCCGCCCGCTCGCGTCGCTCGGTGGCAGCCTCGGGCACGTGCACGATCGCGCCGAGCGCCGCGATTTCCTGCAGGCACTCGGCGCGCCGCTGCAACGCCGGCAGCGCCTTCTTCAAATCGCGCAAGCGGTAGAGCTCGGCGCGCGCAGCGTCGACCCGCGCCGCCACGCGCGCGACGTCCGTCCGAGCCGCCTCGAGCTCCTCGGTCTGCTTCTCGAAGCTCTCCGGCAGGAGCCAGACCTCTTGCGAACGGCGGCGAGCCTCGGCGTGCTCGTCGAGCAGGCGGTTGATCTCCTGTTTGCCACGCGGCCGATAGAGCTTCTCCTGCTCGGTCTTGAGCGTCTCGAGCAAGCGGCGCACGTCGACCCCGCCCGTGCCGGCGTCGAAGAGCGTCTCACCGACGCTCGCCTCGCCTTTCAGCATGCGCTCTCCGTGGAGCTCGAGCTCGGCGTGATCGAGACCGAAGCTCCGCGTGAAGGTCTCGCGATCGATGCCCCCGAGGAGCTTTCTGAGCTCTACCTCGTCGAACGGGGCCCCGGCTTCGTCGACGAGCGAGTCCTTCCGGCGCTTGAGGCGCTGAACGTAGATCGTCCCGTCGGGTCCCTCGAGGAGCCCGCCGATGCGCAGATCCTCGCTGCGATGGCGGTGGGCGTCCGGCGTGCGGTGCTCGAAGCCGTAGAGCAAGTCACGGACGGCGCGCAGCGCGGTCGACTTGCCCGCCTCGTTCGGGCCGTAGACGAGGTGGAAGCCGCCCGGGCCGCCCGCGGACAGATCGAGCGAAGCCCCGGTGAACGGGCCGAAAGCTTTGAGATCGAGGCGCAGGATCCTCACGGGCTGCCGAGCTCCGAAAGGCGCGCGAGCAAGAGCTCGCGTGCGTCGTCGAGCACCGTCTCGGGCACCTGGGCCGGCCCTTCCCCGGCGAGGGGGCGCAGCTTGCGCAGGAGCTCAGCGAGGCCGGGGAGGTCCGCGACGAACCGAGCGAGCTCCGCCGGATCGCCCCGCAACGCCTCGATCTCGCGACCGAGCTCGCCGAGGGGCCCCGTGACGACCGCCGTCGCGGCGAGCTCACCGAGCAACGGCCGCGTATTCACGACGGCGCGCTCGATCCATACGGGCGCGTCGACGTCGAGCGCCGCGGCGCGCACCGTCGAAAGCGCGCGCTCCGGATCGGCCTTGAGCAACGCGTGCGCCGCGCACGGCCCGACGAGCTCGACGCGAGCGGCGAGTAGCCGCTCACCCGCTTGCTCACTCGCGCGCACGAGCGCTCGTTGCACGGCGTCGCCCGCGTCGTCCAGGGTCGCGACGGCGCCCGCGTCGACGCTCACGCGGGCCCAGCGCACGACGTCGAGCGCGCGATGTTCCACCTCGAGCACCCGCGCGCTGTCGAAGCTGACGACGACGGCACCCTTCGCCCCCGTTTCCTTCACGTGCCGTCCCTGCAAATTGCCGGGATAAACCACGAACGGCGCGCGCGAGACGACCTCGTGCGCATGGACGTGTCCGAGCGCCCAGTAGTCGTAGCCGCGATCCACGAGCGTCGTCAGCGTGCAGGGTGCGTACGGCGCGTGGCCCTCGCGCCCCTCGAGGGCGGTGTGCAAAAGCCCGACGTTCACCGCGCCCGCGATCGGCGCGGGGTAGCGCCGCGTGAGGTCCTCCTTCACCGCCGCTTCGGGAAAACCCTGCCCGTGCACGACGAGGTTCAGCTCCTCGAAGCGGACGCTCTCGGGCCTTTCGTGCGAGAGCTCGCGGACGTTTTCGGGCATACGTAAATGCTTACGCAAGCGGCTTGCAGCGTCGTGGTTGCCGCGGATCCAGACGACGCGCACGCCCGCCTCGCGCAGCCGGGCCATGCGTTCGCACAGGAACAAGCCCGTCGAGTAGTCGCGCCAGCTGCCGTCGAAAAGGTCACCGGCGACGAGCAGCACGTCCGCACGTTCGGCGATGCAGAGCTCCACCAAGCGATCGAGCGCGCCGCGCGTCGCGCGCCGGAGCTCACCGACCGGGGCGCCCTCGTAGCGCTCGAGCCCGACGAGGGGGCTGTCGAGGTGCAGGTCGGCCGCGTGGATCAGCTTCGGCACGCGGGCACCTTTGTATCACCGGCCGGACCTGGCTGGGGTTCGGAAGGTGCCGGGGGCGGACATTGTTCGCCCCACGACGAGCTCGAACCGACCTCAGCGACGGCGGCCGTCGAAGTGATAATCGAGGTGAAATTCGATCGTGTCGTCGTCGGTGCCGTCCTCGTCGCCCGTGCTCGCGACGACCGTGCCGCTGAAATCGAGCACGAGCCGGTCGCCGCTGAGCGTCACCCGGCCGTCGGTCACGGTTGCGGTGGAACCCTCGTCGCCGAAGCAGGATTGTCCGGCGTCGAGCGTGGCCGTCGCGCCCTCTGCCGTGGCGTGCAGCGCGCAAATCACGTCACCCGACGCGCTGTTCACGATCGAGACGAGGAGCGCGTTCGGCGCCGGCACCTCCACGCGCGTGTGTGCCTTGTCGTCGAGTTCGACGTCGTCGGGCTCCCCTTCGAAGTGACGGGTCAGTCGGTCGTTGCCGAAGTACTCACCGGCCCACGTCACCGCGACCACGCCGCCGTCACCCGCCGTTGCGGCCGCGACGGGCGCGCCCGCGTCCACGGGGGCGTCGGCCGCAGCCGAAGGCCCACGCGTCGGAGACGGCGGCGGCGCCTTCGTCTCCACCGAGCCTCCGCCGAACGCGAGCGCGGCTTGCGGCTGGCGATCGCGATCGGTGCCGGTATCCTCGAGCACGCCGCCCGTATTCGAAAGTGGAACGGCGCTCGGCAGCGCCTTGCACGCGGCGACGAGCGCGACGCCGGCGAGGAGCGCGACGCATGCCCTGCGCACTAGCTCGGGCTCCACTCGCGCACGCGTTGCCGCGCCGTGCCGAGACCGGTCGCGCCGAACTCGACGACGTCCCCCGCGCGCAGAAAAACGGGCGGCTTCGCAGCGGAACCGACCCCCTCGGGCGTCCCCGTCGCGAGCACGTCGCCCGGCAAGAGCGTCATGAATCCGCTCACGTACGCGACGAGCGCCGGCACGTCGAAGATCATTTGGTGCGTCCACGCGCGCTGGCGTTCGACGCCGTTGACTCCGAGCCAGAGCTCGACCGCGGTCGGATCCACGTCGTCCGTCACGAGGTAGGGGCCGAGCGGCGCGAACGAGTCGGCGCTCTTGCCCTTGGTCCATTGGCCGGAGCGTTCCCGTTGGAACGAACGCTCGCTGTAGTCGTTGAAGAGCGCATAGCCAGCGACATGCTCGAGCGCGCGCTCGCGCGAGACGTGACGAGCGGCGCGTCCGATGACGACACCGAGCTCCACCTCCCAATCGGTGTGCGCTGAGCCCGGCGGCAAGAGCACGTCGTCGTAGGGCCCCGAGAGGGCGCTCGCCGCCTTCATGAACAGGATTGGCTCCGAAGGCGCTTCAGCGCCGACCTCGGCCGCGTGAGCGCGATAGTTACGGCCGATGCCGATGATTTTGCAGGGGCGCTCGATGCACGGCCCGAGCCGCTCGCCGGGCGCGACCGCGGGACAATCCTCCGGATGCGCGCTCATCCAGGCAGCGAGGCGGCGCGGCCCGTCGCTTTCGAAGAAGCGCTCGCCGTAGCTCTCGCCGAACAAGGTCACGTCGACGTGTGAGCCGTCGGCGAGGAGGACGCCCGGTCGCTCGGCGCCGGGCGCACCCAAGCGGCAGAGCTTCACGGCGACTTCCCGGCTGTCGCGTAGCCGCGGGGCCGGCGTTGAAACCAGGCCCAGGCGCTCTTGATGGTGGCGCGGATGTCCGTGCGCTGGGCGCGCCAGCCGAGCTCACGCTCGATCTTGGACGCGTCGGCGTAGAGCTCGGGAGGATCACCCGGCCGACGCGCTGCGATCTCGTAAGGCGGCTTTTTGCCGAGCACCTGCTCGGCCGCCGCGAGGATCTCCTTCACGCTGTGTCCGTGACCGATTCCGACGTTGTAGTAGGCGAAGCCCGGCTTCAGTCGCTCCATCGCCACCACGTGCGCGTCGGCGAGATCGTCGACATGCACGTAGTCGCGAATACAGGTTCCGTCGGGCGTCGGGTAGTCGTCGCCGAAAACGGAAATTTTGTCGCGCGCGCCGACCATGGCCTGCAAAATGACGGGGATGAGGTGGGTTTCGGGCTCGTGATCCTCCCCGATGCTGCCGTCCTCCGCCGAACCCGCCACGTTGAAGTAGCGCAACGCGACGCAGGAAAAATCGGGAACGGCGTGGCAGACGTCACGCATCATCCGTTCGGAGAACAGCTTCGACCACCCGTAAGGATTGATGGGCGATTGCGGCATCTCCTCGTGGATGGGCATGGCCGCCGGCTCGCCGTACGTCGCGCAGGTCGAGCTGAAGACCAGACGCTTCACGCCCGCGGCCTGCATCGCCTCGAGCAAACCGAGCGTGCCGTTCGTATTGTTACGGTAATAGAGCAGCGGCTCGCGAACGGACTCGCCGACGGCGGCGAACGCCGCGAAGTGCAGCACGCAGTCGATCCGATGCTCGACGAGCGCCGCGCGTACGCGCTCGCGATCCCCCACGTCGCACTCGACGAACGGAGCACCCGCGGGCAGCGCCTCACGATGGCCGCGGCTCAAATTGTCGAGGGCGACGACGTCGTGTCCCGCATTGCGAACGCGCCTGATGGCGTGCGAGCCGATGTAACCCGCGGCGCCGGTGACGAGAACCTTCATGTAGCGTCGAGTCCTTTCCCCGTTTCGTCCGAAAAGCAAGCCGCCGGAACGCGCCAAGAAGTCGCACCCCTGCGGAAATACGCGTCAAAGTAGCCCGCGCCGCTCGAGCGCGGCGCGGAGCGCGGGCTCGACGCGCGCGCGGATCCGAGGGTTCGCATAGCCGCACCAGGCGACGGGCGTCTCCACGTCGAGCGGCGCATCGAGCGGTTTGCCGTCCGGCCCCGTGACGAGGACGCCCGCTTCCTCGGCGATGAGCAGCGTGCACACGTCGTAAGGATGACAGCACAGCGTGGGCGGCTCGCCCCGCTCGGCGAGTACGCGCTCGAAGAGCGGCCTGAGATCGGCGTTGAACCGATCGTGCCCGGCCAAAAGCTCGTAAAATTGCCCAGCGCTCGATAAATATTGGTCCTCGAAGCAGAGGGCGCGTCCCGCGGGCAGCGGGCCGAGGACGGCGCGCACGAGCTCTTCGTCGAGCGCCGCGATGGCGTCGCGGGCGCCGGGGAAAAACCGGCTCAGCATCGCAAAGCCGTGCTCGATGCCGTCGGCGCCGGACGGCCGCAGCGTCACGGGCGCCCTGTCTCCGCGCAAAAGGTCGACTCTCTGCGCCGAGAAACCGCGCCCGCGCACTGCCCAGAGCTCGTCCGCGAGATACTGCTTCACGGTCGGGATCTCGGTCTGCACCGCGAGCACGATGTCGGCGAGCCGCGGCGCGTCCGAGTTGGGCGCGACCCCGGTGAGCACCCACGCGCTCCGCTTCTGGTACATGAGCCCCCGCGTCCCGTCGATCGGATCGACGATGACGACGTAGCGGGCGCTCGAGCGCGAGCGCCCTTCCGGTAGCACGCGCTGCCCACCGGCGAGCCCCTCGGCAACGAGCACGATCCCTCCGAGCGCCTCGGCGTCACGGCCGAGCTCTTCGAGCAGCACGCGCTCGCTCACGCGATCGACGGCGTAGATGGTATCGCCGCCCTCGTCGCCCGCCACGGCCGCGAGCTCACCGGCGTTCGGGGCGCGAAACGCCGCGACGAGCCCGTCACGAATGCGCCGGTGGAGACGCTGCACGACCGGCAAAATCTGCGTTTCGGCGGCTGCGACGAACGCGTGCTCGGAGACCACGGCCGTTTTTATCACGGCGCTCCGCTTTCACGAGCCCGGCACCCGGCCTGCAGATGCTCGCGATTTGACTGCTCGGCCGTTTCGGGGTTCGGTCTGGCTCGGCGCCCTCGAGCTGATTTCCCTTGCACTGTTCACACGCCGACCGTTGCCCGGGCTGCCCGCTGCTCGGACGGCCGTACGCGGAGCAGCTGGATTTCAAGCGCGAGACGCTCGCGCGGGCGCTCGGCGCGTACGCGGTGCTCGCCGCGGCTCCGGTGCTCGCAACGGCCGCAGCCGAGCCGATTGCGCACTTTCGCCTCCGCACCAAGCTCGTGGCTCACGGCAGGGCGCTCGGGCTCTTCGCGCGCGGCACGCACGACGTCGTCGATATCCCGGAATGCCTGGTGCTGCGCCCGCGCCTGCACGCGGCAGTGGCGGCGCTCCGCGCAGCGCTCCCCTTGCCCGGCCCCGTCTCCTCGTTCGACTTGCGCGAGGCGGACGACGGCGTGCTCGTCACCGCCGCAGTGCCGCCCACGCTCGCGCCGGACGCGCGCCGCGCCCTCGCCGAAACCATTGCGCGGCTCGACCCGAACATCGCGAGCGTCGCCGTGAGCACGCGCGACGAGGACGCACCCCAGCTGCTCGGCTCCGCGCTCGAAGTGCTCGCGGGCGCGCGCGAGCTCCGTCACCGTCCCGACCCGAGCGCGCCGTGGCACTACGCGGCCCACGGCGCCTTCACCCAAGCGCACGCCGGGCAGCTCGCGCGTCTGCACGCCGCCGTCGAAGCCGAGCTCGACCGTATGGCGGCGCCCCACGTGGTGCAGGCCCGGCGTGGCCCGGGCGCGCCGAACGCCGCCGCCGGACGAACGCTCGGCGGGCTCCGCGTCCTCGAGCTCTATGCCGGTTCCGGTGCTCTGTCGCTCCGGCTCGCCGAGCGCGGCGCGAGCATGACGCTCGTCGAAAGCTTTGCTCCTGCCGTGCGGCTCGCCGAACGCGCCGCCGCCGAGCAACGGCTGGAGCTCGCGGTGATGGCGTCGGACGCCGGCGTCGCGCTCGCGGAGCTCGCCGAACGAGGCGCTCACTTCGACGCCGTCATCGTCGACCCGCCCCGGCGCGGTCTTGCGCCCGAGGTGCGCCGGCGCATCGCCGCCCTCGTGCCGGAGCTCTTGCTCTACGTCTCGTGCGCCCCGGAAACGCTCGCGCGTGACGCCGCGCATTTCGCGGAGCTCGGCCTTGGTCTCGAGGACGCGACGCCGTTCGACATGATCCCGCTCAGCGACGCGGTCGAGGCGCTCGCCCGCTTCGTGCCGCGCCCCGCGCCGCCGCGCGTGGTGCTCGCTTCGGACGCGAGCTTCGTCGCCGTCGAGCAACCGCCGCACGCGCAGGGTGACGTCGCGCCCGCGAGCGGCGTCGCCGTGGTCCTAGAAGGCGCGGCGGCCGTGCGCGAGCTCGAGCCGATCCTTGCCCGAAGCCAGGCCGAGTATCTGGTCCTCGCGCGCGGCGTGCTCCGCGCAGGCGGAACGCTCGCGCTCAGATCGCGGAATGCTCGCGCACGCTACGAGCGGCTCGAGGTCGTCGGCGGGCACTCGCTCATCAGAGTGACGGCGCCGATCAGCGGACTTTCGGCGCTGCTGCGCGCGCTCGCTCTGCTCGGCCATCCCGTGGTCGGCGACGCCCGCTTCGGCGATCACCGGACGAACGTGCACTTTTCACACCGTCACGAGCTCGATCGCGCGTTTTTGCATCGGAGCGCCGTCACGCTCGAGCTCCCCGAGGGGGCCCGGCGCGTGGAATCGCCGCTCGCGCCGGATCTCTCCCGCGTGCTCGCGAGCCTCAGATCGTCAAAAAACCCCGCTTCGCCGCGAGCAGGATCGCGCCCACGTGGACGCCGTGGCTGATACGCCCGCTCTCGATCAAGCCGAAGAGCTCGCGCCGCGGGACCCGTACGACGTCGATGTCCTCACTCTCGTCGAGAGCTCGCGTACCGGTCGGCGTCGCGCCGAGCGCACAGAAAAAATGAGCGCGCACCGTCTGGCGCGCGGGCTCCGTCGCAAAGCTCGCGATCGTCTCCCAGCGTGGCGCGAGATAACCCGTCTCTTCGCAGAGCTCGCGCCGCGCGGCCGCCATCGGATCCTCCCCCGCATCGAGCACGCCCGCGGGAAGCTCGAGGCTTTCACCGCGGATCCCGTGCCGGTATTGCCGCACGAGGACGACCTCGTCCGACTCCGTGACGCAGAGCGCGCCGGCCCAGCTCGGGCTCTCGATCACGTGAAAATCGCCCATCTCGCTGCCGTTGGCGAGGCGCACCCGCTCTTCGTGCACGGTGAGCCAGCGACGCGCGACGAGCGTCTTGCGCTCGAGCACTTGCCAAGGAACGAGTGGGCGGTAGGTCACGGCCCCACCTGATAGCATGGCTTCGCTACGTCGAAATTCCGCGCTCGAGCTCGACGATCCCGGCTTCGTCCCGGGCGCGTCCCACTTTCCGGCGCTTTTTAGCTTGCTCGCGCAGGCGAGCCGCGAAGAGACGCCGCGGCTCGAACGGGTGCTCGCGCGCGCCGGCGAGCACGCGGTCGAGGCCGTGCTCGCCGAGCTTCCTCGCACCACGCCCGCCGGTCGCGCGCGGCTCGTGAGCGTCCTCGGGCGGCTCGCGGATCCACGAGCTACCGAGGCGCTGCGCGCGGCCCTCCGCGACCCCGAGCCGCTCGTCGTGCGGAGAGCCGCGACGGCGCTCGGCAAACTACCGTTCGACGCGGCGGCTGAAGCCGACCTTCGCGCCGCATGGCCCGACGCCGACGGCACGCTCCGCCGTGTCCTCGCCGACGCGCTCGGCAAGGTCGGCGGCAGCGACGCCCTGCGGCTGCTGCGCGCCGAAACATCGAGCGACGCGGAGCTCTCGCGTCTCGTCAAAAAGGCGCTCCAGCTCCTCGAGCGGCGCGCGAGCCGCGACACACCGAGCGCGATCCGCACGGACGCGGAGCTCGGCCGCACGCTTTCGCTACTCGCGGAGTGCCGCGCGGGACTCGCCGAGCTCTTGGCGAGCGAGCTTGCTCCGCTCGGCAATCCCAGCGTGCGCTCGCCCGGGCTCGTCGAGCTGCCGTTCGCGGGGCGCCTCGACGCCCTGTTCATCGCACGCACGGCGCTCGGATTCGGCTTGCGCATCGCGCTCCCGCCCGCGCGCGACGAGGCGACGGCGGACGCCGTCGCGCGCGCTCTCGCGTCGGAGCCGGCTCGAACGGCACTGCGCGCTTGGACGGATGGAAGCGCGCGCTACCGTGTGAGCTTTTCCGAAGGCGGCCACCAGCGCGCGCTCGTGTTTCGCATCGTCGAGGCCGTGCGGAGCCGCTCGCCCGAGCTCGTCAACGATTCGCGCGCGGCCAGCTGGGAGCTCGTCGTGGTCCGGCGCCCAGAGGAGCGGTACCTCGTGCTCGTCCCGCTCGCCTTCGAAGATCCGCGCTTTTCGTACCGAATGCGCGACGTGCGCGCGGCGAGCCATCCGACGATCGCGGCGGCGCTCGCGCGCACGGCCGGCGCGCGACCCGCCGACGTCGTGTGGGACCCGTTCGTCGGCAGCGGACTCGAGCTCGTCGAACGCGCGAAGCTCGGCCCGTACCGGGCGCTCTACGGGAGCGATCTCGACGCTGCCGCCCTCGACGCCACCCGTGAGAACCTGGCCGCCGCCGGCGTTCGCGCCGAGCTCAGGGCGGGCAACGCGACCGAGCTACGGCCCGAGGGCGTCTCGCTGATTCTCACCAATCCCCCGATGGGACGCAGGCTCGTGCGCGATCGTTCACTCGGCACGCTGCTCGACGCGTTCGTCGCGCACGCGGCGCGCGTGCTCGTCCCGGGTGGACGGCTGATTTGGCTCTCGCCTTTGCCGGACCGCACCCGCAAGGTCGCCCACGAGGTCGGACTTCGGACCACTCCCGGCGGCACGCGCGTCGATATGGGCGGCTTCGAAGCCGAGCTCCAGCGCTTCCAAAAAACCTGATTCGAGCCTTGACGCGGGGCTGGAACGAGTTATTGACTCATCGGTCACTGACCGGTGGGTCACTGACATCGAGGACCATGTCCCGTCCCAGTGACCCCAACGCCCGCAGCCGGCTGCTTGCCGCCGCCGAGCGCATCTTCATCGAGCACGGGCTCGACGGCGCCAAGGTGGAGGATATCACGCGCGCGGCGAGCCTCTCCAAGGGCGCCTTTTATCTCCACTTCAAGACCAAGGACGACGCGTTCCAGGAAATCCTCGCGAGCGCCCTCGCCGAGCTCGGAGTGATCCTGAGGGAGCTCGAAGAGCAGCGGGACGCGTGGACCGATCGTCCCTATCCCGTGCTCATCGAGCAATGGCTCGACGCCGATCTCCGGATCTTCGAGTGCCTCTGGAAACACCGCTCGATCATGCGGCTCGTGCTCGAAGGCGGCGGGTCGCCGAAGTACCACCATCTGATCGACGTGTTCGCCGACGGCGCGCAACAGACGACCGAGCGGCTCGTCCAGCACGGCATCGAGCAGGGTTATTACCGGGCGGACCTCGACGTAAAGCAGGCAGGTTGTTTCGTGGCCGGCGGATACGATCGGCTGGCCCGTCGGCTCGTGCGCGAGCGCCGCAAGCCGAACCTCGAGCGCTGGTTGCTCGGCGTCGAAGCGCTGTGCCTGCGCGCGCTCGGTACCCCGGAATTAATCGAGGCCTGCGTGAACGTTCACGCTCAGCGTTTGTCTGAGTCAGCGCGGCGCCGCCGCTCCGCCTGACACGCCCTGTTTCGCCCCGTTGCCCCCCCCGTCGAACCCGAGATTGTCATGACAGAGCTTCCCGCTTCCGTTAGCCCGCCGCTCGATCCCTCGCAGGAGCCGAACGGTGAACGCCCGCGCGCCCCGCTCGTCGGCGTCATCGCCGGCGCGCTCACGCTGCTCGGCTTCGCCGCCTGGTCCGGCGTTCGCATCCAAGCTGCGACCCACGAAAAGGCGGCCGTCGCGGCGCAACGCAACGCAGACTCGAAGCGCGCGAACGCCGCGGCCCACGCGCTCGCGAACGTGAGCACCGTCGCGCCGGTCACGGCGACGTGGGACCCGGTCGTCGAGATCGACGGCACCATCGCCGCCGGCCAGCACGCCGACGTCGGCTTCAAGACGAGCGGGCGCATCGCGAAGGTGCTCGTCAAAGTGGGCGACTCCGTGAAGGCCGGTCAACTCTTGGCGACGCTCGACGCGAGCGAAGCCGCGGCGCAGCTCCGCGCGGCCCAGGCGCAGGAGCGCGCTGCACAAGCTCAGCTGACGCTCGCCACCGACACCGATCGCCGCACGCAGACGATGGTGCAGAGCGGCGCGATGGCCGAAGGCACCGGCGTGCAGAGCGCGCAGCAGCGGGCGCTCGCCTCGGCGCAGCTCGAGTCCGCGCAGGCACAGGTGTCGTTGAGCCAGGTCACGCTGTCGAATCAAAGGCTCGTGGCGCCGTTCGCGGGCAGCGTCACGCGCGCTCCGGACGGCGCCGGCGGCATCGCGAGCCCCGCCGTTTCACTGTTCGAGCTCGACGACCTGTCGCACCTGAAGCTCAAGGGCACCCTCGGTGAACGCGACGCCGCGCTGGTCGAGCCCGGGGCCGTGCTCAGCGTCGATACCGAGCACGGACCGGTCACGGGCACCGTGACCGCGGTGCTCGGTACCGTGGATCCGTCGACCCGGCGCGTGCGCATCGAGGCCAGCATCGACAACCAGGGTTCGCGCCTGCGAGCGGGGACGTTCGTGCGCGCGACCGTGAAGGGCAAGAGCGGCCTCGGCGTGCTCGAGCTCCCGCGCGAAACGCTGCGTCCCGGCTCGCAAGACGAGGTGTTCGTCGTCGAGAACGACACGCTCGCCACGCGTCACCTCGCGTTCTCGATCGCGCCGGACGGCACGCTGCTCGTGCGGCACGGCATCGCCGCGAGCGACCGCGTCGTGATCGCGCCGCGCTCGGACGCGCAGCCCGGTGATCGCGTCGCCGTCGCCCGCTCCGTCGCTCCCGCCGCTCCGGCGTCGGCCGCGAGCAACTGAAAGGACCGCCGATGACGCTCTCTTCCGTCGCGATCAAGAGACCCGTCTTCACCGTCATGGTCATCACGGCCATGCTCGTGCTCGGCGTCGTCGGGTTCACCCGGCTCGGCTCCGATCTGTTTCCGGACGTGTCCTTTCCCGCCGTCGTCGTGACGGTGCCGTATCCGGGCGCGAGCCCGAAGGAAGTCGAGACCCTCGTCGCCAAGCCGCTCGAGGACGCGACCATCGGCATCAACGGCATCGACCGCGTGCGCTCGTTCTCGCGCGAGGGCTCGGCCATGGTGTTCGTCCTCTTCAATCTCGGCGTCGACGTGAAAGACGCCGCGACCGAGGTGCGGGAGCGCGTCTCGCAGGTGCGCTACAAGCTGCCCGACGAGACGAAAGAGCCGATTATCAATCGTTTCGACGTCTCGGCCTCGCCGGTGCTGACGTACACCGTGCGCGGTCCGGGCTCGCTCGCGGACGTCCGCGACTACACGCACGACGTCATCCGTCCCGCGCTCGAGCAGGTGGAGGGCGTCGCCGCCGTCGACATCAACGGCGGGCAAACGCGCGAGATCCGCGTGCTGCTCGATCGGCCGAAGCTCGACGCGCTCGCGATCCCGCTCGCGCAAGTGGTCGGCCGCCTGCGCGCCGAGAACCTGAACGTCCCCGCGGGCCACTACGACGAGGGCTCGCGTGAAGTCTCCGTGCGCACGGTCGGCGAGTTCAAGAACGTCGACCAAATCCGCGACGTGATCGTCGCGACGGCCAAGGACGGCTCGGTCGTGCGCCTGCGCGACGTCGCCAACGTCGTGGACGGCTTCGCCGACGAAACGACGCTCGTGCGCGTGAACGGCACCGAGGCGGTGACGTTCGACGTGCGCAAGCAATCCGGGAAGAACACCGTCGAAATCGCGCATTCCGTGAAGGCAAAGCTCGCCGAGCTGACGAAGAGCTTCCCGCCCGGCATGTCGGCGGCGCTGCTCATCGATCAGTCGCGTTTCATCGAAGTCGAGCTCTCGTCCGTGCAGCACCACATCGTGCTCGGTGCGTTGATGGCCGTGCTCGTCATCCTCGTGTTCATGATGGACCTGCGCTCGACGCTGATCAGCGCGGTGGCGCTGCCGACGAGCGTGATCGGCACGTTCTACGTGATGTACGTGCTCGGCTTCACGCTGAACATGATGACGCTGCTCGCGCTCTCGCTCGCGATCGGTCTCCTAATCGACGACGCCGTCGTCGTGCGCGAGAACATCTTCAAGCACATCGAGCGCGGCAAGCCGCCGATGCAAGCCGCGCTCGACGGCACGCAAGAGGTGGCGCTCAGCGTGTTCGCGACGACGCTCACGATCATCGCCGTCTTCTTGCCGGTCGCGTTCGTCAAGGGCATGGTCGGGCAATTTTTCCGGCAATTCGGCATCACGATCTCCGCGGCCGTCGCCATCTCGCTGTTCGTCGCGTTCACGCTCGATCCGATGCTCTCCTCGCGCTTCTCGAAGGCGAAAAAGCAGGGCGAGCGGGGCGCGTTCGACTGGCTCAAGGCGCCCTTCGAGTGGACCTTCCGGCAGGTCGAGGAGACCTACGCCGCGATGCTCGGCTGGGCCGTCCGTCACAAGCTCGCGGTCGGAGCGTTCGCCGTGCTCAGCATGGTGTTCATGGGCTGGGTGACCTCGCTCATGGGTTCCGAGTTCGTGAACTCGGAAGACCGGAGCCAATTCGTCGTCGAGTCGGAGCTGCCCGCCGGGACCGCGCTCGCCGAAACGTCGCGCTTGTCGGCCATCGCCGAAAGCGAGCTCCTGAAGACGCCGGAGATCCAGGTTTTGTCCTCGACGGTCGGCGTGGACGGCGAGCCGAACAAGATCCGCTGGCGCATCGCGACGACGCCGAAGGCCGAGCGCAGCGTCTCGATCGGAGCGCTCAAGGAGGCCGGCCGGCGCGCCGCCCAGCTGATTCCCGGCGCGAAAGTGACGGCCACCGACCCGCCGTTCGTCGAGGGCGCCGCGACGGAAGCGCCCATCATGATCAACGTGCGGGGCAGCGAATTTCCCGAGATCGAAGCCGCCGCGGGCACGATTGAGAAGATTCTGAAGGCGACGCCCGGCGTCTCGGACATCCAGGTGCGCTACTCGCCGGGCCGGCCCGAACTCGAGGTGGAGCTCGACCGCGAGCGGGCCGCCGATCGCGGGCTCAGTGTTTCGGAGGTCGCGCTCGCCCTCAGAACCGCCATGGAAGGTGACGAGAGCGGCAACCTCCGCTCCGGTGGCGATGAAATTCCGATCCGAGTTCGTTTGAGCGAGGACTACCGGGCGGACGAAGAGGCCCTAAAGAACCTCACACTCCAGACGAACCATGGTCCCGTGAAGCTCTCCGACGTCGCGAATTTCCACCGCAGCGAAGGCCCGCAGGTGATCGAGCGCGAGAACCGCGAGCGGCAGATCACGCTATGGGCGACGCCCATCGGCCGGCCGCTGGGTGACGTGGCGAAGGAGTTTCAGCCCGCGATCAAGCAGGCGAAGCTCGGCCCGGGCATTTCGGTCGCCTACGACGGGCAGCTCCGCCTGATGAACGAAACGAACGAGAACATGGCGATCGCGCTGCTCCTCGGCGTCGTTTTCATCTACATCGTGCTCGCGTCGCAGTTCGAGAGCTTCGTGCACCCCCTCACCATCATGCTCACGCTGCCGCTCGCGCTCGTCGGCGGCGTCGTGGGCCTGTTTCTCACGAACAACACCATGGCGATGGGCGCGCTCATCGGCATCGTCCTGCTCATGGGCCTCGTGACGAAGAACGCGATTTTGCTGATCGATCGCGCGATCGTGCACGTGCGCGATCACGGGATGACCCCGTTTCAAGCCATCGTCACGGCCGGCCCCGAGCGCTTGCGGCCCATCTTGATGACGAGCGCCGCCATGGTGCTCGGCATGCTTCCGACGGCGACGAGCCACGGCGAAGGCAGCGAGTTTCGCGCGCCGATGGCCATCGCGGTCATCGGCGGCGTGGTGAGCTCGACGTTGCTCTCGCTCATCGTCGTGCCCGTCTTTTATCTCGCGATCGAGAACCTTAAACGCTCTCTGCCGCGTATGGCAGAAAAGATTCGCGCCTTCTTGCCCGGCGGCCGTGGCCGACCGAGTGTGGCGCCGAACCAAGCGGCGTCGTCGGCCGAGTAAATCCTCGCAGGCGACACGTCCCCAACACCTAGGAACTGTTTCATGGTCTCAAAAGGCGTTCGAGTCGTCCGCGGCGGGGGTCTGCTCCCGCTCGCCCTCCTCCTTCTCGCTCGCGGCGCCGCGGCGCAAGCTCAGCCCGCGAAAGCACCAGCGGCACCCGCTGCACCTGCGGCACCGAATGCACGGCCTGGCGCTGCTGCGACGCCGCCCGCTGCCGGGACCAACGTTACCGCGAGCACGGGCGGAAACGCGGCCATCATCGATACGGGCGTGAGCGACGCGCAGAAGGCGCAAGCCATCCAAGAGCTCAAAGACCGGCTTCATATGGCGGGCCCCGGCCAGGGGCTCACGTCGGATGAAGCCGCGCGCCGCGCCATGCAAACGAACGCGACGATCGAAGCCAAGAAAAGGGCGCTCGAGGAAGCCGAGAGCGGCATCGATTCCGCGAACGCCGCGTACTGGCCGACGCTCAAGCTCAGCGCATCGTACACGCGACTGTCGCACGTGGCCGCGGTCCAGTTTCTGCCGCCGGCGTTCGCCGACGCGTTGAGTATCGTCGCGGGGCAGCCCATCGTGATCTCGCCCGTGAAATTCCCAGAAAATGCCTGGTCCTTCGATGCGGCGCTCCAGGTGCCGATCTCGGACTACGTATTCAAAGTGTCGCACGGCGTGGCCGGCGCCTCGAAGCAGCGCGACGCCGCCGCCTTCGATCGTAATGCGACGTTCGCTTCGGTCGCGCGCGACGCTCGCGTCGCGTACTACACCTGGGTTCGGCAACAGACGCAGGTCGTCATCGCCAATCAAGCGCTCGAGCAAGCACAGGGCCACCAGCGCGACACGCAAAACAGCTTTGCGGCCGGTCTCGCGTCGAAAGCCGACGTGCTTCGCACGCAGGCCGACGTCGCGAACGCGATGCTAGAGCTCCAAATGGCGCGCAACAACACCGCCGTCGCGGCCGCCCAGCTCGACGTAGCGATGGGCCTGCCGCCCGGGCAAGAGCACGCGATCGGCGAAGAGGTTTTCGTCGAGGCGCCGGAGCTCGCGCAGCTACCGAGCTCGGAAGCGGGCCTGCGCGAAGCCCTCGCGAAGCGCGCCGAAGTGAAGAGCCTCGACGCTGCGTCCGGCGCGGCTCGCGAACAGGCGAAGTCGGCGCGCATCGGTAATTATCCACGCCTCGACGGTCAGGCGGCGGCGACCTACGCGAACCCGAACCAGCGCTACTTCATCCCCGACGGGAAGTTCCACGAGAGCTGGCAGGCAGGCCTCGTCTTGAGCTGGACGCCCACGGCGATCCCGTCGAACAACGCGACGGCGGCCACGGCCGACGTGAAGGCCGAAGAGCTATTGGCCCAGCGTCGGGCCGTTGGCGACGGCATCAAGGTGGAGATCGAGCAAGCGCTTCGTTCCGCCGAGACGGCGCGTTACTCGATCAACGTGGCGACGACGCAGCTCACGTCTGCCGAAGAGAGCTATCGCGTGCGCACCGAGCTCTTTCGTGCCGGCCGCGGGACGAACGTCGAGCTCACCGACGCCGAGACGGCCCTCACGAACGCGCGCATCGCGCTCGCCGATTCGTACATCAGCGCGCGCATCGCGCTCGTGCAGCTGAACCATGCGCTCGGCCGCGACGCGGCGCCGCCCGCGGGCAACGGCACGGAACGCTGAACGACTCCCTCGAACGGTCGCGCGCCGCGGGTCGACGCGCGCGCCGTGTCGCTTCGTGCTAGGGCCCGTCGCGTGAGCTCGAAGCCGCTCGGCGTGTACGTGCACTTCCCGTGGTGCCTGGCAAAGTGCCCGTATTGCGACTTTTTCAGCCTCGCCGCCGAACGGAGCGCGATCCCGCACCGCGCGTACGCGGACGCGATGCTGCGCGAGCTCGAACGGCGCGCGGCGGAGCTCGACGGGCACACGCTGACGAGCGTGTTTTTCGGCGGAGGCACGCCGTCCTTGTGGGAGCCGAAAGAGCTCGGGCGGGTTCTCGCGGCGATCAGAGCCGCCTTTCCGGGTGACGCAGTCGAGGTGACGGCGGAGTGCAATCCGTCGAGCTTCGACGAGCGGCGCGCGGCGGAGCTTTTGGACGCCGGGGTCAATCGAGTGAGCCTCGGCGTACAAGGACTCGAGCGCGAACGGCTCGGCTTTTTGGGACGACTGCACGATGCCGAAGGCGCGCTCGGGGCCGTCCGCACCGCGCTCCGGGCAGGGTTTGCCCGAGTGTCGGCCGACTTGATCTTCGGGGTGGCCGGGGAGTCGCCCGAAGTCGCGCGGCGTGAAGCGCTCGCGATCGCGGAGCTCGGACCGACGCACCTGTCGGCGTATGCGCTCACGATCGAGCCTGGCACGCGCTTCGGCGCGCTGGCGAAAGCCGGCAAGTTACCGCTGCTCGAAGAGGAGCTCGTCGCGCGCTCGTTCGAGGTCGTCGGGCGCGCGCTCGAAGACGCCGGCTTCGAGCAGTACGAGATCTCGAACTTTGCGCGCGAGCGCCACTATGCCGCGCACAATCTCGCGATTTGGCGCGGGCAGCCGTACCTCGGGCTCGGTACGGGCGCGTGGGGCACGGTACCGCGCGCGGGCGCCCTCTTGCGCTACCGCAACGCACCAGCGCCCGAGCGCTATCTCACGGCGAGCGCAACGGCGCCGCTCTGGGAAATCTCCGAGCTCGTGAGCGATGCGGAGGCGGTCGACGCCGAGACGGCGCTCCGCGAGCGCTTGATGCTCGGCTTGCGGCTCGCGGAAGGCGTCGACCTCGCGCGCGCCGAACGCGAGACGGGTGCAGCGGGCTTGACGCACGAGCGCGAAAAGACAGCCGAACGTCTCGTACGGGCAGGCCGCCTCGTGCGCGAAGGTGACACGCTGCGCATCCCGAAGAGCGCATGGCTCTTCGCCGACGGCGTCGTGCGCGAGCTCCTGTGAACGCGTGCCACGCGCGCTGATTGTGGGGCGCGCGTGGCACGCGAAGTCCCGGTGCTCTCGCACTCCGGCCGCGTCTCACCCCGTACTTTCGGCTGCGCCGGGGGGCGCGGGTCATGGGTGTGAAGGCGACGTGGGGCTGCGCCTGCTCACGAAAAAGACGGGCCGGGCGTTAGCGGCTCGTGGTGCTGCGCAAAAATTCGCGCAGGGCCCCGAGCGTCTTCTCCGCGGGAGCCTGGCCTCCGTCGGCCTGGAGCCAGAAGGTGTCGGCGGCCATGCCGTGCACCGTTTCGACGCTGATGCGCGCCGGAAAGAGCCCGAGCGCGGCGAGGCGTTCGAGCAAGGCGGCGAGAAAGCCGCGACGGTCGGGGCCACGCACGGTGAGCTCCACCGAGGCGCTTCGGCGCGGCACGTCGAGCACGAAAGAATCGAGTCGTGGCGGGCCCTGCGGCTCGGGGTTCGGTTCGCCCGCGAGCTCGTAGAAGTCGAGCTCCCGCGGCTCGGTGCCGTGCTCGGAGGAGACCTCGAGCACGACGTGCCAGCGTGCTCCCTGGCGATCCGCGTTGCCGCGCAGGATCGAGAGCCCCCGGCGTGAAAGTGCTCCCGCCAGGTTGCCGCACCAACCGAGCGGAAGCTCCCCAGCAAGCTCCACGCGGGTTACCCCCGGAGAAACCTCCACGACCTGGGCCGAAGGGCCCGTGACCCGAGCCACGTCGAGCATGGACGTATAGGAGCAGGAGGCATGCTTCCTGCGTGTTTCACGCACTTTGCGGGCACATTTGTAGCGGCAGGTTGCTCCCACCTTCACGCACCTCGTAAAGTCCCGCGTGTTGTCCAACGCGGACCGGCGAGTCATCGCCCTCGGTAACCTGGCGGGAGAGCTGATGTCCTCGCTCGATGCCGCGGTTCGTGCCGTAGGGCTCGAACTCTTGCTGACGCGCGAGCCGGCTCGCGCCTTCGTCGAGCTCGAACGCGACGGGGCGCTCGCGGTGCTCGTCGATATGGCGACGCTCGGAGCCGAACAGTTTTGCAAGCGCGCGCGGGGGACCGAGCGCTTGAGGAGCGTGCCCGTCATCGGGATGTCGCGGCACCCGAACGAGCTCGGCTTCGCGCGGGTGTTCGCCTGGGGCGCGGACGATCTCGTGCCGCTCGGGGCGCGGATGCCGCTCGAACGACGGTTGCAGGTGCTGCGGGACACGGCGCCCCCCGATACGACGGGCTTCGGCCAGGCCGTGGTCGCCGAGGCCACGACGCAGCGCCGGGCGCTCGTCGGGCGCGTGCTGTCGCACGCCGGGTACGACGTGAAGTTCGCGGTGGATCGGGGAGCGGTCGAGCTCTACGCCTCGCAAGCCGAAACGCGGCTGGTCGTCATCAGCGCCGCCCTCGGCGATCCCCGGCGCATCATCGAGAATGCCGCGCGCGCGGGCGCGCTGCCGACGTGGATCGTGACCGTGGAGGCCCGCAGCACGCAGCGCCTCGCGGCGTCGCTGACCGGGCTCGACCGGGTGGCGGTGACGAGCACGGCGGGCGCGCCCGAGGACGTCTTGTTCCTCGCCAATGAGCTCGTCTTCTCGAAGGGCCCGCGCCGGCGCGAGTGGCGCGCGCTCTACGCGACGCCCGTCGCGTTTCGCGCGCAGGGCGGCGACGCCGACGAATACGGCTTCAGCTACGACGCGAGCCCGAGCGGACTCTACGTGCGAAGCCTGCTTCCCTGCCCGACCGAGGACGTCGAGGTGGAGCTCCGGCTGCCGAACCGCGACGAGCGCGTGCGGCTGCTCGGCAAGGTCGCGCGACGATTTGCCTTCGGATCCGGCGCAATTGCGAGCGCCCCGCCTGGATTCAGCGTGAAGCTCAGGGGGCCCGAAGCCGAGCTCGCGCGCTGGACCAAGACGTGCTCCGAGCTGATCCAGGCCGCGAGCACGAGCGAATCGCTCGCCCCGCCGAAGCCGCGCACTGCGAGCCAGCCGACACTCGCGCTGCCCGAGCTCGGCGGTAGAGAGGTGCAGCTCGCCGTGCCGGCGACGGTCAGCATCGAATCGGTGGTCGCGCCGTTGCCGGTCGCGGTGCAGGCCGCCGTCAACGAGGGCAGCGACGTGGGTGAGCTGCTTGCGGCGACCCTCGACGAGCAGACGCTCACCGAGGTCGGCACGCGCCCGGTCACGATCGATCCGGACACGCTCGGCGTGCGCGAGGAGCGCCCGAGCGAGTTCGCGCTGAACGCCGCGAGCGCGCTCGCCGATTCGCCGCCGGCGTCGCTGCCGGCGCCGCTCGAGCCGACCATCAGTCTTCCTCCCGTTCCGATGCCGGAGCCCAAGATGCCCGCTGCGAAAGCCGCGCCGGCGCGACCGCTGCCCGCAGGGAAAACGCCGCTCGGCACGCTGATCATGTCGGCAGACGCCGTGGCGCCCGTGAGCCCTCCGGCGTTCGTGCCGCACGCCGAGGATTGGGAGTCGGACGCGAAGACGGCCGTGCGCCCCTCACAGCCGAGTTTGCTGGCGCCCGAAGCGCCGAAGCCCGCCTCGCCCGCGCCGCCCGTCGTGACGCAAGAGCGGAGCGCAACGGCGGATTTGCAGGTCGAGGACCCGGAAGCGAGGTCCCCGCGCACCGAGCCGTTGCCGTCGCCCGAGCGTCTGCCGGACTCGCCGCGCACCGAAGCGCTGCCGTCGCCACCGCGCGGCCCCGAGCGCGCCGCCGCAGCGGCGTTCGCCCCGACCGAGCCGCCGCCGAAGCTCGATGCAGCATCGAATGAACAGCGCTTTGCAGCGACGGAGGCGGCGGCGGGGCCGCTGAGTATCGACAAGACGCTGCCGCTCGGAGCACTGAAGCAGCCGGCGTCGAACCCGGATCCGATCTCGAAGACGCTGCAGTCGGCGGCGCCCCCGGCGTCGCCGGCCGTACCGCGCCGGACGAGCTCGCGCCCCCCCGCGGCAGCGAAAAAGACGAGCTCGAAGCCGCCGCCCGCGCCGAAGACGAACCTGCGCGGCGTACTCTTGTTCATCCTAGCGGCAATTGCCGCAACGGCGGTGGGCATGGGGCTCGCCCTCGTGACGCATTCCGGTGCGGACGACACGGCGTCGCGTGCGCAGCAGCCGGTGACGCAGGCGCCGGTCGCCACGCTCGCACCGAGCGTCGGGAGAGCCGCAAGCGCGGTCGCGAACGCAGCGAAGCTCGCCGTCGCGGCGGTTCCGAGCGCCGCCGGGAGCGAACCCGCGCCGAGCGCGCCGAGCGCCGCGACTGCCGGCGCGACCGCACCAGACCGGACGGTGAGCCCGACGGCGAGCGCGGCCCCGGCGGTGCTCCCGGTCGCCGCGCCCGCCTTCGACGTGAGCAAGCTGCCCCGCGATCGCGCCGCGCTCATCGTGCATTCGAGCGCCTCGGCGCACGTCTTCGTTCACGGCATCGACTACGGCGAAACGAACCAGACGCTCATGACCTCGTGCGGGATCCGCTTCGTGCGCCTCGGCCACGGCTCCGGTGACTTCATCGGCGCGGGCGGCTCGTACGTCATCAAGTGCGGTAGGCTGAACGAGCTCACGCTCGAGCCCGGCCCCTAGAGGTCGCCGCGTTGACCGCAACGCCCATCGCTCGAGGCAGCCTCTACGCTCTCGGCGCGGCGTGCCTGTTCGGCCTCACCGCGCCACTCCTGAAGCGTTACGGCGCTGCGGACGGCGCGTTCGCAACGGCAGCGGTGCTCTACGCCGGCGCCGCCCTCGCTGCAGCTCCTCGCTACCTCGGGGGCAAGCGCGCATTCGGCCGCGAACGTGCGCTCGGAGTTCGCGAGCTCGGCCGCGTCGCGCTCGTCGCGGTGTTCGGTGCGGCGTTCGCACCGACGGCGCTCGCCTGGGGCCTCGCGCACAGCGGAGCCGCCGCGGGGGCGTTGCTCTTGAACCTCGAAGCGCTCTTCACCGTGCTGCTCGCCCGCGTCGTGCATCGCGAGCCGACCGGGCCCCGCGTCGCGCTCGCGGTGGTGCTCATGCTCGCGGGCGGCGCGCTGCTCGCGCTGCGGACGGGTCCAGTCGACGCTTCGGAGGCGCTCGGTCTCGGCGCCGTTGCCCTCGCGACGCTGTTTTGGGCGCTCGACAACACGCTCAGCCGGCCGCTCGCGGATTTCGACCCGCACGTGGTGGTGCTCGTCAAAGCCGTGCTTGGCGCGGCCTTGTCGGCCTGCTTCACGCTCGCGCTCGGCGAGCGCTGGCCCGCGAGCGACGCGCTTCTCGGGCTGTTCATCTGCGGCTTCCTCGGCTACGGCGTGAGCCTCGCGCTCTACCTCCGCGCGCAGCGTATCCTCGGGGCCGCGCGCACGGGCTCACTCTTCGCGGTCGCTCCCTTCGTGGGTGCGGCATTCGCTTACGCGCTCGGCGATCGCTCGGGCGTGGGTCTGATGGGCGCGGCGGCCGTGCTCTTCGCGCTCGCCGTTTACCTTCACGTCACCGAGCGCCACGCGCACCGCCACGTACACGAGCCGGTCGAGCACGAGCACGCCCACGGCCACGACGACGGCCACCACGATCATCCGCACGAGCCGCGGTTCCTCGGCTCTCACAGCCACCCTCACCGTCACGCTCGGCTCGAACACGAGCACCCCCACGGCTCGGACCTACATCATCGCCACCGGCACGGCGGGAGCTAATCGACGCTCAACCATCTGATTTAATTATCTTTTCCGATCGCTTCAGTTCGCGCCGGCGCGACCGTTCTTGATGAGCATGTTCGGAGCCCGCGCCAGAACCCCTAGCGGTTCCCTCCCGGTGACCCCTTCCGCGGCAGGCATCGATGCCGATCTCGATCGCGCGCTCGATGCACTCGCCGGCGTCATTCGTACCTACGGTGAGTTCGCGTTCGATCTCGACCAGGTGAAGGCTGACGAGACGCGCGCCGAATGTGCGGAGCTCGTGCAGCGGCTGGTGATGGGTCCGGCGCGCGCCGAAAGCACGCCGTCGTCCCCGCCGCCGAGCCAGCGCGACTTCGGCTCGGCTCGCCGCTTCTTCGAGCAGCGCCGCCGCGAGGAGCGCGACTTCGTCGTGCGGAGCTCGGGCAACATGCGCCAGGCGCTTCAGGCGTTCGCACAGTGTCTGAGCGCGACCATCACCGAGGACAAGCTCGACGACACGCGCGTGGAAGTCGAGCTCGAACGCTTGGTCGACGTCGTCGGCAAGCGCAGCCCCGACGTCCTCGAACAGCAGCTCGGTGTGCTCGTTTCCCTCGTAAAAACCACCGTTTCTCGCCGGCGCGAGCGCGAGAAGCGCCAGGTACAGGACCTCGGCCGGCGCCTGGTCGAGCTCAAAGCCGAGCTCGAGGTCGCGCGCACCCAAGCGATCCAAGATCCGCTCACCGAGCTCTACAACCGCGGCGCGCTCACGGACGAGCTCGAGCGCGTCGCCTCGCTCGCGGCGTTCCTCTCCGCCGAGCCGTGCCTGCTGCTCCTCGACGTCGACCACTTCAAGAGCATCAACGACCGCTACGGCCATCCCGCGGGCGACGCCGTCTTGAAAGCGCTCGCGGACAACATTGCCCGCCACTTCATGCGCCGCGAAGACTTCGTCGCGCGCTACGGCGGCGAAGAATTCGCCGTCATCGCCCGGGAGACCACGCTCGAGCGTATTCTGCAACGGGCCGAGCGGCTGCGCGACGGGCAGTCGCGGCTCGTCGTGAACACACCGTCGGGCCCGATCACCATCACGATTTCCATCGGCATCGCCCAGCACGAACCCGGCGAAGCGCCCGCGATTTGGCTCGAACGCGCCGACCGGGCGCTCTACGCCGCCAAGCACGAGGGGCGCGATCGCGTGGATGTCGCGCCGGCGTTGCCGCTCGCGTCGCTGATGCCGGCTCCGGCGTTGCCGAGGTAGCTTCGGATCCTATTTCGCGGAGTCGATTGAACGGTGCCCGCGCGCGGGCACGCAGCCGTTCGTCCTGACGCCTCCGACGCCCACGAGCACGTCGGATCGCCGCGAGCATCGCGAGCACGAGCGCCGGCGTGAAGGCGAACTCGTTCGTCTCCGACCGAGCGGCTCTCAAGGAACAGGTCAGCCCTCCACCGGCAAGCGTCGCGCCTCCGCTCGTGTTCGGCTCGAGGTAGTCGGGCTTTCCGTCGTGGTCGGCGTCGCCGAGCTCGGTTCGGGTCGGCCGGCCGTCGCCGTCGTCGTCGGGATCGAGATAATCTGCGATGCCGTCACCGTCCGCATCCACGGCGTCTTCCGGATGGCCGTCACCGTTCGGATCGGCCCGTTCGGCGGTAGTCGCTAAAGTGTCACCGTCGTCGTCGGGATCGAGAAAATCCGGGGTCCGATCGCGATCCGTGTCGCGTGCGTCGTCCGGGTTGCCGTCGCCGTTCGCATCGGGCGCCTCGTCCGCGGTGTAGAGGCCGTCGCCGTCATCGTCCGCGTCCAGGTAATTCGGCTTGCCGTCCGCGTCCGTGTCGTCGAGCAAGTCACCGTCTCGGTTTTGGTCTTCGAACCGGGTCGCGACGCCATCGCCGTCGTCGTCGCTATCGTAAACGTCCGGGTGCGTGTCGTCGTCTCGATCTGGAAGCGGCGCCGAAAGGCCCGCGGCGTCGAGATCGAATGCATCGTCAAGCCCGTCGTCGTCATCGTCGGTTCCGACCGGCACCACGTCGGCCTTGCCGTCCCCGTCCAGGTCATGCGCCTCAATCAGGTCCGTCACGCCGTCCGCGTCGCTGTCGGTATCGAGCATGTCCGGGCTACCGTCGGCGTCGAAATCGGCGCGTGGCAGCGCGACGCCGCCCGCGACGGGCTCGACGAGATCGACCAACCCGTCGCGATCCGCGTCGTCGCCGTCGGCCCGGCCGTCGCCGTCCGCGTCGGTTCCCCCGGCCTCGGTGCAATCGGGAATGCCGTCGCCATCCGCGTCGAGATCCAGCGCATCCAGCGCGCCGTCGCCGTCGGTATCGGGCAGCGTCGCAGCGGACAGAATCACGCTCGCGTCGGCGGGGTCGGCGTCGACCGAGTCGAGCAAGCCGTCGGCGTCTGCGTCAGCGTGGCCGTCGACGCGCCCGTCGCCGTCGGCATCGAGTGCGACCCAACCGGCCTCCACGACATCCGGAACACCGTCACCATCCGCGTCGAGATCGAGCGCGTTCGGAACGCCGTCCCCGTCGAGATCCCCCGTACCCTCGTCGGCGTTCGGGATGCCATCGTTGTCGGCGTCGGCGTCGGACGTATCGGGGACCCCGTCGCCGTCGGTGTCGTTCTCGCCGCGGTCGCACCTGCCGTCACGATTCGCGTCGGGGCCGTCGTTGTTGACGTCGCCGCCGCTTGCGTCCGCCCCGGTGACCGAGCAGTCGTCGCAAGAGTCGTGGTCGACGTCACGACACCGCTCGGGGTCATGAGGCGCAACGTCGGCCGCGTCCGGCACGCCGTCTCCGTCCGCGTCGGGCGCGTCTGCATCGCAAATGCCGTCGCGATTGGCGTCCGGCCCGTCGTTCTTCGGATCCCCGCCGCTGCGGTCGGCTCCCGTGACACTGCAATCGTCACAGCCGTCGTGATCGGCATCGCGACACAGGTGGGGATCGCGCGGGTCGGAGTCGGCGGAATTCTTGACGCCGTCGTCGTCGGCGTCGCCGTCTCCGGCATCGCAGAGACCGTCGCGATCGAGGTCGGCCCCGTCGTTCTTCGGGTCGCCCCCGCTGCCGTCCGCGCGCGTGACGCTACAGTCGTCACAGCCGTCCTTGTCGACGTCGCGGCAGCGCGAGGGATCCCTCGGCGCGGTGTCCTTGGCGTCGGCGACGCCGTCCCCGTCGTCATCGGGGTCGGCGGCGTCACAGAGGCCGTCTGCGTCGAGGTCCGGACCATCGTTGGTGACGCTGCCGCCGCTCTTGTCGGCGCCGGTCAGCGCGCAGTCGTCGCAGGAATCGGCGTCCGTGTCGCGACAGCGGTGCGGATCGGTCGGCGCGGAGTCACTCGCGTCGACCACGCCGTCGTTGTCGTCGTCGAAATCACCCGCGTCGCAAAGCCCGTCGCCGTCGAGATCCGCGCCGTCGTTCGCGGGATTTCCGCCACTGTGGTCCGCTCCCGTCGTCGAGCAGTCGTCGCAGCTGTCGAGGTCGACGTCGCGACAGAGGTGCGGGTCGTTGACGGCGGCGTCGAAGCCGTCGAAAACGCCGTCACCGTCCGTGTCGTCCTCGCCGGCGTTGCAGATGCCGTCACCGTCGGAGTCCGGTCCGTCGTTCGCAGGGTTACCGCCGCTGTGATTAGCGCCCGTGAGCGCGCAGTCGTCGCACGAGTCGTGATCGAGGTCGCGACATTGGCGTGCGTTCGTGGGGGCGCTGTCGGCGCCGTCGGAGACGCCGTCGTCGTCGTCATCGGTATCCGCCGCGTCGCATACGCCGTCGCCGTCCGTGTCGATTCCGTCGTTCGCCGTGTCGCCGCCGCTATGGTTCGCGCGCGTGACGGCGCAATCGTCGCATGTGTCATGATCGAGATCACGGCAAAGAGCGGGATTCGTGGCGGCGGAGTCGGAGCCGTCGGGCACGCCGTCGTCGTCGTCGTCCGGATCCCCTGCATCGCAGAGACCATCGCCGTCGCTGTCGGTGCCGTCGTTCACGACGCTGCCGCCGCTGCCGTTCGCACCGGTCACCGAGCAATCGTCGCAACCGTCCCCGTCGGCATCGCGACACCGGTGCGGGTCGCTCGGCGCGAGGTCGCCCACGTCCGTAACCCCGTCGCCGTCGTCGTCGGAATCGCCGGCGTCGCACGTCCCGTCGCCGTCCGCATCGGGCCCGTCGTCGGCGACGTTGCCGCCGCTGCCGTTCGCGCCCGTGCTCGCGCAGTCGTCGCAGCCGTCACCGTCTACGTCGCGGCACCGGGTCGGATCGAGCGGAGCGGAGTCGCTCGTGTCCGGCACGCCGTCACCGTCGACGTCGGGGTCGCCGGCGTTGCAAATCCCGTCGCCGTCGAGATCGACTCCGTCATTGGCGACGTTGCCGCCGCTGCCGTCCGCGCCCGTGATCGCGCAATCGTCGCAACCGTCAGCGTCGAGATCTCGACAAATATTTGGGTTCAAGGGCGACGTGTCGGACGCATCGGGGACGCCGTCGCCGTCGTCGTCGGTGTCCCCCCCGTTGCACTTGCCGTCGGCGTCGAAATCGGGGCCGTCGTTCGCAACGTCGCCGCCGCTGCCGTCCGCGCCCGTGACGGCGCAATCGTCGCAACCGTCGGCGTCGAGATCTCGACATACGAAGGGACTCGTCGGGTCGCCGTCGCTCGCATCGGGAACGCCGTCCCGGTCGTCGTCGGTGTCCCCCGCATTGCAGATGCCGTCGCCGTCCGTATCGAGCCCGTCGTTGGCGATACGGCCGCCGCTCCCATTGGCCCCCGTGAGCGTGCAATCGTCGCAGGTATCGGCGTCTAAATCGCGGCAGGCGTTGGGATTCGTGGGCGCTACGTCGTCGGTATCGATGACGCCGTCGTTATCGTCGTCGGTATCGCCCACGTCGCACAGGCCGTCACCGTCGGTGTCCGTCCCGTCGTTCGCGACGTCTCCGCCGCTGTCGTCGGCGCCGGTAAGACTACAATCGTCGCAGCCGTCGTCGTCCAGATCGCGGCACCGATTGGGGTTCGAAGGAGCCCCGTCCGCCGCGTCCGCCACCCCGTCGTTGTCGAGATCGCTGTCGCCGCTGTCGCAGCGGCCGTCGTTATCGAGGTCGGCCCCGTCGTTCAGAGGGTTGCCACCACTGCCGTTGGCGCCGGTTACCGCGCAGTCGTCGCAGCCGTCTGCGTCGAGGTCGTGGCACGCGTTCGGATTCAACGGCGCGGTGTCGCTGCCGTCCGGGACGCCGTCGCCGTCATCGTCCGGATCCCCCGCGTTGCAGAGCCCGTCACCGTCGAGGTCGGGACCGTCATTGGCGACGTCGCCGCCGCTGCCGTTGGCGCCGGTAACCGCGCAGTCGTCGCAGCCGTCGGCGTCGAGGTCGCGGCACGCGTTCGGGTTCGTGCGGGCCGAGTCGGCCAGGTCGGGCACGCCGTCACCGTCGTCGTCCGTATCGCCCGCGTCGCACTTGCCGTCCGCGTCCGTGTCGACGCCGTCGTTGGTGACGCTTCCACCGCTGCCGTTCGCGCCGGTGACGGCACAATCGTCGCAAGTGTCGGCGTCGTTGTCGTGACAAACCTGCGCCACGAGGGGGGCCGCATCAGCGGCGTCGGGGACGCCGTCGTTGTCGTCGTCCGAGTCGCCCGCGTCGCACTTTCCGTCACCATCCGTGTCCGTACCGTCGTTGGTGATACTGCCGCCGCTCGCATTGGCGCCCGTGACGGCACAGTCGTCGCAAGCGTCGGCGTCGACGTCGCGACACACGTGGGGGTCGAGCGGGGCCGAGTCGTTCACGTCGGCAACTCCGTCGTTGTCGTCGTCCGGATCGCCCGCATCGCAGAGCCCGTCGCCGTCCGCATCCGGACCGTCGCCGGTGAGGCTGCCGCCGCTGTTGTCGGCACCGGTTATCGCGCAATCGTCACAGGTATCGCCGTCGAGGTCACGACACACCTGTGGATTCAGCCGGGCCGAATCGACGGCGTCGGGCACACCGTCGTTGTCCGAGTCGTTGTCGCCCCCGTCACAACGGCCGTCGCCGTCCAGATCGGGACCGTCGTTCAGCGGATTTCCGCCGCTGCCGTTCGCGCCCGTCACCGAGCAGTCGTCGCAGCCGTCGGTGTCCGAGTCCTTGCACGCGTTCGGGTTGAGCGGCGCCGAATCGAGCGCGTCGGGCACACCGTCGTTGTCGTCGTCCGGGTCGCCCGCGTTGCACGAGCCGTCGCCATCCGTGTCCGTACCGTCGTTGGTGATGCTGCCACCGCTGTTGTTCGCGCCGGTGAGCGAACAGTCGTTGCAGGAATCAGCGTCCAGGTCGCGGCACACGTTCGGATTCAACGGCGCAGAGTCGCTGCCGTCGGCGACGCCGTCGTTGTCGTCGTCCGGGTCGCCCGCATTGCAGAGCCCGTCGCTGTCCGAGTCGGTGCCGTCGTTCGTGACGCTCCCGCCGCTGCCGTTGGCGCCCGTGACCGCGCAGTCGTCGCAGCTGTCGGCGTCCAGGTCGTGGCATACGTTCGGATTCAGCGGCGCCGTATCGCTGCCGTCCAAAACGCCGTCATTGTCGTCGTCGCCGTCACCGGCATTGCACAAGCCGTCGGCGTCCGTATCGGTCCCGTCGTTCGTGACGCTCCCGCCGCTGTGATCCGCCCCGGTCACGGCGCAGTCGTCGCAGAGGTCCTGATCGAAGTCGTGGCACGCGTTCGGATTCGTGGGAGCGCTATCTGCGCTGTCGTCGACACCGTCGCCGTCGGTATCGAGGGTGGGCGTCATGTAATTCGGCTTGCCGTCGCCGTCGCCGTCGGGACATGGCCAGCCCGAGGCACACTCCACCGCGTCACTGAGTCCGTCGGAATCCGAATCGCCCGGTCCCGGCAGGGTCTCGACGAAGTCGTACGGGTTCGGAATCCCGTCGCCGTCGGCATCCGTCAGCGTCACACTCGGAAAGCCGTACGTCGTGGGATTGGCGTCGACCGTCGCCATAATCCCGTCGGCGTCGACGTCGGCCGTACTGTCGACGCGGCCGTTGGCGTTGCCGTCGAGTGACGCGTTGCCCGTCTCGACGACGTCGAATTTACCGTCGCCGTCGCTATCGAGATCCAGGAAATCACGCGTGCCGTCCCCGTCGGTGTCGAGCAGCGCGTATTTTTGGATACCGGATTCGCTTCCCGTTTCGAGGACGTTCAGAAAGCCGTTCGCGCCCACCGCGCCGTCGACCATGCCGTCGGCGTTCGAATCCGCCTGGCCGTGACCCGCTTCCTTCAGATCGGGAATGCCGTCGTTGTCGGAGTCGAGATCGTTGTGATTCGGTATGCCGTCAGCGTCACCGTCGAAGGCGGTGAGCATCGTGTCGCAGACGCCGTCTCCACCGCTGTCCACGCAACCCGCCGCGACACCGTCGCCACGGTCGCTCGCGTCGCGGAAGTTCGGGATACCGTCGCCGTCGTGGTCGGCGTCCGGGTCGACGCCGTACGGATTCTCGCGGTAGTCGGCGATGCCGTCGTTGTCGTTGTCGCGATCAGCGGGGTTCGAGACGCCGTCGCCGTCCGTATCGCCGTCACTACCGTCGGGATACTTCGGATCGGAAACGGCCAGGGCGAGCGTGCCCGTGCCCGGCGCGCTCGCCGTGCCCGCCAGATCGACACTAATCGAGTTCGCGCTGCTCGACGTCCCGGCAATGATGCGCAGCGGCGTCGACAGCGAAATGCCGGCGGCCTTCAACACCGCGAGCGGCGTCGAGAAATCCAGGAAGTAATCCGCGGTGCTGTTGAACGTGGTGTCGGCGAGGACCGCTTCCATGTTGCCGCCCACGCTCGTATTGATCGTCGTCGAGGAGAGCTCGGTCTCCGCGGTGTCCTGCGGGCTTCCCGTCGTGCCGGGCGTGGTGTTCTGCGCGAAAACGACACGGCGAGGGTTGCCGGTGCCGTCCACCATCAAGGAAAACTCGTAGGCGTTGAAGTTTCCGTCGGTGTCGATGAGGATGCCCCAGCCGTACGGTCGCAGATTCGCGCCTTGAATCGGATTGTCGTCGAGGCGGAGCCGCACGAAGAAGTCGGTGTCGTCCGCGTACACGTAGACCGCCGGGTGCGTGCTGTCGCCGACGACCTCGCGGGCATTGTTTTGCCCGTCCGATGTCGGATCGCCCATGGCGGTGCCGTTCTGCTCGAGAGGCTTCCAGCGCGAGCTGTTGAACGTGGCCGCCTGCCTGACTTCGCCGACCGACTCCTCAGGCACCGGCGCGCGCGAGCACGCCGAGATTCCGGCAAGCACTCCCGCTAGACCGACTGCGAAAGCTCCGCGCGTCATGGTGTACCTCCCTGTTCCGATTTCGCGGCATCGGAACGCGTAACCTCGAGGAAATGAAACTCGACGCGCCGGTTGGTCTGCCGGCCCTCTTCCGTCGCGTTCGTCGTGAGGGGCCTGTCGGCCCCGAACCCTGCGGCCTTCAAACGCGCGGCGGCGACGCCGTGCCCGACGAGCCAAGCCACCACCGCGTCGGCGCGCGCGCGAGAGAGCTCGCGGTTCTTGGCGCGTCGTCCGCGCGAATCCGTGTGCCCTTGCACTTCGACGCGCCGGATTTCTGGATGCGCGGTGAGCACCTCGAGCACGGCCGACAACACCGCGTCGCTTTCGGGCTTGAGCTTCGCGCTCGCGAGCTCGAACTCGATGCGTTCGAGGATATCAATCCGATCGCCTCGAACCTCGACGAGCGGACAGCCGTTGCGCGCGGCGTCGGTGTTCGGGGGCCCCGCGATATCCGGACACGCGTCGTCACCGTCGGGCACGCCGTCCGCGTCGTGATCGCTCGGAACAGGCGGAGACATGGGCGCGGGCGGCGGGGTCGGCGCCTGGACGACGGGCTCGGACGGCGGAGGGCAACCCCGCGCGGAGCTTGGACCCGGTAGCTCGGGGCAAGCGTCGTCGCCGTCGAGCACTCCGTCGCGATCGCCGTCAGGCGGCACCGGAACGGTCGGAGGCGCGTCGGGCTCCGGACTCCACTCAGCGCCGGCCAGCACCCGTAACGCCGGGGTTCCAATGCCGCGACCGAAGCCGGGGCCGACACCGAGCCCGAAGCGAAAGCCCTCGATCGCATAGTGCCCGCCCACGACGAGCTCGAAGGGGGTTCCCGTCTTGGAGAAGACCCCCTGCGACACGGACGGCGCAATCACCGTCGAACCCCAGAGCTCCGGACCCAGAAGCAACCGGCGCTCGAGCAAGCGGAGTCCCATGGCGGCGGCGAACGTCCAGGCCGTGCCGATCGGAGCGCCTGCCACCTCGCGCTCTGCCCGCGCGAGCAGCCCCGTAGAGCCGGCATAGGCGAGCGTGCCTACGTCGCCGGCAATCCGTACGTCACCGGCGGCTCGTACGTACCGATCGCTAGTGAAAGCAGCCCGCCTGCCGGTCGGAAAGAACGCCGCGGTTTCGAGCGCCAGAGAAAATGGCGAAGCGTAGGCACCATAGAGCCGCGCTTCCCCCGTCATTCGCAGATCGCCGACGCCGGGCCCCGAGTCCGCCGCGAGCGCCGTCGTGCCGATGACGAGCGGCTCGCCTTCGTTCACCAGCAGGACCGGCAAGCTCACGCCGAGCTTCAGTCGTTCCCACAGCACTACGCTGCCACCAAGGTGCGCGAAAAGCTGATGCTTCACGACGGGGCCGAGCGCGTCGTCGCCCGCGTCGAAGACAACGAGCGGTCGATAAGCGTAGTCGCCCGTGATCCCGGCCGCCCAACGCAGGTGCCCACGAAGGTCGAGAGAATCGAGGGCGAACCACTCGCTCCCCGGATCCGCAGGACGGAAGTGATCCAGCGCAAAGCCCTTGGTCGCGGCCCCGGCATAGGAAGCCACCAAAGCAATGGAGAGGCCCGCGGGCGCCCCAGACTTCCGCCAAAGGTCCAGTGCTCTTCGCAGATCCCGCATCTCCGCCGCTCCAGTTTCAAGAGCGCTGCTGACTACCCCAGCCGAACCTCCGCGTCGCGGCGGAGTCTGCGCCCGTTCAGGGGGAAGCTAGCAACAAAGGCCTTCTCGAGTCCTCATAAATTGCGGGCGCGCAGCCGCGACCTACGACCCGGGTCTCCAAGACCTGGCGTTAGACCTGATGCACGCCCAGGCTAGATGGGGGATGCTCAGGCCTCATACCTGCGGAAAACTGCGACGCCGGCAGACGTGCCGCCGCTGCTCGTCGGGAAAAGGTGAGCGTCGAGCGGTTATCGAACCCACGCCCGCGCGTTCTGGAACATGCGGAAGAGCGGGCCGTGCTCGCCCCAGCCGCGCGGGTGCCACGAGTGCTGGACGCTGCGAAATGCGCGTTCCGGATGCGGCATCACGATGGTGACGCGGCCGTCGGGAGTCGTGAGACCCGTGATGCCCGCGGGCGAGCCGTTCGGGTTTTGGGGGTAGCGCTCGGCGACGCCGCCGCGTCCGTCGACGTAGCGGAGCGAAACGAGACCGTCCTTTTCGCAGGCGGCGAGCGCGCCGGGCGCAAACTCCATGCGGCCCTCGCCGTGGGCCACGGGGATCGGAAGCACGGAGCCCTCCATGCCCTGAAAGAAGATGGACGGCGATTTGCCGATGGCGACCTGCGCGAGTCGCCCCTCGAACTGCTCGGACAGATTACGCTCCAGGCTCGGCCAATTTTCCGCACCCGGAATCAACCCTTTGAGGGCGGAGAGCGTCTGGCAGCCGTTGCACACGCCGAGCGCGAACGTGTCCTTGCGCGCGAAGAGAGTCGTCATCCGCTCGCGAGCGCGCGCGTGGAGCAAAATCGAGCGCGCCCAGCCCTGGCCGGCCCCGAGCACGTCACCGTACGAGAAGCCGCCGCAGAGAACGATGCCGCGAACCTGCTCGAGCGGCGCGCGATCGGCGAGCACGTCGCTCATGTGCACGTCGATGGCGTCGAAGCCGGCTTGGGTGAACGCGGCCGCCATCTCGACTTGGCCGTTCACGCCCTGCTCGCGCAGGATCGCGACGCGCGGGCGCTCCTTCGCCGAGCTCACGAAAGGTCGCGCCGGATCGGCGTCGAGCTCGAAGGCGAGCGCAGGGGAAAGAGCGAGTGACGGCGGATCCGACAGCGCGTCGTAGGCCTCGCGCGCGCAGTCGGAGTTGTCACGCAAGGCCTGCATTCGGTACGTCGTCTCCGACCACGCGAGCCGGAGCTTCGTGAGCTCTTCGCTGAAGAGCGGTTTGGGGCCGTACTCGAAGCTCAGGTGACCGTCGTCCGTGGGCGCGCCGAGGACGAACAGGTGCTCGCCGCGCTTCAAACCGTGCCGCACGAGCGTCGCGAGCACGCGCTCCGTGTCGCTCGCGCGCACCTGCAGGACGGCGCCGAGCTCTTCGTTGAAGAGGGCCGAAAACGCGTCGGGCGCCGTGTCGTCGAGCCGGGCCCGGAGTCCGCTGTTCGCGGCGAACGCCATCTCGGCGAGCGTGACGAAGAGGCCTCCGTCGGAGCGGTCATGGTAAGCGAGCACGAGGCCCGCGGCGCGGAGCTCGCACATCGCCGAGAACAACCCACGCAGGGCCTCCGGATCGTCAGCGTCGGGCGGGTCCGTGCCGAGCGCGCCGTAGACCTGCGCGACCGCGGAGCCACCGAGCCGCCCGCGTCCGGCGCCGAGATCGACGAGCAAGAGCTCCGTTTCGCCAGAATCCACGACGAGCTCCGGCGTGAGCGCCTGACGCGCGTCCTCGACCCGGGCAAACGCCGTGACGACGAGCGAGACGGGAGCGGTGATCGAGCGTTTGCCCTCGTCCCACACGACGCGCATGCTGAGCGAGTCCTTGCCGACGGGGATGGAGATGCCGAGCGCGGGGCAGAGCTCCATGCCGACGGCATGCACGGCGTCGAAGAGCGCCGCGTCCTCGCCCGGATGTCCGGCTGCCGCCATCCAGTTCGCCGAGAGCTTCACGTCGCCGAGGGCCGCTACGGGCGCCGACGCTAGATTCAGCAGGGCTTCTCCCACGGCGAGCCGTGCCGAAGCGGCGGCGTCGAGCACGGCGACTGGGCTCCGCTCGCCCATCGCCATGGCTTCGCCCGTGTAGCCGCCGTAGCTCGCGAGCGTCACCGCGGCGTCCGCGACCGGCACCTGGTAGCGCCCGACCATGGGGTCGCGCGCGATGAGGCCGCTCACGGTGCGATCGCCGATGGTGACGAGAAAATCCTTGGCGGCGACGCACGGCAGACGAAGCACGCGCAGGGCCGCCTCGGCGAGGTCGACGCGCTGGGGATCGAACGCTTTGGCGACGGCTTGCCGGCGTGAAACGCGGCGCGTGAGCTTCGGCGCGTTGCCGAAGAGGAGCGAGAGCGGCAGCTCGATGGGCGTGTCGCCGAGCTCCCGATCGGTAACGACGAGGATACCGTCGTCGGTCGCGCGGCCGAGCACCGCGTACGGGCAGCGCTCGCGTTCGCAAAGATCGCGCAAGACGTCGAGGCGCTCGGGCGCAACGGCGAGGACGTAGCGTTCCTGCGCTTCGTTGCACCAGATCTCGAGCGGGCTCATGCCGGGCTCGGCGTTGGGCACGTCGCGAAGCTCGAGCCGCCCGCCGCAACCGGCATCGTTCAGGAGCTCCGGGATCGCGTTCGAAAGCCCGCCGGCCCCGACGTCGTGGATCGAGAGGATGGGCGTCGCCTCGCCGAGGGCAGAAGCGCGGTCGATCACCTCTTGGCAGCGCCGCTCCATCTCCGGGTTGTCGCGCTGCACGCTCGCGAAATCCAAATCCGCGCTGCTCGAGCCCGCGGCCATCGACGAAGCGGCGCCACCGCCGAGACCGATGAGCAGCGCCGGCCCGCCGAGCACGACGATCACCGTGTCCGCCCCGAAACGCTCTTTCTCGACCAGCATCGGCCGGATGTTCCCGACGCCGCCCGCGAGCATGATCGGCTTGTGGTAGCCGCGCCATTCGAGGCCGTCGGACGTCTCGACCTGCTGCTCGAAGGTGCGAAAATAGCCGAGCACGCCCGGCCGCCCGAACTCGTTGTTGAACGCTGCGCCGCCGAGCGGCCCGTCCAGCATGATGTCGAGCGCCGAGACGATGCGATGCGGCTTGCCGACGCCGGGCGTCTCCCACGGTTGAACGAAGCCGGGGATCCGGAGGTGAGACACCGTGAAACCCGTGACTCCCGCCTTCGGCTTGGCGCCGCGGCCGGTCGCGCCTTCATCGCGAATTTCGCCGCCGCTGCCGGTGGCTGCGCCGGGGCGCGGAGAGATCGCCGTCGGGTGGTTGTGCGTCTCGCACTTGACGACGAGCGACGTGATTTCGCTCACCGTCTCGTAGCGACCGCTGAGCGGGTTCGGTAAGAAGCGATCGGCGACGTGGCCGCGCGCGACGGCGGCGTTGTCTTTGTAAGCCGAGAGCGTGCCGTCGGGCGCTTGCTCGTGCGTGTTGCGGATCATCCCGAACAGCGAGCGCGGTTGCGGCTCGCCGTCGACGATGAAGTCGGCCTTGAAGATTTTGTGGCGGCAGTGCTCGCTGTTCGCCTGGGCGAACATCATGAGCTCGACGTCCGTCGGATCGCGCCGGAGCGAAGCAAAGCTCGCGACGAGATAGTCGATCTCTTCGCGGTCGAGCGCGAGCCCGAGCTTCATGTTGGCTTTCACGAGCGCGTCGCGGCCGTCGTCGAGGACGGGCACGCGCTCGCACCGGCGCGGCGCCTCGCGCCGGAAGAGCCGCGCGGCGTCTTCCAGGCGCTCGAACACCGCCTCGGTCATACGGTCGTGAAGCAGCGCCTTGACGCGATCGAGCTCGGCGGGCGTGAGCTCACCCGCGAGCCGGAATGCGACGCCACGCTCGATACAACGTACCTCGCCGAGCTCGCAGCTCTTCGCGATGTCGGTCGCTTTGGACGCCCACGGCGAGAGCGTCCCGACTCGCGGGACCACGACGAGGAGCTTGCCCTCGCCGCTCTCCGGACCGGTAGCGAGCGGGAGGAGCTCGGCCAGCCGCCGCTCGAGCTCGAGCGAGCTCCGCGTCACGTCCACGAAGTACTGGTACGTGGCGCTGACGCCGCTCACGCGCGGGGCGACAGGTCCGATCTTGGCGAGGAGCTGCTGCTTTCGGAAGGGTGTGAGGGCGGTGCGGCCGGAGAGCCTCAGCATGCGAAGCCCCTACCTACCATCTGTCGCGGAAGCGGTGGGGGCACGGAAAAATGCGGCCAAAAATGCGGCGGTTCGAAGCTACGCTTGCGCCATGCGCGCCCGCACCGACGGCTTCGTGCCCGCCCCGGACGCGATCCGGCGCGCGTTCGCCGGCGCGACGAGCGCCGAGCTCTTGTTCTTCTTGCGCCAGTGCCTCGAGCGCGGAGCATTCGATCATGCGCTCGCGCTCGGGGACGCGCTGCCGGACGCCGCCTCGGAGCCGGCGCTCGCGCTCACACTCGCCGTCGCTCGCTTTCTCGCCGGTGAACGCGTCGACGCGCGTGCGGGCGTCGCAGAGCTCGTGCGCACACGGCCGACCGACTTGAACGCCCTGGCCGTGCTCGCCGAAATGGACGCCCGCAGCGGCGATCGCGCGGCAGCCGTCGCCGAATTCGCGCGCCTGGTCGATGCGTATCCGGACTACCCCGGCGCCCAGCCGACACTCGCGGCGTTGCTCATGCCGGGCCCGCCTTACCGCGAAGTGCTCCGCGCCATCCACGCGGCGCTGCGTCCGGCAACGTACCTCGAAATCGGCGTCGCCGCGGGCGCGACGCTCGCGCTCGCATCGACGGCAGAGGTCGCGGTCGGCGTCGAGCCCGTGCCCGCGCCGCTCGAGCACGTCTTGCCGGCCGGCGCGCGCGTCGTGAACGAGACGAGCGACGCGTTCTTCGCGACCCGAAAGCGCGACGAAGTGTTCGGGGCGCGCGCGGTCGAGCTCGTGTTCATCGACGGGCTGCACCTCTTCGAGCACGCGCTCCGCGACTTCGTTCACGCCGAACGCTGGTGCGGGCGCGAGAGCACCATCGTTTTGCACGATTGCCTACCCGTCGCGAGCGCCACCGCTTCGCGCGAACGGCGCACGCGCTTCTGGGTGGGCGACACCTGGAAGGCGGCGTGGGCGCTCGCCGAGCAGCGGCCTGACTTGCGGATCCGCACGATCCTGACGCCGCCGTCCGGCCTCGTCGTCGTGCGGCGGCTGGATCCAACCTCGACGCGCCTCGACGAGGCGGGCGCCGTAATCGCGGGGCTCATGCCCCTCGCCTACCCGCTCGCTCCCGGGGTATGGCCCGGGCAGTTGCACGTCGTTCCCAATACGCCCGCGGGTCTTGCGGAGGCGCTCGGCTGATGGCCGAGCCGATTGCGTTCGAGCCGCCCGCGCTCGGAGCCGACGGCGTGGCGTTCGAGCGCTGGCTCCGCGCGCGGCCGGAGCGTGGGGGCGAATACCTCAAGAGCGAAACGCGCGTGCGGTTCGAGGCGCGCGACGGCGACGTGCTCGTCTCGCTCCCCGGCGTCGCCGTACGCGCCGGCGCGACGGGCAGCGAGCTCCACGGCGGCACGCTACCCCGACCCATCCCGCTGCCGGGCGTCGCGGAAGGCGCCGCGCGCCGCTTTTTCGCGCTCTTCGACGGTGAAGTGACGCTCGAGCGAGCCTGCCGGGCCGCTCCGCTCGACGCGTCCGAGCGGCAGAGGGTGCTCGCGGCGACGTTCGGCGTCGCGCTGTTCGCGCCTCACGCCGTCATCGCGCTCGAGCGCGAGGTTTCGGGCAGCGACATCACGCGCTTCCCGGGCGCGCCCTACGAAATCGAGCGGCCCTACTGGGAAAACATGGGCGCGGTCCGCCGCCGCGCGGAAGCCCTCGAGAACGCGAGCGGCGATCCCGACGCCGCCCTGCGCGAGCTCTCGGCGCTGCACGTCGTCGCGCTCCTCGGTGAGAGTCGCAAGAACTTCTACCGTCCAGCGAGTCGCGTCGCGAGCAGCGGCGTGTCACCCGGCGCGCTCTGGCAGACACCGTCGCGCACGCTGGAGACGCCCGCGGGCACGCGTTTCCTCGAAGGGCCACGCGTTCACGTCCCGCTTCTCGGCGGTAAGGGTTACGGCGCCCTGCTCGCCGAGCTCTCGGGCGATCCCGAAGCGACGCTCGAACGTCGCGAGCTCACCGACGACGGGCTCGATTGGGGTCGCATCCTCACGGGCATGGCGGAAGGCGATCGCGAGCCCGCAACCTGGTTCACGCCGCCGCGGCCGATCACGCGCGAGCACGTAGTAAGCCTCTTTTCAGCACTCTCAGCGGCCGTCACGGCGGCCGACGACGGCGAGCGCTCCGCCGCGCTCGCGGCGCTCGCCGACTTTCACCAGCGCTTCGTGCGGCTGCATCCGTTTCGCGCCTGCAACCAGGCCCTCGCGATGAACCTCGTGAACGGGGTGCTCGCGCGTGTCACGGGGGCCGGCATGCCGCACCTCGTGCTCGATCACCTGGCGCTGCGCTGGTCGAGCGCCGCCTACCGGCGCTTGTTCGCGCTCGCTGCGGACACCTGGTCCGTTGCGGGAACGGCGGTGGCGCGCCTTGCGCGCCTGCTCGCCATGAAGCGCGAGTATTTCGCGCTCGTCACGCAGCTGACGAGCGCAGAGGACGCCGCCACGGCACGCGTTGCGGCCGAGACGGCGCCCGGCGCTGCACGCCTGGCGCTGCTCGATCTCGACTGACGAGACGAACTCGCTCGACGAAACGTTACTTGCCGAGAGGGGTGACGACGATCTCGACGCGGCGGTTGTTCGCGCGCCCTTCGGCCGTGTTGTTGTCGGCGACGGGCCGCGAGGAGCCGATGCCCTGCGCGCGGATCTTGTCGGCGGGAATGTTCTGGCTGATGAGGTACATGCGCACTGACTCCGCGCGCTGCTGCGAGAGCACCATGTTCTTCTCGGCGCTGCCCTGGGAATCGGTGTGACCTTCGACGAGCAGGCTCTGGTAGCCCTGATCGTTGAGGGCCTTGGCGACCTCGGCGAGCTTCTGCTGGGCGATTGGCAAAAGCTCGCTCTTGCCGGTCGCGAACAAGACGGAGCCGGACAGCGTGATGACGACGCCGCGCGACTCCTCCTTCACCTTCGCGATCTCCGCGAGGCTCGCCATTGCCGCGCCGAGCTTCTTGTTGGCGTCGGCGAGGTTCTTCTCCGCTTCCGCGCGCGCCTGCCGCTCCTTTTCGAGAGCGGCCTGCGCCTTAGCTGCGCGATCCTTGGTCGCCGCGACCGCGTCGATCTCGCTGTTCTTGAAATCCTTGTCCATCTGCGAGCGAGTACGCGCGGCTTTCTCGCGCGCTCCTTCGGCCGCCGCGAGCTCGGCGCGCCGCTCGGCGACGTACGCGATGTCCTTCGTGACGGGCTTATCGCCGTTGTCCGCGAACGACTGCTCGGCTTTCGCGAGCGACTGCTTGGCCGTGTCGAGCTGCGCGGGCGCTAGCTGCGCCGCCGGACCTTTACTGGCGGCGTCGTAGGCCGAACGAGCGTCGAGGAGCTCTTGTGGCGGCTGCGCCGTGGCGCAACCGAACGCGGCCTGCACGAGCAGGCCCACCAATGCGATGCGATTCAAACGCTTCATCATTCTCGCTGACTCCTGAATGCAGAATCTTTCGCCCTACTGGGCTTGCTTGCGGAGCCGATCGAGGGACTCCTTCGTGTCCTGCGCTTCCTTCTCGGCCGACGTTTCCTTGGCGAGAGAGAGCGCGAGATCCGCGTCGGCCTGAGCGCGATCGATCACGCGCGCCGCTTCTTCGTTGTCACCGTCCGCGATGAGGCTCTCCGCCTTGGCCACGTATTCTTTGGCCAGCTTCAGATGCAGCGCGGCTTTGGGATCCGACGCGGCCCCGCCGACTTCGGCGCCCGCAACGGCCGCCTTCGCAGCGGTCAACGATTCCTGGGGTATGGCTGCCCCTCCGCACGCGGTGAGCAGCAAAGCGACCCCGACCAGGCAGAACTCTCGCATGGAAATCCTCGGGTTACGTAAACGCCCCACGCTCGGGGCGGTGCCGGAATATATCGATCCCATTACCGGACGTCACCCCCGACGCGAAGGGGGCGCGCCGAGAAGTGTGGCAAGGTGCGCATCGAGCTCGCGGCCGGTGAAAGGCTTGGCCAAAAATGCCCAAGTTCCGCCGGGGGGCAGGCCCTGGGTGGCGGCGCCGCTCGTCAGTCCCGAGATGAAGAGGACGGGGAGGCCCGGGCGAGTCTCCCGGATCTCCATCGCCAAAAGGCGCCCGTCCTCACCCGGAAGGCAGACGTCGGTCACGAGCAGATCGAGCCGCTTTGCGCTTCTGCTTGCTGCCAGGGCGCTCGGGCCGTCGCTCGTAGCGAGCACCTCGAAGCCCCGGAACTCGAAGATCCGTTGCGCAGTCTTCAAGACGAGCGGCTCGTCGTCCACGACGAGGACCACGAACGAAGCGTAGGCACCGAAGTGCGCAGCGGACGAGGGAGGAGAATCGCCAGAAGCCAGGGGTGACAAATTGCAGCAACCTACATGCCACCTCCACCCCACCCGGATGGTAGCCGACTTCAGCCGCGGCGTGCGCGGCTGTCGTGTACCCGTCGGACGAATTCGACCAAGGCGCGGGCGGAAGAGGCCAAGCTTGTCACGCTCCACGCACCTCTCTATTCTCGTCTGGTAGCAGAGCCCGCATGGCAGGCGGTTCACGGCAGCGGCAGGCGGACGAGGCGGCGGAGGCGGCGGAGGCGGCCGCTCGCCAGGCCGAACCGCGCTCGGGTGCCGCGCCGAAAGGGGCGAGCCTCACCGACGAGCCCACGCGATTGCGCGAGCTCGTACGGCATATCCCGGATCCAATCCTAGAAGTGGATGCCCGGGGCACGATCCTGTTCGCGAGCCGGAGCTTGCCGGGCGCGCCCGACGACCTCGCGGGGCGCTCGTTCTTCGACTTGCTGGCGCCGAAGTTTCGCCCGTCCGCGCGCAGCGTGTTCGAAGCGACGTTGCACACCAAGGAACCGGCGACGATCGAGGTGCTGGCGAACGGCTCGGCGGACGACGTGAGCTGGTATGCGTGCCGCATCGGCGTCCTCGGCTCCGGCGCCGTGATCTGCGTGCGCGACACGACGGGACGCCGCCAATCCGAGGCCCAGCTCTTCGCGACCGATCGCCTCGCTTCCGTCGGGACGCTCGCCGCGGGCGTCGCCCACGAGATCAACAACCCGCTCGCTGCGGTGATCGCGAATCTCGAGCTCGCGGTCGCCGATCTCCAGGCGATGGGTGTGGGGGGCGAGCTCCTCGAAGAGGTGCGAGACGCCCGCGAGGCCGCGGAGCGCGTGCGGCTGATCGTGCGTGATCTGCGGCTGTTTTCCCGCGCGGAGGAGCCGCGCCGCAGCCGCGTCGACGTGCGCGAGGTGCTCGAGTCGACCCTGCGCATGGCTTGGCACGAGATCCGCCACCGCGCTCGGCTCGTCAAAGCGTTCGACGACGTGCCGGCCGTCGAAGCGAACGAAGCGCGGCTCGGCCAGGTGTTCTTGAACCTCGTGATCAACGCCGCCCACGCCATCCCCGAAGGCCGCGCCGAGACGAATCAGATTCGCGTGGCGACGGTTTACGACGGTCAGCACGTCACGATAGAGATTGCCGACACCGGCGTCGGCATGTCCAACGAGCTGATGGAGCACATCTTCACGCCCTTCTTCAGCGCGCGTCCGGCGGGCATCGGTACGGGCCTCGGCTTGCCCATCTGCCGGCGCCTGGTCGAAGACATCGGCGGGGAGCTCCGCGTCACGAGCCGTCCCGGCAAGGGCTCGACGTTCACGATCCTCCTGCCCGCGGCCGACCCCGCGAGCGAACCCGCAGCGCGGAGCAAGCCTTTGGCCTCGTCGCCGGGCCCGCGACGCGGGCGCGTGCTCGTGATCGACGACGACCCGATGGTCGCGGCCGTCGTGCGTCGCACTCTGAGCGGCGATCACGAAGTCACGACCAAGAATCTCACCGAAGAAGCGCTCGAGCTCCTGCGGCAGGGCGAGCGCTTCGACGTGATTCTGTGCGACGTGATGATGCCGAACATGACGGGCGTGGACTTCTGGCGTGAGCTCGAGCGCTTTGCGCCCAAAGACACGCGGCGCATCGTCTTCTTTACGGGCGGAGCCTTCGCCACGCAGGCGCGGCAATTCCTCGACAGCGTGCCGAACCTCCACATCGACAAACCGTTCGTGCCGGAAGAGCTGCGCTCCATCGTGCGCGAGCGCGTCGACGAAGATCCGCTCGACTGACGCCTGCGGGCCGCTCCCGCGCCGGCACGCTCTCACCCGAGCGCGCGCAGCGCGAGCGCGGCGAACAGGCGATCCTCGGCGTGCTCGGCGAGCCAGGCGCGATCGATGCGCGCGACGTGGCGAGCGGTGCGGACCGAGGCGTACCAGTGGACGAGCAACGTCTCCGGCGCGAGCACCTCGTCGAGGCGCGCGCGCGGGCGCGGCCGAAACCAGTGCTCGCTGATCTCGGGCGCGAGCGGATAGAACACGGGGGGCGGCAGTACGCGCAGGCTCGGTCCCTGGTACTCCGCGACCGCCGCTTGCAAGAGGTGGGTCCCGAACGCATAGCGAACCTGCCGGCGCTCGGCCGCGAGCGCCACCGCACGGCCCACGAGCTCGCGCAGGAAAGGATGGTGCGGCTCGGCGCCGAGCACCGCGTTGTTGACGGCCTTCGGATAGAAGTGCTCGAAACGCCGGAAATAGCGATCACCGCGCGGCAAGCGCCGGAACACGTCGCGCGCCCCCGTCCGGAGCAGCGCGCCGGGCCGTACCCGCGAAAGCAAGCCGGTGCCGGCGCTGCCCGGGTAGACCAGCCGCTCCTCACCACAGAAAGCGCCCCCTTGTGCGAGCACGCCCTCGAAGCTCCGGATCGCGATGGTATCGGTGTCGAGGTAAACGCCGCCCTCTTGCTCGAGCAGGGCCATGCGCACGACGTTCGCGCGCGCGGCCGCTTGCTCGAGCTCGCGGTAGCGGTCGACGAAGTTCGGCCCACCCGCCGCTTCCAGGAGCGGGAACGGATCGAGCCGGGCGAGCTCCACGCGCGGCTCGGCCCGCAGCTCGACGATGCCCGCGTCTTCATCGAGCTCGTCGATGTGATGCAAGAGCACGCGCTCGAACCCGCCACGGCGCGCGGCCGCGAGTACGCCGAGCACGTACACCCACGGCAGCTTCCGGCCGAGCCAGACGAAATGCGCGTTGGACGGGATCAACCTAGTGAGCTCGGCATGCTGGGCTCGATAGCCTCACGTCCCCGAGGTCGCAACTTGCAGGCTTCCCGCGCGTCAACAATCGCCGTCGCCCGTCCCGCGCGGCTCGTGTACGCTCCCGGCCGATGGCGGCGCTCGACGAAAAAACCCTGCGCGACGTGCTGGATTTCGCGGTCGAATCGGCCCAGCTCGCCGGTTCCTTCACGCTCGGCTACTTCAACGCGAGCCCGCCGGTCGAGCTCAAGGCCGATCGCTCGCCCGTCACGGCCGCCGATCGCGGCGCCGAGGAGCGCTTGCGCCAGCGCATCGAGCGCGCCTTCCCGACGCACGGCATCGTGGGCGAGGAGCACGGCGTGAAGGCGGGCACCGCGCCCGCGCGCTGGATCCTCGATCCGATCGACGGCACCTATTCGTTCATTTGCGGCGTGCCGCTCTTTGCCGTGCTCATCGGCTTCGAGTGGGAAGGCGAGGCCGTCGCCGGCGTCATCCACATGCCGGCGCTGAACGAAACGGTGTACGCCGCGCGCGGGCTCGGCTGCCGCTGGAACGGCCGCCCCGCGCGCGTCTCCGACGTGAGCGATCTCGGCGAAGCGCGCCTCGTTTTCGCGAGCAGCAAGGCCGCGCACAAGCACGGCAAGGGCCCCGAGTTCGACCGGCTGCTCGCGGCCTCCGGCAACGACCGCGGCTTCCCGGACGCCTACGGCTACGCGCTCGTCGCCACGGGTCGCGCCGAAATCGCGCTCGATCCGGTCATGAACCTGTGGGACACGGCCGCGCTCTTCCCGGTTCTGACCGAAGCCGGCGGCACGCTCACCGACTGGCACGGCACCGCCACGCACACGGCGCCGGAAGCGATCGCGACGAACGGACGGTTGTTCCCGGCCGTGATGCAGACGCTGAAGGGCTGAACGCTCCTCGACGGAGGGGCGCATATTGCCGGATCGAGCTCCGCTCGGCGGGCTCTCCACTCTTTCTGACGCCGAACTCGGACAAATGAGCTCGGCTTGGATGGACAGCCGCAGGGACGCTGCCTATACGGAACGCTCATGGCCTACCAACCGCCCGGTTTTTTACAGCGCCTGCGGCTCCTGGTGATCGCCTTTGCGTCGGTCGTCGGGCTTGCGTTGCTCGCCGACGCGACGCTCACACGCATCGACGCGGCGCACGTGGGCATTCGCGTGAAGCTCGCGGGCAGCACGCGCGGCGTGCAGGATATTCCCGTCGTTACCGGCTGGGTTTTCTACAATCCGCTGACCGAACAGATCTTCGCGTTCCCCACCAGTGTGCAGAACGTGATCTGGACGTCGTCGGCGCACGAGGGCCGCTCGTCCGACGAATCGATCACGTTTTCCTCGGAGGAGGGCGTGAACGTCAACTCCGATATCGGACTTTCGTTTCACATCGAGCCCTCGCTCGCCCCACACCTTTATCTGCGCTTCCGGCAGCCCGATCTGCTCATCCTCGCTGACGGCTACGTGCGCAACGCCGTGCGCGAGGCGTTCAACGACGTCGCCTCCCGCATGGTCGTGCAGGACATCTACGGCGCGAAGAAGGGCAAGCTCATCGCGGACGTGGGCGCGAAGCTCCGCGACGTTTTGGGCAAAGACGGCTTCATCATCGATCAGATCACGATCAACGGCGCCCTGCGCTTGCCGGAAAACGTCGCGCAAGCGATCAACCGCGCCATGGAAGCGACGCAGAACGCGATTCAAGCCGAAAATCGCGTGCGCCAGGTGCGCGCCGAAGCCGAACAGGCCGTCGCCGAAGCGCACGGCCTGGCCGAAGCCGCCCGCCAGCGCGCGGAAGGTGAAGCCGACGCCGTGTTGATCCGAGCCCGCGCCGACGCGCGCGCGAACGAAATCATCCGCCTCTCGACCACGGGCCCCGTGCTCCAGTACCGCGCCGTGCAGCGCTGGGACGGTAAGCTCCCGACTTATCAAGGCGGCGACAAGCTGCCGCTCCTCACCTTCGACGTCGGCAAATCGAACCTGAACGAAGCGGACCGCAAGAAAGAGCTCGAGGAGCTCCTCGCGGCGGACAAGGCGCGCGACAAGATGGTGCAAGCTCCCGCCGACTCGGGCAACTCCCCGCCTCCCGCGAGCCCTGCTCAACCGAGCTCCGCTCCACCGAGCCCCCCTCCCCCGAATAATCCATGAAAGCCGCTCCTTCGCACGTCGCGGTCCCCCATCTGCTGCCAGCCCCATTTCGCTCGGAGACACCGCCAAGCTCGCCCGAGCGGCGGTTACTTGCCGTCGAGCATGGCGCGGACGGCGCGGGCCAGGTCGGCGGGCAGATAGGGCTTGGCGAGGAAGTTCACGCCGGCGTCGACGACGCCCTGGTGCACCACGGTGTTCTCCGTGTAGCCGGAAGTGAAGAGCACTAAAAGCCCAGGTTTGAGGCGTGAAAGCTGCGCGACGAGCTCCTTGGCGTTGAGCTTGGGCAAGATCACGTCGGTGATGACGGCGTCCACGCGGCCCTCGAGCTCCGCGAAGCGCTCGAGCGCCTCGCCTCCGTCGGCGGCAACGTGCACGCGATAGCCGTGATTGGTGAGGATGCGCACCGCGATGCGACGGACGAGCTCGTCGTCCTCGACGAGCAAGAGCGTCTCGTTGCCGGTCGCGGGGACGCTGGCGGGTTTCGGATCGGGCACGGACAGCGCGGCGCGCACGCGCGGCAAGTACACCTTGAAAGTCGTGCCGTGACCGAGCTCGCTGTAGGCCCAGATCGAGCCACCGCCCTGCTTCACGATGCCGTAGGAGGTGGCGAGCCCGAGCCCGCTGCCCTTGCCGTGCGCCTTGGTGGTGAAGAACGGCTCGAACACGCGAGCGAGCGTCGCTTGGTCCATACCCGAACCGGTATCGCTCACGCCCATCATCACGTACTCACCGGGTTTGACCTCGGGGTGCGTCACGGCGTAGTCCACGCCGAGCTCGACGTTGCTGGTCTCGATCGTGAGCGTGCCGCCCGCGTCCATCGCGTCGCGCGCGTTCACCGCGAGGTTCAGGAGAACCTGTTCGAGCTGCGTCGGATCGATGCGGACCGCGCCGAGCCCGGGCTCACATACCGTCTTCAGCGTGATGTGCTCGCCGATGAGGCGGCGTAAAAGCTCGTCGATGCCGAGCACGAGCGCGTTCAGGTCGATAACCTTGGGTTCGGTGAGCTGCTTGCGGGCGAAGGCGAGCAGGTGGGCGGTGAGCTGCGCCGCGCGCTCGGCCGCGGCGGTGATTTGCTTCAGATCGTTCGCGTCGTTCGCGTCGCGGGGGCCCTGCTCCATGACCTTGGCGACCGAGAGGATCACGGTGAGGAGGTTGTTGAAATCGTGCGCCACGCCGCCTGCGAGGCGCCCAATCGACTCCATGCGCAGGGCGCGCCGCACTTCTTCCTCGAGCTTCTTGCGATCCGCGATGTCGCGCAGGGCCGTCACGCGTACGGTACGTCCCGCAACCGTCACCGTCTTCGCGAGAGCTTCGACGGGGCGCCGCGTGCCGTCGACGCGCAGACATTCGTGTTCGTAGGGCAGCGTTACGCCGGCGCGCAGCCGCTGCTGGAGCTCGCTTTGATATTCGGCGGGGACGAAGTCGAGCACCGCGCGCCCGACGAGGTCCGAAATAGGGGCGCCAAGCAGCTCCTCGAGCTGCGGATTGCCGTCGACGAGCCGGCCCGCGTCGGTGACGGCGATGGCCTCGAACGTCGCCTCCGCCAAGATGTGGGAGCGGAGCGCGCTCGCCCGTTCGCTTGCCACGGCGGCGTCCCGCGCGTCGAGCTCGCGAGCGAGGAAGCAGTAGAGCGCGCGCCCGCTTGCTGCCGTCGTTCCCGCGCGCGCTTCGAGCTCGACGACGCGTCCGTCCTTGTGCCGAAAGGAGCCGACTCCGAGCGTCGCTTGTCCACTGGCGCCGAGCAGGCGCAAAACCTCCTCGATACGGCGATCCACGAGCAGCGTCCGGAGCTCGAGCACGGCCGCGTCGGCGGTCGAGTAACCGAGCAGGCCCGTGAAGCCACGGTTGGTCCCCACGAGCTTCAGCGACGCCGGTTCGACGACGAACAGCGCCTCCGAGCCGAGCCCGAGCATTGCTTCGCCGATCAGCTCGAAAGCCGACACTCACGCCTCATGGACTCCCGAGGGTATGCTCGGGCCACCGTGTCCGCAACGGCCGCGCGGAGCATCGCAATCAGAAGCGAGCTTTTGCCGGCGAATGCTGGCTTTTACGGACAGCGGCAGTAGCAGGCGTCGGCCGGACTCTGGGACTTCACACTCGAGCTCGGCGCAGAACACGCGCGCGCCGCCGCGCGCCGCTCCGCGCTAGCGGCGCCTCGTAGCGCGTGACTCTTACGGGTTCTTCGCGCTCGCAGAGTGGGCCCGCCGGGGACCACTTTGCGCCCCGGCGAGGCAAAGAGCCGCAGAGCGAGCGTTGCTGGGGCTGTGCGGAAGGCACGGTTGCTGCAGCGCAACGGAGCGGAGGTGCTTCATGACCACGCTACGCATCGAAGAGGAACTCATCGAGCTCGAGCGACGATATTGGCAAGCGATGCAGGACGGCGACGTTGAAACCGCCGTGAAACTGACGGACTTCCCCTGCATCATCAGCGGCGCGAGCGGCATCGGCGCGGTCGACAAGGCCGCGTTCACCGCCATGATGAAAAACCCGAGCTACGAGATCCTCAGCGTCGAGCTCGACCACGACGCCAAGGTGCGCCTAATCAGCGACGATGTCGCAATCGTGGCCTACAGAGTGCACGAGGAGCTCACGGTCGAGGGACAACCCGTCGCTTTGGATGCCCGAGACTCATCCACTTGGGTCAAGCGCAAGGGCAAGTGGCTGTGCGCCTTGCACACCGAGTCGATCGCCGGGGACGCGTTCGGCCGCGACCGCTCCTCATGACCGGCCGAGCCGTGCGCCGGAAATCGCGCGCGGCGTTGACATATTAGCGAATGCTGATATGTTCTCCGGGTGTCGCGCGCCGCGGGCTCAGAGAGCGTTTTCCAGGCAATCGCGTGCCCGACGCGCCGCGCGTTGATCGACGCGCTGGCGCGGGGTGAGAAGCACGTGTCCGGTCTCGTCGCTGCGCTCGGCGTGTCGCAATCCGCGGTGAGCCAGCAACTCGCCGTCTTGAGGAGCGCGGGCCTCGTGGTGGAGCGCGCGGAAGGGCGCTTTCGGTATTACCGTTTGCGCGCGGCCCCGCTCGGGGAGGTCGATGTTTGGCTCAATCGTTACCGTGCGCTCGTGGAGCGCCAGCTCGACGCGCTCGGTGACGTGCTCGATTCCATGCCGGACGACCCCCAATGACTGACATTCGTATCACTCGTGACTATCGGCACTCGCGCGCCAAGGTCTGGCGCGCACTCACCGAGCCCGCGCTCATCGCACTCTGGGCAATGCGTCCGGAGGGCTTCGCTCCGATCGTCGGCACGCGCTGCCGCTTCGTGGGCACACCGCAGCGCGGCTGGCGCGGCTTCGTCGAATGCGAAGTGCTCGAGGTGAAAGCACCCGAAATACTACGCTATTCCTGGATCGGCAACGAGGGGGACGCGCCCACGTACGTGCGTTACACGCTCGAAGAGCGCGCGGGCGGCACGCGTCTCGTCTTCGAGCACACGGGGTTTCGCGGCGCGGGCGGCTTCTTCCTCGCGCGGCTCGTGCTCGGGCCCGGTTGGAAGAAGACGTTCGACACGCGGCTGCCGCGGGTGCTCGCGGACCTCGACGAGCACGGCATGCTCCGGCAAGAGAGCTCGCTCCGGCCCCAATTCTGATGCTCGCTTCACGACGGCGTCCCATCAACGTCGGAAGGAATCTTCATGGCAAAGCTATCCTGTTTCATGATGCTGTCACTCGACGGTTACTACGCACGCCCGGACGGCGACATGAGGTGGGCGCACCGGCGTGACCCCGAGTACGATGAATTCGCCGCAGGCAATGCACAGTCGCGCGGCGCGCTCTTGTTCGGTCGCGTGACCTTCGAGCAGATGCGCGCCTTCTGGCCGACGCCCGCTGCCCGCGCGGCTCGACCGGCGGTGGCCGACGGCATGAATCGAGCTCCCAAATTCGTCGTTTCACGCACACTGGAGCAGACGGACTGGGAAAACTCGGAGATTTTGCGGGGTGAGCTCGCACCCGCCGTCGAGCGCCTGAAACGCGAGTCGGAGCGGACGATCGTCATCCTCGGGAGTGCGAGCCTGGTCGCACAGCTGGCCGAGGCGCGGCTGATCGACGAATACCAAATCGTGGTGAATCCGGTCGCCCTCGGGGCCGGACGCTCGCTGTTCGCCGGTATGAAAGGCGATCTCGAACTGTCGCTCGTCGAAACTCGCGCGTTCAAACACGGCGTCGTCTTCTCGCGCTACGCGCTCCGCTAGCCGTGTAACGCACTTCGACCGCGAGGCTGCGCGCGCTCCACACACGCGCGGAGACGCACCCACATACCTGTTCGCGTGGGGCGTTATAGCGCCGTTCGAGCGTCTCGCCGTGATACGCTCGAGCTCGGGACAGTCGTGAGGGCCATGACGGAACCCGCGGGCGAAGAGAAGCGAGCGCACCAGCGCGTGGGGCGCTACGAGATCTTCGATCGCCTTGCGTCCGGCGGCATGGCGAGCGTGCACCTCGCGCGCTTGAGCGGGGCGGAGGGATTTTCGCGCCTGGTTGCGGTCAAGCGCATGCACCCGCACTTCCTCGTGGATCCGGCGTTCAAGGCGATGTTCGTGGCGGAGGCTCGCGTCGCCGCACGCGTCCGGCATCCGAACGTGGTGCCGATCTTGGACGTCCTCTCCGAGAACGACGAGATCCTGATCGTGATGGACTACGTGCACGGCGAGTCACTGGTGTCGCTCGTGCGCGCCGCGAAGAAGGCGGGTGCGAGCGTGCCGGTCGAGCTCGCGGCGTCGATCATGGTCGGGTTGCTCCAGGGTCTCCACGCGGCGCACACCGCGAGCGACGAGAAGGGGCGACCGCTCGGTCTCGTGCACCGCGACGTGTCGCCGCACAACGTGCTCGTGGGTGTGGACGGAGTCGCGCGCGTGCTCGACTTCGGTATCGCCAAGGCCGTGCAAGGCCGTGCCGCTCACGGGGATACGGATCCGGGCGTGCTCAAGGGCAAGTTCTCGTACATGGCGCCCGAGCTCATTCACGGAGCGCAGCCGTCGCGCCAATCGGACCTATTTTCTGCGTCCGTCGTGTTCTGGGAGCTCCTCACCGGGACGAAGCTCGTGCAGGGGGTGAACGATCAGGAGCGCCTGCTGCGCGTCGTGAAGGGCGACTATCCATCGCCGCGCCGCGTCGCAGCGCACGTGAGCGAGGTGGTGGACCGGATCGTGATGCGCGGCCTCGCGCTCGACCCCGCGGACCGGCACGAGCACGCGCTCGCGATGGCGATCGAGCTCGAGAGCGCGGTCCCGCTCGCCTCGCAACGAGTGGTCGGTGAGTGGGTGTCGAAGTTCGCCGAAGGCGTGCTCGCTCAGCGGAGTGAGCTGATTCAAGAGGTCGAGGCGTCGACCATCAGCCTCGTGCGCTGGTCGGCGCCGCCGCCGGCCGACCTCGTTTCGGCAACGCCACCGGGTGTCGACGCGCCGCTGCTCGATTTGCCCGGCGCCGCGCCGAAGCAACGCGGGACGGCTCGCTTTGCGCTGGCTCTGGCCGTCCTCATGGCGCTCATGGTCGCCATTTTCGCGCTGTTCCGCACAACGAGGGCGGCGCCTCGCACTGCACTGACGCCGCCCGCGCGAACGGCACCACCGCCGTCCGCCGTGACGCGGACGGGGCCTCCTACCTCTCCCGTGGTTGCCGCGCCCGCTGCCGTCGCGAGCCAAGCGCCGCTCTCGGCAGCCACGACCACGAGTAGCCCGATCACGACGGCGGCGGCTCCCGGTGTTCCCCCGACTTCGGTCGCGCACGGCCCTGCACCGAAGCCGCTCCCCGGCAAAGCGAGCGCACGGTCGCCGCGGCGCCGTAGCTATCTCCCGAATGAGCTCTAAACGGCGAATTCTCGCCGCCCTCGTCGCGCTCGCCGCGCTCGGGTACGGCAGCACGGCGGCCGCGGACAACGCGTCCCCGAGCGGGACCGCCGCGGCCAAGGACGAGAAGGCACGCTTTGCGGAAGCCGTGCGGCTCTACAAGGCCGGCTCGTTCGCGCGAGCGCTGCCTGCATTCGAAGCGCTGGCGACCGCGACCGGCAGCCCCAACGCCGAACTCTACGTCGGCTATTGTCTCAACGGCCTCGAGCGGCACGCAGGCGCCTACGCCGCGTTCGAGCGCGCCGCGCGTGATGCCGGGTCGGAGGAGCGTTACGCCGAAACGCGCGCTGCTGCGCTCCGCGAGATGGCCGAGCTCGGCCTGCGCCTCGGGACGCTCGTCGTAGCGCCGGTCGAGACGCCGGACGGGCTCGTGGTGACGGTCGACGGCGCGGTGCTCGAGCCCGCCGCGTTCGGCTCGCACCGCGTGCTCGAGCCCGGCGATCACCACGTGGAGGCACGTGCCACCGGTCGCAACCCCGTCGTCCGCGACGTGCACGTGGACGGCGGCGAGACGAAGACGGTGACGCTCTACTTCCCCCAGCGCGACACTGCGGCGCCCACGGCTGCCCCCGCCGCGAGCGGCGACCGGCCGGGCGCGGCGCTCCGCATCGGCGGGTTCGTGGCTGCCGGGGTCGGAGGAGTGGGGCTCGTCACCTTCGCGATCGGAGGGCTCGAAGCGAAGAGTGCGCACGACCGTCTCGCACGTGAATGCAGCTTGCCCTGCGGGGACTCCGCGCACGAGCGCGAGGTCGAGCGCGGCAAGAGCTGGCAGACCGTCGCCAATGTCGGGCTCCTCGTGGGCGGGGTCGGTGCGCTCGCGAGCGCGACGCTGCTCTACTTCGGATATCGGGGCGGCGCCGAGACGAGCGTCGCGCTGTCAACCTGGCCGGGCGGCGCGCTTCTGAGCGGACGGGGTCGCTTTTGAAGACGCGCCACACGCGCTCGTTCGGATCCGCCACGCTGCTCTTGCCGGTGTTCGCCGCGCTCGGCGTCGCGTGTAGCTACGACTTCGATCGCTTCGTGCGCGAACTGCCCGGTGCGTCCGCGGCCGGCGCAGCGTCCGCCGCTGGACGAGCCGGCGCGGGCAGCGCGGGCTCCGCGTCCGGCGGGAACGGCGGAGCCGGCGTTGCCGGAAACGGCACCGGCACGGGCGGCGAAGCCGGTGCGTTCGAAGAGGCGGGCGCCGCCGGCTCCGAAGCGACGGGGGGCAGCGGCGGCAGCGCGGGTCAAGGCGCGAACGGCGGCACGGCGGACGGCGGCAAGCCGAGCAGCGGCGGCCAGGGAGGGAGCGGGAACGGGGCCAAAGGCGGCGCGACGAGCGCCGGGCAAGGCGGCAAAGCGAGCGCCGGCGCGGGAGGAAGCAGCGCTCCGAGCTGCACGGGTTCCGGCGCGACCGCATACGGCGGGCATTGCTACTTCCTCGTCGGCGATGACACGCCGCTCGATTGGTCGTCCGCGAAGAGTGCGTGCGGGGCGCACTCGAGCGGCGCGCACCTCGTGACCGTCGGCTCGAAGGAGGAGCAAGCGATGCTCGCGGCGTCGTTCTTCCCGGCGACGATCGACGCGTGGATCGGACTTTCGCTCGCCGATGTCACGAAAGATCCATCCTCGTCGTGTAAGCTCGAGCCGGCTCAGTGTCCGTTCGCGTGGGTCACGGGCGACAAGCTCGACTACACGGCTTGGACGATCCGCTCCGGAAACGACAGCGAGCCGAACTACACGGGCGCTTGCGTGCGCATGCAGGCGACCGATCAGACCTGGGGCGATACCTCGTGCTCCGGAACGCTTCGAGCGATTTGCGAGGAAGGTGGATAAGGTGATGTCGACCGCTTGGCCCAGAACCAAAACACCCACGAATAGCTGCGAGTTCGCGGTCGGCGGCCTGCTCGAAATCCGTGTCGGCTGCGGCTACCGCAGCGTCAGCGACGTGGAGGCCATGATCACCATGATCAGGACCGCCATCAACTCGCGCGGCACCCTCGAAAAATTCGCCATCGTGGCCGACTGGCGCAACGTTCACATCATGCCGCCCGACGTCGCGCAGCGCGCGCGGGAGATGCTCGCGGGCAACAACGTCCGTGTCACGCGCAGCGCGATCCTCACCCTGCCCGAACACCCGACCACGAATCTGCAGGTCGTCCGGCTCGTGCGCGAGGCGGAAAACCAGCAACGGCGGCACTTCGCGGCCGTGCCGGACCTTCAGCGCTGGCTCGGTGAAGTGCTTTCGCCCCCTCAACGCGTGCGATTGAGCGCCTTTCTCGCGGGCGATTGAGCGCCGATCGGTCGACGACCGCTCGGGGCGTCCGTGCTAGCGTCACCGCGAAAACAGGTAGTCGTGGTGACGGGACCGCGCATCGGAGACAAGGCGCTCGCGCGCGATGCCGACGCTCGCGCAGTGAGCGACATCCGTCTCACGACGCGCATGGCGTCCGCCGTCGCCTCGCCGCTCGGGGTGCTCGTCCTGGTGCCGGCCATCGTGCTCGCGATCGGCGGCTGGCTCACCTTTCTCGGCCAGAGCGCGCTCGAAAAGAGCTCACTCGCGCTCGGGCTCGAGCAGCTCCGTATCCGCAATACGACCGTGGCGCGCCAGCTCGGCCTCGCGCTCGCAGCCGCGGACCCGATGCTCGAGCGCTTGCGGGCGCTCGCCGGCGTTCACACCGTGACCTCGCCGCTAGCGGAGGCGGCGTTCGCGATGCGCGACCTGATACAGGGCCGCTCGGGCGTCTCGTACGTCAGCCTGAGCTTCCCCGACGGCACGTTTCAGGGTGCCTACGTCGCCGAGGGCGCGAGCATTCGCTTTCAGGATAGCCGCGTGCGGCCAGACGGCACGCATATCCAGCGCTTCGCCACCGACGGACGTCGCGAGCTCCTGTCGCTCGGTGAGGAACACTCGAGTTACGACCCGCGCAAGCGCACGTTTTACGAGCTCGCGCTCGCGCACACGGGCCCGGTGTGGACGCGTCCCTACCCGTTCTACAAGACGCATTACACCGGCATCACGCGCGCGGAGGCCGTCCGAGGCCAGGGCGGCGACATCCTTGCGGTGCTCACGGTCGACTTCGACGTGAACGAGCTGTCGCGCTTTCTCGAGCACGTCCCGCTCGCGGGCACGCGCGTCGTGCTCTTCAGCGAAGAGGACGGCACGTTGCTCGCCGACCCGAGCGCGGCGGCGCGCATCCAATCGCTGCCCATTCGGGCCGACCGCACGCTGAAGGTCGCGGACGAAAAGGACCCGGTGCTGAACGCGTTCTTCGCCGCGCGCGCCGGCGGAAGCGCGTCCTTTACGGCCGGCACGCGGCGCTACCTCGCCCAACAAGCGAGCGTCGGCGATCCCGCGCTGCGCTGGCGGGTCGCCTCCTTCATTTCCGAAGCCCAACTGCTCGGTCCCGCCCGCGTCTACGAAGGGCGCGCGCACACCGTGGCGCTTCTTTCGCTGCTCTTCGCGCTCGGCGTTTCGCTGCTGTTTTCGCGCCACATCGTGCGCATGCGCCGCCAGACCGCCGATGCTCGCGCCGCCGCGACCCGCGCAGCCGCGGAGGCGCGCGATCTCGGCAGCTATCGGCTCACGACGAAGCTCGGGGCCGGCGGCATGGGTGAGGTGTGGCGCGCCGAGCACCGGCTACTCGCGCGCCAGGCCGCCATCAAGCTCATCCGCCCCGGAGGGGACGCGGGCCCGGACGCGCACGAGCGCTTTCGCCGTGAGGCACAAACGCTCGCGACGCTCTGCTCCCGCAACACCATCGAGCTCTTCGACTACGGCATCACGGAAGACGGCACCTTCTTCTACGTGATGGAGCTCCTCGACGGCATGGACCTCGAGACGCTCATCGGTCGTTTCGGTCCTCAGCGGCCCGCGCGCGTCTGCTCGCTCTTGATGCAGGCGTGTCACTCGCTCGCGGAGGCGCACGCGGCGGGCCTCGTGCACCGCGACGTGAAACCCGCGAACCTCTACGTCTGTCGCGCGGCCGAGGAGGTGGACGTGCTCAAAGTGCTCGATTTCGGCCTCGTGCGCTCGCTCGCGGAGGGGCCGTCACCCGCGTCGACGCGCTCTCTCGAGGACCTCGCGCGCGAGCTCGATTCGGACGCCGGCCCGCTCGTCAAGCTCACCGCGGCAGGTTCGGTGATGGGCACGCCCGACTACATGGCGCCCGAACAGGTGCTCGGCCAAGACGTCGACGCGCGCGCGGACGTCTATGCGCTCGGCTGCGTGGCTTACTTCGCGCTGGCCGGGGTGCTCCCGTTCTCGGGGCACGCCGACGCCATGGCGATCATGCTCGCGCACCTGGAGCAGGCTCCGGCTCCGCTCGCCGAGCGAGCGCAGCAAGCGCTGCCGCCGAAGCTCGTCGAGCTCGTCCGTCGCTGCATGGAGAAGCGCGCGGAGGATCGCCCGGCCTCGGTCGCCGTCGTTCGGCGCGAGCTCGCCGCCATCCAATTTTCGTCGGGCGAGGCTTGGAGCGAGGAGCTCGCGGCCGCGTGGTGGCGCGACAACGTGCCGCGCCCGAGCTCGCCCCGGCCGAGCGCCGGACCACTCTCGCCGCGGACTCCCGTCGGCTGAGCCTTCGCGCGTAGCCGGGCGACCCCGACCGGGCTCGTCCGTATTCCTGGAATCACGTCCAGGGAGCCGGACACGCGCGGGACGGCCGACTTTCGCCGCGCGGCGCGGACCGACGCGGAAACGCTCGACATTTTTGGTCGCCCTGGCAGTCTTGGCGAAACGAAGGGGCCTGGCACCACTTTCGCACTCTGCGGGGCTCATAGCCAATGGCGACGCTGAAGACGGTACGGCGCATTCTGCTCATCGACGACCACCCCATCGTCCGACAGGGGTTGCGCGCGTTGTTGGAGCAGAGCATCGAGTACACCGTCTGCGGCGAGGCGGCGACGGTCGAAGAGGGACTCGCCGCGCTCCGAAGCACCCGCCCCGACGCCGCCATCGTCGACATTTCGCTCGGCAAGGACTCGGGGCTCGAGTTCATCGTGCGCGCGCGGCGGGAAGAGCAAAATGTCGCCATCCTCGTGCTCTCGATGCTCGACGAGATGACGTACGCCGAGCGCGCGCTGCGCGTCGGGGCGAACGGCTACGTGATGAAGCGCGAAGCCACCGACCGCTTGCTCGTGGCGCTCGAGCGCGTGCTCTCGGGTAAGGTGTACGTGAGCGCCTCCGTCTCCGATCGGCTGCTCACGACGCTCGCCAAGCCCGGTGAGGGCGCGCGCTACCCGATTGATCGGCTCACCGATCGCGAGCTCGAAATCTTCCGGCTCGTCGGCATGGGCATGCGCGCCATCGACATGGCCGAACGGCTCGGCATCAGCCAGAAAACCATCGAAACCCACCGCAGCCGCATCAAGGCGAAGCTCGGAGTCGGGACCGCCGCCGAGCTCGTGATTCGAGCCGCGAGCTGGCTGCGGGACGGAGAGCTCAAGGCCTGAGCCCGCGAATGACGGCGTTTGGAGCTGCCCCCGAGCCGGACGGGGAGCCCGTGGGTCAGTCACCGCGAAGCGTCGTTCCATCTGGGCCGAGCGGTGGCGTGCTCCAAAACCCAAGACCACCTACCCTTGTCGGCAATGCGAGCGTGCGTCTGGATCGACGGGCAACGGATTGCTCCGGACGCGGCGCGCGTGAGTGTTTTCGACCGCGGGTTTCTGCACGGTGATTCCGTGTTCGAGGTGCTGCGCACCTACGGGCGCGTACCCTTCGCGCTCGACGAGCGGCTCGAGCGGCTCGAACGGAGCGCTCGCCTCGTGTCCATCGAGCTCCCGGTCGGCCTCGACGTGCTGCGCTCGGAGGTGGTGGCGGCGCTCGAACAGGCGGCGTATCCGGAGGCCTACCTGCGGCTCATGCTGACGCGAGGGGCCGACGAGCCGCGCGTTGCCGCCGTTCCGAACCGTCCGCGACGCGTGCTTTTGCTCGCACCGCTCGTCCCGCTCCCCGCGGAGACGTACGAGCTCGGCGTCGCGGTGGTGACTGAACGGAGCGAGCTCGTGGGCAATGCCATCGCTCCCGGCGCCAAGGTCGGGAACTATCTCAAGTCGATCCTCGCGCTTGCCGCCGCGCGGCGTGCCGGCGCGGCGGAAGCGCTGCTCGTCGATCGCTCGGGCGGGATTTTCGAGGGCAGCTCCTCGAACGTGTTTTTGTGCTCGAAGGGCACGCTCGTGACACCGCCCGAGGAGAGCGGCATTCTCGCGGGCATCACGCGCCGGAAGGTGCTCGAGCTCGCCCGCAGCTGGGGGGTGCCGCTCGAACTCAGGACCTTCACGCCTCGAGAGCTCCGCGCCGCGGACGAAGCGTTCATCACGGCGAGCATTCGCGAGGTCGTGCCGATCGTGCGCGTCGACGGGGACGCGATCGGCGGCGGCCGGCCCGGCGACTTCACGCGCCGGCTGCTCGCCGGCTATCGCGCGCTGGCGCTCGGCGGCGCGACTTCGGCGCTCTCGAGCGCGGCGACGAGCGTCGTGAACTGACGCCCTCGGTCCTCGAAATTCCGGAAAAAGCCGTAGCTCGGCGCGCCCGGAGAGAACAAGCAAACGCTGCCGGGCGGTGCTGCTTCGCTCGCCGCCGCGACGGCGTCGGCCAAGCTCGCGACTTCGACGACTCGAGTGGCGGCGCCGGCTGCGGCGAGCTCGCGCGCCAGACGGTGCCCGGTGGTGGGGAGCGCTATCACGCACTCGACGGCGCTTTCACGGAGCGCCGCGCACAGGCTGCCGAGCTCGTAGCCGCGGTCGAGCCCACCGAAGATCAGCGTGCGCGCGGCGGGGAACGCACGCAGGGCGGCCGCCGCTGCTTCGGGCGCCGTCGAGATCGAGTCGTTCACCCAGCGAATTCCACGGTGCAGCCCCTCGTCCTGAAGTCGATACGGAAGGCCCGCAAAGCCCTCGAGCGCGGACTCCACGCTCGACGCGGGCGCACCGGCCGCCTCGACGACCGCGATCGCGCCGCAAATATTCAGCTTGTTGTGCGCGCCCGGGATGCTGACGCACCGTTCCGAAAAGAGGCGCTCAGCGCCCTTCCAAAACCAGCCGTCGCGAAAATGGACGCCGTCTTCGCTACCGACGAGCTCCGCGGCGCCGGGGAGCTCGAAGCGCGCGACGTAGTCTCGATTCGCCGCGAGGTAAAAGCAGCGATCCTCCGGCCGCTGCCGCAAAGCGAGCTCCATCTTCGCGAGGTAATAGGCGTCGACGCCACCGTGCCAGTCCATGTGCTCGGGGAACAACTCGAGCAGCAAGGCAATCGAAGGAGCCGTGCGCAAGTCGGCACATTGATAACTCGAAAGCTCGAGGACGGGCAGCGCGCGCCGAGCGATCACGTCCTCGAGGACGTCGAGCGCGGGCGCGCCGATGTTGCCGACGAGCGACGACGGAATGCCCGCCTGGGAGAGAGCTCGAAAGATCACGGTGCTGGTCGTGCTCTTACCCTTGCTGCCCGTCACTCCGATGCTCGCAAGGCCCCTTGCGCGGAGCTCCGTCAAGAACAGGTTCGTCGCCGTGGTTTGGCGGATTTTCGCCGCGTCAGCGAGGCGCCGCAGCGGGTGCGCGGGCGCAAAGCCCGGTGAGCGCACGAGGATGTCGGCGCGTGCGAGCTCCTGCTCGGGATTTTCGGCGAAACGAGCGCCGTCCGGCAGCGGTTCGCCGGCGGGAGGCGGCTTGTCCAGGAGGACGACGACCTCCCGGTCGTGACCGGCGCGCCGCAGCGCTGCGAGCGTGGAGCGTCCTTCGAGTCCGAGCCCGAGCAGAGCCACGCGACGGTCAATGAGCTCGGAGATACGCATCGAACCTCGCCTGCCAGGGCGTGGGGAGCGGATACGAGTCCGCGACTTGCATCGCTCGCGACCAATCAGCGGCGACCTCCGCCGGATCCGCCGCGACGTTGTTTTGGTACCAGGCAGCGGTGCTCGGCGCCAAGCGTCCGGTCGCGTACAGACGCCCGAGGGCCGCGCGGCATTCGAGCGGCGTCCCGACACACTCGAAGGGCTTCATGCCCCCTACCCCCACGAGATCGGCCAACGTCGCGAAATTCTCGGGGTCGGCGAGAAAGTCCGCCCCGAACACGCGCGAAAGCAGGTCGCTGCCGGCGTGCGGCGCGACGATCAGGTAGACGAAGACGCACTTCGGACATTGGCCGCACCACCTGCTGCGGGGGACCGGCTCGTGAATGCGGAAGTTCTTGTTACAGGACGAAATGGCCGTCTGATACTGCGGATAGGAGGTGAACAGGCGCGCGATCGCGAGCTCGCTGAGCGGCCTCAGAATGCTCAGATAGGTGGGCGGCGACTCGATCAGCTCCTCGCACAGGGCGCGAAACGACTGCTCGAAGCGAAAGCTCTTGCTCCATTGGTGGTTGATCTCGACACCGTTGTAAGACGTGTTGCCCTCGTCCGCGCTGCGCTCGTTCGCGGCCACCACGGCGCTGTAACCGCTCGCCACGGCGACGAGCGCCGCGGCCGCCGCGATGCACGCCGAAATCGGCACGTGACCGTTGAGCGCGCCGCGCGCGTTCAGCTCGAACAGACGGCGATCGAGCGTGCGCTTCATGACGTGGTGGCGGACGCCCATCGCCGCCGCGGAACGCTCGATCCACGGGGCGGTGCCGAGCGAAAAGGCGTCGCACTCGACGTCCGCGTGCCGCAGCACTTCGCGCGCGACGACGGAGTCCTTCCCGCCACCGACGAGCACGAGCGCCCGCTCGCGCGCCGGCGCCCGGTGCGCTGCTCGCGCGACCGCGACGTCGCCGCGCGGGAAGCGAACTCTTCCCCGCGGATCGAGCCCGTTTCGGAAGTAGAATTCGCCCATCCCCTCGGAATAGAGCGTGTCCCAAAAGGCGGCCGCCGCCGCGGGTACCGGCTGCGCGGCGACGTTCCGCGGACAGAACGCCTTGTAATACGAGACGCCGAACGTGAAGTGCGCGATGTCCGCGGCGGCCCGCAGCGCCGGGGCCGTCGCGTCGGGGACGTCCAGCGTCGCCGGCAACTCCAGCACTTCCTCGAACGCGAGCTCGGGCTCGGCGCCGCCCGTGAACCGGTAGCGGAGACGCAGCACTCGGCCGTCGAGCTCCCAATCGCTGAATTCGAAAGTCGCGTACGCCGAGTCCATTGCTATTCCGAGTCCTTGGGGCGCAGACCGAGCCCCGGGCCGTCCGGCAGAGTGAGGCGGCCGTCGTCGTAGCGTACGCCAGAGAGCGGGTCGTTGCTGATGAGCAGCGGCCCGTCCAGATCGACGTGCTGAACGAGCGGCGCGAGGTGGGCGGCCGCCGTGACGGCCACCGACGTCTCGACCATGCAGCCCAGCATCACGCGCAGGCCGGCGCCGTGAGCCACGGCGATCTGCCGCAGCGCCTCGCGGATCCCGCCGCACTTCGCGAGCTTCACGACGACGCCGTCGACCAGGCCCCGATGCGCGAGAATGTCGGCGCTCGAACGGATGCTCTCGTCGGCGAAGAGGAGCGGCCGCGGCCGCATGCGCATGAGAGCAGCGAGCCCGTCCTCGTCTCCTGCCGCGAGCGGCTGCTCGACGAGCTCGAAGTCGTGCTCGGCGAGCACGGGGAGCAGCTTCGCGGCCTGCTGTCGCGTCCAGCCGCCGTTGGCGTCCGCCCGCAGCGTCGCGCGCGTTGCGGCTCGAATCCCGCGGATACGCGCTTCGTCGTCACCGGCACCGAGTTTGATCTTCAAGCTCGATTCGCGGGCACTCGCCACGGCTTGCGCCATCGCTTCCGGCGTATCGAGGGCGATGGTCAAGGAAGTCGGCGGGATCCGGCTCGGGTTCAAACCGAAAAGCCGGTAAAGCGGCTGCTGCAGGCGCTGCCCCCAAAGATCGTGGAGCGCGATGTCGACCGCCGCGCGCGCCGCCGCCGAACCGGGCGGCAACGAACCGAGCACGTCGTCGATCAGGCACGGGTCGTCGAACGCGCCGAGGTCGAGCCGCGACAAGTACGAGCTGATGCCTTCGGCGGTCTCCCCGTGGTACGCGACCGCGGCCGCCTCACCGATACCGGCGTCGATGCGCACCAGCACGTTTCGGCGGGTGAGGCTCACGCCGTGAGCGATGTTGAACGGGCGGCGCAGATTGAGCGTCACCGGCTCGAAGCTCAGCCGCATGCGTACCTGCGCACCCCGGCCAGATTGTCGTGTAGCCAGTCGCCGTAGGCACTCCGCCCCGTGCCGAGCTCGTCGATGGCGACGGCACGAGCGTTTCCGCTCGCGTGCAGCATGGCGTTGTCGCCGAGAGCGATCCCCACGTGACGCACGTCCGCGTGACGGGGTCGTTCGCCGCCGCTCGCGCTCAGACTGAAAAATAGGAGGTCACCGGGCAGCGGCGGACCTTCGACCGGCTCGCCCGCTTGGAATTGCTGATCGGCGTCACGCGGGATGCGCACGCCGAGCAAGCCCCAGAACGCCTGCGTCAACCCCGAGCAATCGTAGCCGAACGGGCTGCAACCGCCCCACAGGTACGGAACCCCGATGTGCCTTCGCATCGAGCGGAGCGCCGCGGCGATGCCGTCGCGATCGGGGCGAGGAAGCTCGGACGCCGGCTGCGTCTCTGCTGCCGCCACCCACCACCGGCGTCCGTCCGGCAGCTCGAGCGCGACGACGTCGTCTCGTCGTTCGACGCAAGGCAGGCGGATCCCCCACGGAAGCTTGCCGGCGTGCGCGCTGCGTTCGGGCTCGAGGAAGGCCTGTGCAATCTCGCCCGTCACCACCGTTTGCGAAGCGGACGCGTACTCGCGAAGGCGTTCTTCTCCACATTCGAGGAGCGCGGCGGTCCGTGCCCAGCCGACGTACCCGTCGCGCTCCAGACGGAGCTCCGTCCATTCGTCGCGGCGGCCGAGTAGCCTCGCCGCTTCACCGAGCAGGATTTGGCTCGACCGCTCGGAAGACAACGCCGGCCGGCCCATCAAATCCGCCAGCGATTGGTTGACGAGAAGCCACGACAACGAACGCGCCCAAGCATGTCATGGTTCGCGCGCGGGGCAAAAAACGACGCCCATTCGCGGTCGCGGGGCCGCGCGAAACTGCCTCGATGTGTGAGGCTGACAGCAAGACGAAAAACTTTCGACATCGACGGCAGTGGGTGAGAAATCCGCGCGGTTCGAGCAGGATGCCGGGCCATGGCATTCATCCGGTCCTCCATGCTCCCGCTGACGCTGTCGTTCCTCGCACTCTTCTCCGGCTGCCAGCAGGAGGCGAAGAAAGAACAAGCCGCCGAGCCCAAGCCGAGCGCGAGCGTTGCGGCCACCGCATCGATTCCAGCACCGATGCCCACGCCTCCCCCTCCGCCGAAGCCGCGCGAGGATTGTCCGGCGGGCTCGAGCGGAATCGGCACCTCCGCGGAGCCGTGCAAAGGCAGCGGCGACTCGCGCATGATGGAAGTGAAGTGGACGGGCAAGACGACGGACGAAGGTCCGAAGTTCTCCGTGACCAACAAAACCAAGAAGTCGATCCTCTACGGTTCCGTGGCCGTCTACTTCTACGACAAGGCCGGCAAGCAACTCCAGGTCACGTACGGCGGCAAGCCGCGTCCGATGCAGATCTGCTCCGGCAATATCTTCGCTGGCGCCGTGAAGCCCGAAGAAAAGATCTTCGTCTTCTTCTCGTGTGTGAAGAAGGACCACGTGCCCGAAGGCACCGCCGCGATCGAAGCGGAGGCGAAGGGCGTCGGTTTCGCGAACGAAGCCGGTACCGAGAACGAGTTCTACTGGTCGAACATGGATCTCGTTCCCGACCAACGTCCGAAGGGCGGCGTCAAGGCAAAGGGCAAGACGAAGAAGTAGCCGCGTTCGTCAGCGCGTCAT
>JAICUB010000027.1 GCA_025936045.1 Polyangiaceae bacterium | reverse complement strand
GGAGAGGCGCAAGGCCGCAAGGGAGAGCGCGAATGCTGAGCGCTTCAACGGGGCCGCCGCATGAACGCGGCGGAGAGCTTGAGCGCCTTCGCTCTGTCGCTCGCGACCTCATCGCTTCAACGGGGCCGCCGCATGAACGCGGCGGAGAGGGACCTCGCAGATCCCGGGCGAATACAAGTGCTTCGCGCGCGAACTGCGAGCGGGTGGGTGCGGCGCGAGTATTCGCATGCGCCGCCGACGGGTGTGCGGCGAGACCGAGCGTGAGCATATCGTTTGATTTTCAAGGACCTAGGAGGTTTGCGAGCGCCGAGGGGGTCTTGGCGCTCGCCGAACCGCTCGCAGCAGTCTGCAGAATACATCGAGCCGCTCGCAGTAAGAAGTCTCATTAGCGCTCCCGCACTACACGACAATCGCAACGCGCTCAGGATCAGCGTAGGGGCGGCCGAGCGCGCTGATTGCGTCGGCCGCGCGCCCCTCGATCGTTCCGAGATTGGCGAACAGAACCTGGTCTTCGGACGGCTTGATGATCCGATCGAGCTGGATGCGGAGTTCGACGAGCTCGCGATGGCTCAGCTCGCATTGGAACACCGAAAGCTGCAGGTGATCGCCCCAGCCGAGCATGAGCTTATAGACCTTGCGAAGGCGCTTCGGCTCGCAGATGTCGTAGGTGACGACGTAGGTGTGACGCATAATGGCCTCGATCGACGCTCTAGCGAATGCGAAACTCCGGGTAGTGCGCGATCTCGCCCAGAAGGAGCCGGCTCAATAGTCGCGCCTGCACTTCGAGGACGCGCCGGTAGCTGATGCGGTAGTCGAACACAGGGTGCGTGACGAGCTGGTCCATGCGACGTTCGAAATTCAAGATCAGCCGCTTCCGTGCAGGTTGAGTCAGCGCGACGCTGCCGGCGGCGCGAATGAAGTCGCTCGACTGGATGACGCCGTTGTTGACCGCTCCGATAACGGTGGAGTCGGCGAGTACGGGTCGAAATTCCTCCATCAGATCGAGCGCCAGGGACGGCCTCCCGAAATGGGGCTGGTGGTAGAACCCCAGCATGCCGTCGAGACCGACGGCTCGAACTGCCATGGACACTTCCTTTGCGAGGAGCGAGTAGCAGAACGAGAGCAACGCGTTGATCGGATCTCTCGGAGGTCGCCGATTACGACCATCGAGATCGAACGTTTCAACGGCGTCGCCCTTGAGCATGCCGCCGAATTCTCCGAAGTAGCGCCGCGCCGCCGTGCCCTCGATGCCGAGCAGGCTCTCGATGCCATCTGCGTGACGCGCCTTACGCGTGAGCTGCTTGAGCTCGGACAACGCGACAGCGTCCGGGTTCGCATGATTGCGGCGCAGCAGGGTTCGACAATTGAGAATTTTCGAGGCAACGAACCCGCGTGCGAGCACCAAGCATCGATTCTTGTCCTGAGTGGCCGCATACTGCGCGAGACGAAGCTCCACGTTCTTCGAGTCATGGCTGGTCGTCTGTCCCGTGAACCAGCCGCCATATGTGAAGAAGAGCAGCGGGATCCCGCGATCCATCAGTTTCCGAATGACGGGAGTCGTGACGTGCACGTTGCCAAAAAGCGCGAGGTGAGAGGTATTCGAGAGACGCGTCTCCTTCGCCACCTCGCCGGACGACTGCACGATGAGCCGCTCCCCGTCGAGTCGAACCATCGCCCCCTGGGCCTGGACATAGACCGGGAGCTTGTCGTCCCGAGCAGGAAATAGACGACGCACGGGACGCTCGAGCCCGCCGTCGAGCCCCCAGGGGTCGTCACCCAGCTCAAACACAGGGTCGTCGTCAACGTCGGGGATGCCGACCGGCGCTTTGGCCAGCGCCCGCGTTTCGTCGGGCAAGCAAATCCCGACTAGCGAACAGCCGTTGCACTTGGGGCTGTCGTCGAGTGGTGGAGGAATCAGCCCCTCCGCGCAGAGCTCTCGGATACGGGCGGCCGCTTCGAGCGTGCGTGCGATGAGCGCGTCGTTGATCGCGATCGGGACGCGGCGCCGATCCTTCGCGTAGTAGATCTCCCCCCGGTCACACGCGTAGCCGTGCTCACGCAACAGAAGCACTTGCGCGCAAACTTGCGCGAGCTCCGGCAGATACGCGCCTTCTGGCACGTCCGGCTTCGAGCCTCGCTTGTACTCGACCGGAACGACGGCCCCGCCGTCAACCTCGACCAGATCGAGCTTCGCCGTGATACCTAGTTTTTCCGAAGAGAGCCATACGGACCTCGCCACGTACGGCTCGCTCTCGTCCTTTTCGCTGCTGTCGTCGTCGGACGTGGTCTGCGCAGTCTCTCGGAGCGGTTTGCCTTCCTCGTTCACCTTGCGGTGGACACCCTGCCCGTCGACGGTGAACTCATTCTCGCCCCATTCACCCTGCACCCACTCGAGGTACATGAGGCGCTCGCAGTAGAGGACCTCATTGATCATCCGAGCGGGGATAAGGTTGCTCTCGTCGCGGACGACGGGCAGCTGGCGTGGCAACGGCTTCGCTCGCAGGGCGGCGGCGTCCATGCCACCGTCGACTTCGACTCGGGGTCGGACTTCGGCTTCGGCGGCCTCTCTGTCGGTCACGGGCGCGTTCTCCTTTCCCGCGCGTTCGAGCGGCGACGTGCTATCTTCCTGTGGTGACGTTGCCAGCGCGGCGGCCAGCTACCTACGCCGACATCGTGGCGCTGCCCGAGAACGTCGTGGGCGAGCTCGTGAATGGGGAGCTTGTGGTTAGTCCTCGACCGGCACCGCGGCACGCCAATGTTGCCTCGAGCCTCGGCGGCATCTTGGTGCCGCCGTATCGATTCGGTGACGGTGGACCTGGCGGCTGGCGAATTCTCTATGAACCCGAGCTCCACCTCGGAGACGACGTGTTGGTCCCTGATCTCGCGGGTTGGCGTTCTGACCGCCTGCCGAGCATCCCAGACGAAGCGTACTTCACGTTGCCACCCGATTGGGTGTGCGAAATTCTGTCCCCGTCCACGAGTCGCGTGGACCGAACTCGGAAGCTCCCCATCTACGCGCACGTCGCTGTGCCGTACGCTTGGTTGATAGACCCGGCGACGCAGACCCTGGAGGTGTACCGGCTCGAGTCGGGGCACTGGATGGTTGTGGCCACGCACGGAGGCGACGAGCGGGTGAGGGCCGCGCCGTTCGAGGCGATCGAGCTCGATCTCTCGCGCTTGTGGACGTGAAATTCTTCGGGCCAACGCGGAGAGATGAAGGGCAAGGCGATAGCGACGTCGATTTACTGTGCCCCTTTGCCTTGAGCCGGTTTCAGCGAGACCTCGAATGCTGGCTCGGCCGTCGCGTGGATCTCGTGACGCTCGACGCGGTGCCGCCGAAGTCTCGCGATCAGATCTTGCGCGAGGCGTTGCGTGCTGCGTGGCGTTGTCGGCGAACGTCTCGATGCTCGCGCTCGTCGCAGTCCCTCCGGCTCCGGCGGCCTCGAGCTTACGAGCATTCGAAGAAGAAGCATCGACGCGACTTCGAGCTCCTCTCAGACCATGACGCTGACGCGTGAGCATCTACTCCACCGCGGTGAACAGTCCAAGGCCAAAGTGGGAACCGTAGCCGAGCGCGACAGGACCTAACACCGGTTCCTTGAATTCCAGCTCCAACATGAACCCACAGTCCGCCGGTGGAGTGGGAGCTCTTCGGCGTCCCCTGCGTCTAACGAAGTGACGACTCTTCCGAGCGAGGTCATCGGTGTGTGGATCGAAGACCCGGATCGAAATTGGCTCCGAAAATCCTCGCCCGACGAGCTCAACGGCGATCTGCCCCTCGAGCGCATTTCGGCCTCGTGGCTTCACGTATCGAGGAGGAACGAACGGCGTAATGGATCGCCAGCGACGCGAGCCACCTTTGCCGCCGAGGACCGCCAACAGGCGCTCACCCCAGGGCGGGGGCAGTGAGGCGAGATCGGAGCGGGAACCCGCGGCCACCACCGCGAGCTTCAGCGGATCGATGCCTTTTGCGAAGGTTCTGCGTACGGCTCGTACGCTTCGCTGTGCGTCTGCATTCAACCCTTGCGGTACCCAAATTAACGCGTGATCGAGGTGCTCGTCGCCGTCCAGGTCAACGTGGATCAGATGCGCGTGGCGATGTGCGTGCTCGCCACGAAGCGGATCGCCGTTCGAGTCGCGTCCGCTCAGTGCAGCGGTCGCGTTCTCCTCCCGCGGGCCGTGCGCCAGCAACGCCCGATGCAATAGTTCACCTTGCGGGAGTGTCCTCGTGATCGATGGCAGCGCATGGAGATTGCCACTGGCGGTCGCCATCGACAGGAGCATAAACTCAACCGATGGCGGGCGATACGCTCGTGGAACGGATCGCATTCCGGTTCCTTCCAACGAATCCGCTCGGCGCCAATAGAAGACCTTGCGGCTGCCGGGCGGCTGGTTCCAACCGAGCGCGTGCAACCACCCCGTATCAGCCTGAAGGCACGCAACCAAGTCGGCGGGGTAGGCAGCTTGCGTCTCCTCGATAAGCTTGGCGCGCTGAGCCTTTGACAGGCTCTTGCCCTTCGTGTTGACGGCAGGAAGGCTGGTGAGTGCCGCATGCACGATCTCTTCTCGCCAGTTCAAGTACTCGGGCGCGGGTAGCGGAGCGAGCAAGGAAACTTGCTCCCATCCCGATCCCGGCCGCTCGCGCGCTTCTCCAGGTTGGACGTCAAAATCCGACAGTGCGGCTTCACTCAAGAGCATCCCGTCTACCCAGCTCTCAGAACGACCGAGATATCCTAGTTCCCTAACGATGTCTCCGAAGAGGCATCTCTCCTCCGGCGTTAGGTGTACGTCCCAGTGGACTCCGACGGCCCCATCTTCGATCCGCGCCCAGGTGTCGAGCACCATGGTCGTCTCTTCGCGACCGTTCTTGAAGCGGGCCATGGGCATGTAGTGGCGGCTATGGGTGCCCAGCGCATGAGGTAAGCGGTAGCGAGGCAGGACGAGAGCGAGCTTGTGGATCAGGGACCGGGCGAGCGGAGGCGGTCCCTCCTTCGGCCATCGGAGCTTGGTGTAGCCCGTCGCCAGGAAGCTACGCAGTAGCCGCCAGGGCGAAGGCGGCCACTCGATGAGGCCCTCATTGACGTGACTGCCCCACGGGGTGGCATGGTAGCGCCGGGCCGGAAAGCGAAACTCAGCCGCAATGCCGCCGGCTGTGGGCTGAGTGCCAAGATCGACGCCAAGAACGGAAGCGGAAGCCATGCTCAGTTGTCCGTTTCGGCACTTTCGTCGTCGTCGGCGGCGGGCGTGGTCTTTGGTTCGTCCTTGCCCTTCTTGAGGTCATCTTCGAAACTCACTTCGGTCACGACCATCTGGTCCTTGCATTGGCCGATGGTCTCCTTCACGGCCGGCTCCAGGATGACAAGAGCGGGCAGCTCGAATCCCTCGGGCTGCCGTGCGCGAATCAGCGAACCAGCCCGATTGTGATCGACTTCGAGATCGCATGCCGTCCGCAGTCTAAGCGAGCCATCAAGCAGCGCCCGTACTTTGTAAAGGGCGATCAGGATCAACAGGCGCTCGGGTGGCTCGCCGAGTCCGTACCCGCGAATCTGGCCGAGGTCTAGATTAACAAACAGCGTAATACTTTCTGCTGTGAATTCGTCTCGGGCAAACGGGACATTGCCGAAGCCAGCCTTGGTATCTCCCTGTGGATTCACATGATCGTTCTTCACGCCCCCTGAGGCGGCGACCCGCACGCCATCCGCTTCAATGAACGCGGAAATTGCGCGGGCGATCCGAAGGCGCCCCCCCGCGAGCTCCTTCTTCGCTAAGAAAGCCCCGTGCAGCAACGAGCCAACATCATACTTCAGTAGTGTCTTTGCCAAGAGGCTGCGGTCGATTGGTCCTTCATCGAGGCCTCCGAGGTCATCTTTCAGCCGGTTGAAGAAGCTCTTGTCTCCGCCTTCCAGAAGGTAGGGACTGTTAATCCGGTGCGACTCCAGAATGGTATCGGTGAGGAATCTGCCATTGCGCGTAACCCTCACATGGGACAACCCGTTCACCTCCGACCTCAACGTCTGCGCGGCGCCATCCCAGATCGTCTGCTCCAAGCGGTTTGCCATGCTCTGCGCGCTCTCGACGAGCAGGTGCGTGCCACGCTCCGATTGGTAAGTCGCTGCTCCGAGCCCCGGAAATCCCGTAGGCTGGAAGCGCTGGCCCTGGATGGGTTTGAGCGGGATCTCGAAGAGCAGTCGAGGAGAGCCCTTCAGGACAGAGATATCGATGGTCATGCTGCAGTTTCTTTCAGTGAATGGGGATCGAGCCGTCTGACGAACTCGGCGGCGGTGCTGTGCGTGATGGGGAAGGCCAGCGCCGCCGCCCAGAGCCGGGCGGTTGCGGGAGACGCGCTACCCATACGGATGGCGGCGTTCACGCCGGCGACTCGGAGCCTTTGCAGCGAGATAGCGACGGCGGCGGCCGCGTCTCCAGTCTCGAGCCTTCGCATGACGGCCGGATCGAGCCCCACTCGCCCACCATTAGACAAAACCGAAGGATAGGTCGCCAGGCGAATTGCCTGCCAGGCGTCATCGGGTACCTCGGCGGACTGGGATGCTTGCGGCGGACGTGGAGCACGCGACCACGTGACTCCATCAACCGCCATGAGCGCACGAGCGAGCGCCAAGCAGCGATCTACGTCCACTTCTCCGTTGAGTAGCCGGGCGAGATCGCTCGATGCCGCTCCAGCGCGTCGAGCGGCACGCAGGGGCAACTGTCCAGCTCCCTGCTGAGAGGCTTCAATGAGCCGGCGCGTGACGAGTCGAATGGCGTCATCGACGCCGCTGCGCCCTTGGAGGACCCGATCCACGCCTGGCAATAGACGCTGCTGGCCACCGTTGCCACTAGTCGCGTACCGACCCTTCTTCAGCGTCACCCAGTGACGTCGCACTCCCGATCCTCGGACAGGCCGCAACGCCTTGTCGAAGGCGCCACCCTGCAACGCGCAGGAGACCGCCAGGCGCAGTTCCGCACTACCGTCGTCAGCGGCGCTCACCCATTCCGGCCTGAGGCGCGGGATGGGGCCGGCCGCGTATCCGTTGCCAGTGTTTTGAATGGATTCGATGTCAGCCAGGCGCAAGAGCACCGTCTGCCATCGCAAGGGCTCATCGGGGTGCTGCGTGACCGCGAACACCGCGTCACCGAGCCGCCGCTCCGCTTGTGCCAATCGTGCAGGGGCGCCCTTATCTCTCGCTTGTCGCCGGAGGCGCGGCAGCCATGCATCCAAGTCGTCCAGACAGGCAAGGCGGGGCGAGGCCCTGTCGGGAACGACGACGCGGCCGAGCGGGACCGCCAGGTTGGATTGGCCGTTCCTTTCAATATAGCCAAAGCGTTGAAAGGAATAGATACCACGAGACGTACCGAGGCCCGCGACAGCACGCGCGAGATCCAGCGGCTCAGTGGCGCTGCGGGCTCCTATCTGAGCCCGACCTTCGGCGAGCATCCTCCTGAGCTCTGCCAAAGTCACTGGCGCCGACCAAATCGGGACCCACTGTTCGCCTCGCGCGCTTTTCTCTGATGTCGAGGCGCTCGCGTACCCAACTGAATGCCCACCGACTGCGAACGGAGCGGACGCTCGTGACGGCACGTTGAACCCCCAACGGTGGGTTGAAGTCGACGTGAAAAGAATACTACCTTCGAGCGTCAGGAGGAAGTCCACGGGATTCAAGCGACTATCCCCGTCCGGACCCGCACTCGCATTTGCGCCGCCGGCCACGCCAGGAGAGAATTGTCCTACCGGTATATCGGGTTCAAGCGCTTGGGCAGTCGACCCGAACAGCGCAGCGTCCATCCAGGCCCGACACCTGGCAGTCGGATGGCCCTGTTCATCGGACAACTCGAACAGCTCAGTGAGCCGTTGGAAGAAGTTATTCGTGAAGTCCAGGCGACCGTCATTTCCACCTGTCCCGAGGAGCGCCGGAAAGCGAGCGATGCCTTCACTGTCGAGAACAATGGCTGCGTCCATCCATTCACGATGAGGTCCACGCCAGGTGAGCCGAAGCCCGGGAATGAGGTCCGACTTTAGGCGCTTGAACTCGCGTTCCGCGTCCGCCAAACGCTTCTTGTACGCTGCTGATTTCTTTAGTGCTTCTTTTTGACCTTTCGTCATCTCCTTCTGCGTTGCTTCACGCTTGATCTCTCGCACTCGTCGATCCGCGGTGCCGAGAGTCTCGAGGTGCTCTCGAGCAGCATGGATACCCGCACGGATCCGTGAAAACCGTGCTGCAGTGGAGGCCTCGAGGGGTAGCAAGACCGGGTCATCTGCGAAGAACCCGGAACCTTTGTTCCATGGGGAAACGACAGGCGTCGGCTCGTATCGCTCCAGAAAAAACTTCAGGAGCTCTTCCTCGGTGTTCTTGCTCACCAGGACGAAGCGCTCACCCTCCCAGTAGCCGCGGGCTTCGTGGTCGAGTTGCTCCGAGACGATCCGCAGGATGCCGAGCGCCTTGAGGTAGTCCGCGAGAGGCGTTGGCGCGCATCCGCTCAGTCGATGGCGAATAATCACGATCGTTTTCCCTCCCAGATGTGCCCGTCGGAATGTTGGGGGTCGTGGAGCAGAGGATCGACGTCGGGCCGGCTCGACGCACGTTGGTCTGCCACACGCAAGAGCGCTTCCAAGAAGGCGAGCTGGAACGAAGAATGACGTTCCAGAAGCCCGAGCACCCGGTCCGTCCAGCTACGGCCCGTCGTGTCACTCAATCCGATGGCCGCCGGAGCCAGGGTGAGTGCGCATTCAGGAAGCGCCTCGAAGCGCCCATTCTCCGTCGCCAACAGGACCGATGGCAGCGTATCTCCCTCGCGCACCCCGCGAATCCGGACGGCATTATCCGCCGCCTCTTGATCCGCGGGAGACGTATGCCATGCGGCCCGGACTTTGCCATGATGACTGCAGACCAAGTACGCGAGGAGGTCGAAGTCCTCGGCGGAGAGCGCGATCACTTCGCGCTCCAGCTGGTTGGGCGGCGAGTGCGACGTTTCTGGCGTCCCCGCTGCCGCCGCGCCCAGCACTTCTCCCCAGGGGCCCAGGAGAGCCGCATGATTGGGCGCGTGACGAATGAGCACGGCGAAAAGACCCAACGTGCTGGCAAGTTCGTGTCGAAATCCAGCTCGGCGGCCACCCCGACCGTCAGGATAGAGTTGCTTCGGCGACAGCCAAGAACCATCAGGCGCCTTGGCCAAGTCCCGACGCGCGAACTCGCTTCTACGGATTGAGTTTTGAAAGGCGTCGTGGGCCTTGCCCGCATCGTGCCAGCGCCCCGCGAGATGAAACAGCGTTCGCAGTTCTGGGCAAAGCCTGTCCCCGAGGCGCGCTGCTTCACCGCCCACCTGCGCACCATGAAACGCAATCGTCTGCCAGGCGTAGGCGCTCAGCTGCTCGTCGTCCTCCGCCGCGTCGCCGAGCTCTTCCTTGGTTGGAACGGCCGGCGCCACCGGGGGCACTGGTTCGCGTGACGCGGAATCCCAGCCGAAACTCACATCGTACCCGCCGCTCTTCGCGTCGACCAATACCGTTTGTCCGGGAAAGAGATCCCTACGCTCCGCCGCGCGCCACGTCCCGTCGAGCCAATCCCAAACCCACGCCCGCACGCCTTGCTTCACCCGCTGCCCCTTGCCGCAAAGCCAGTCTTGGGCCTTCAGGAACGGAACTGAGCACAGCGCCTCACGCGCCGGCCGAAGGCGCCGCCCAGGCATCGTGTCCGCCTCGAGCTCTTGCCAGAAAACCTGAAGATCTCGTTCTTCACCGGCGCGGATGAAGCGGCTGATATCGATGTCCGCTCCGGAAAGATCGGGGGTTGTATCGAAGAGATCGTCGAGTTCATGGCTTAGGAGCAGGTGCTTCGGATTATACGGATAGAGCGAAGGCAACAGGTCAGCGTGCTGTTCCTCGAACGCCTCGAGCGCGAGCGGTGAGCCATTGCTCAGGTAGTCGAGTGCCTGGCGGGCTGCATCGACCTCTTCTTTGGTATACGGCGCGGCCGCCCTGTCGTCCTTGGGCTGACGATCGAGGACGATGAGCTGGGCGCTCCCCCCCCAACGAGCGGCCCGGCCGAAGCGCTGGACCATGCTGGGCCAAGGAGCAAGCTCAGTCAGCAAGAGCCCCGCCGAGATATCGACGCCGGCCTCGATTACCTGGGTCGCGATGATGATTCTGTTCGTGCCTGGCGCGCAGGCGTTTCGATTCAGGAATGCTTCGCGCCATGCCGCGCGCTCGTGAGGTCGAAAGCGGCTGTGCAGAAGGCGAACATCGACTCCGACGAGACGCTTGTCCTTCTGAAGGTTTTTGCGGAGCTCGATGGCTGCATCCACCGTATTGAGCACAATGAGCGTCGGCCCCTGTCGATTTCCCTCATTCTCGATGTGAGCTTGAGCAGCGAGTTTTGCAATGGCCCCTGTATCAGTGACGGGCTGGAGCCGCAGAGGCTTGTCAACGTCGTCCCACAAGCGGCCCGCGCGATCCTTTACAGGAATCGCACTCTGATGAAGCTCGGCTGCTAGCGGCCGCATTTCCGGGCTCTTCTCGAGCCACGTTCGCTGCAAGGTCGCGCTCATCCACCAGCTCCGACAGGGACGCAGCATCCGACTATTGTGCTCGCGTGCCACCCGGAACGCCTGGAGCTGTCCGGAGGTGGCCAGTCCAACGTCCATGAGCTGCACCTCGTCCAGCACCCAGAGGCAGTCGTGATTCATTAGCCCGAAATCCATCGGCCAGCGTGGCCGATGGGCCCCGTATCCGCGATTCAGTGCTCTCGAGAGCAACATGTCTTGCGTCCCGATCAGCACCGAGCAGTGCTCAGGGTGGAGGTGCCACTCACCGCTGTCGGCGCCACCCATGAGAACGTGCACACCGACTTTGCCGTCATGGGACGTTCGCTCGTCCCAAAGGCGAGCCACACGCTGAAGGGCGGCACGCACTTCCGCCTCTGTTTGTTCCACCAAAACGCGCATCGGCAGGCACCAAACCAGGCGGCGTGGCCATGCGTCATCCCCCCGTTCCAGGCGATGGAAGAGCCAAGCCCCAAGGACGCCCAACGTCTTGCCAAAACCTGTGGGGATTCGAAGGAGACGATCTGTCGCAACGGAGGCTTCCCCGAGCTCGCGCTGCCAGGGGTGAGCATCGAACGTCGCAAGAGTTCGAAAGTATGGTGAGTACGGCGTCATACTTGGTTGGCCTCGTCCGTCATTGCTCGCCTTCCCCAATCTCCACAATCCCCCCACCAATCAAAAAGTGCACGAACATCCCCGCCACCCTGCCGCCAGCGATCCGAATCGCCCTCGCGTACGTCATGAGCTGCGGCGCGTACCCGAGTGCCCGTTCCCCCCACTCTGACGCGCGCCCTGGAAAGCTCTTGTGGTCGATGATGACGAACCCCGCGGGCGTTTCGAGCAATAGGTCGATCGACCCCGCGATGCGCCGCCTGCCCTGCGGCGTATCGACAAACGCGCTGACCGGAATCTCCCGGTGCCACGCGGCATCGGGCCAGCGTTCGGCGACAAACGCGCGCAGCGCATCGCTCGCCGCGATTGCGACTTCCGGCTCGAACGCGCCGGTGAGGCCGCGCTGCTGAAAGATCCTCGCGGCGAGCTCGGCGCGCTCCGTGGCGGTGAGCTCCGGGACGTCGGTCGCGAGGAAGGCGTGCAGTGCCGTGCCGACTTCGTCGAAGCTGATGCCCTTCGGCGTCGCAAAGGGCATGCGGCGGGTGAATCGAACCGAGCTTACAACGCGAGCAGACGGCAGCTCCAGCGACGCCTCGGCCGCGCTTGAAGGCGCAATCCAATAGTCCGGTGCCGCTGACGGCTCCGCGCGTGCCGGAGCAAACCAGTGGCGGGGGCGGTCCGTTCGCGTCGCACTTTCCGGTGGGTCTTGCGCTTCCAACGTCCACACGCGGGCACGTTGAGAGTGTCGTTCCCCATCAGGGCCGCGGAAGACGAGGTGGGGTTCGGGCGCCGCTGCGTCCGGCAGTGTGAGGAGCGGGCCGGCGTCGTCCGCGAGCTCGTCGAGCCACGCTTTGGACGGCCCCTTCTTGAGCTTTCGAACGGCGAGGACGAGGTGGTCGCGGGCGCGGGTGAAGCCGACGTAGAGCAGACGAACGCGCTCGCGAATGTCGCGTTCCACGACGGCTTTGCCGACGACCGATGCCGCCGCGCGGTCGGCGAGCAGCGCGTTCCGCGTCTGACCAAGCGGCCATGGCCAATATCGGATCCAGCGACCGCCCAGAGGATCGGCGGCGTCGAAGACGTCGCGATCGGTCTCCGGGGTGACGACGAAAGCGTCGCGTTGGCGCTGGCGCTGGAGGCCCGCGATGATCACCACCGGCCATTCGAGGCCCTTGGCCTTGTGATAGGTGGAAATGACCACGGCATTCTCGCTGCCGCCGACGTGTTGTTCGTCCGTGGCGCGGTTGTCGTCGCGCTGGCGGATCTCCTGTTCGGTTTCGTCGAAGTAGCGGAGCAGGCCACCGAGCGACGCTGATTCGCGCTGGTACGAGCAGCGCTCCTCGTAATCTGCGGCCAGCGCACGTAAGGCCTCGAGGTTCGAGAGGCGCTGCGCCGCATCGGGCCAGCGCACGACGAGCTTCGGCGCATCGAGAACCGTGAGCACGCGATCGAGTGTTTCGGCGGGGGAGAGGTGAATGAGCTCCCTGCGGAGGCGTTCAAGGGAAGCTTCCGTGCGGCTCGGAGAACTCGCCGAAGCCCTCAGCTGATCCGGCGAAGGCTGCGTTGGGGCGTCGATCGAGTCCGGTGCGCAGGTGCTTTTGTCACCGTGCCTTCGAATGTCATGCTGGCGGATCCGCTCAGCGAGCCACAGCTCGAAGGCGCGCTGGCCCTCGAGCTCGCTCGCGCCGACTACTGACGGGAAGCCCGTCAGCGCTTCGAGCTCCGCCGCCGCCAGCGTGTCGAAGCGGTCGGCCAGCAGCCGCAGAGCTGCCCTCACGAAGGTCCCTTCGGGCGTCTTGAGCAATCCGACCCGTGGGAGCACGGTCTCGATACCATGTGCCGCGAGCGCCGCGGAAAGGCGCGACGCCTCTGCGTTGGAGTAGACCAACACGGCCACGTCACCTGGTCGCACGGGCCGGACGACGCCAGTCGCGCGGTCAATAACGGGGGTGGCGCTCGCGTCGGCAAATAGGCGCACGATGCCTTCGGTGATCGCTGCGTGATCCTCTTTTCCCTCCAGCCACCACACGCCAACCGGGGGGAGTCTCTCGAGATCTGCGTGTGCCGGGCGCTCAGGTGTCGTCGCAACCTCGGCGTCCGTATAGCCGTGCCTCTGCAGAGCCGCCGAAAATAGGAGTGACGTTGTCTCGACGAGCTCTGGGCGCGACCGATGGTTTAGCGGAAGGATCTCCGTCTCGCCGCCGTGAGAGAGCGCCCAGTGCCTGACGGCCTCCATCAAGGCCGGGTCCGCACCGGCGTACTCGAAGATGCATTGTTTTCTGTCACCGACCCAGACGGAGCGACCGGCAATCGCGTGGAGGCGGGTGAAGAGCGCGAGCTGAATGGGGCTCGTGTCCTGGAACTCGTCCACGACCACGAGCTTCAGACGCGCGCGGAGCTCGGCCTCCACATCGGGAAGGTCGAGCACCATGAGCGCGCGCTCGATCATATCGACGTAGTCGACGAGACCGCGCTCGGCCTTCCACCGGGCGTACGCGACGAGCCCAACACGGGCGGCCTCGAAGAGCTTCTCGGTGAGCTCACGGAGCTCCGCGTGAAACTGCGGGTGCGTGTCGTAAGCGGATGCTGCATCGTTGACGGGCGCCACCAGATCGCGCGCGCGTTTGCCCGGCGTGAGGCAGGCGAGCCTCGCCCAGCCAGGCCAAGTGAGACGGCCTTTGTCCAAGCTCGAAGCGCTCAGTTTCAGTTCGCCGAGCGCCTTGCGCGTGATCTGCGTATCGTCGTCGAGACGACTGATGCCGGCGATCGCGGCGTGGAGCGCTCGTAGGAGCTTGGATTCTAGCTCGCGACCGGACGCGGACGGCGGCCGCAACAGGCCGAATAGACCTTCGGTCGAGCGCCGAGCCATGGCCGGCAGGTCCGCAGGAGCGATGCGATTGCTCCGGGCGAGGGTCATGATCTCGTCGACGGGCAGCACCCAATCGTAGCGACGGAGCCGTGCAAGGAATTCGAAATCGAAGCGCGCAGCGAGCTTTTGAATCCTGAGCTGGACCTCGTAATCGAGCTCGTGTTCGAGCGCCGCTTGCAGCAGGCGGCGCCCTTCGTTGCCGGAAATGACGTCGATGGTGGGAGAAAGTCCTGCGTCGAGAGCAAACTCCTTCACGAGACGTAGCGCGACCGAATGGATGGTGCCGACGTGCGCGAGCGGTAGCTCCTGCGCCCGCTCGAACGCTTGGTTCTCGACGAGAACGTGGCGGATGCGGCCTTGGAGCTCCGCGTGAGCCTTCGTCGTATAGGTGACAGCGACCAAACCCTCGATGGGGATCGCGCAGGGGGCGGACGAGGAAACGGCCGCCGTGACTTCCTGTGTGAGCCGGAAAGTCTTCCCGCTGCCCGCGCTCGCACTGACGATCCGGAGACCGCGGGCCCGAACGCCAAGCGCTCCCGCGTTCTCCAGGCCGACCGGATTCGGCGCCGTCATGGAGCGGCCTCCCAGCGTCGGCCGCAAAGCGCGTCGAGCGCGCAATATTCACAGGCGCTCTCTGGCTCGAAAGAAAAGTGAGCACTCTGCCCGCTCTCTTCGACGCCGAGTATTTCGAGCAACGGCAAGGATCGCTTGAGTCCAGTTGCAGGAAGCCTTCCGCGCGCGACGAGCGCGTCTACTTTCTCCACGGAGCGTTCGACGCGCTTCCACGTTTCGGCGGGCGTGGGTGCGTCGTCGATGTCGCTCTGCAACCAAAACGAAGGCGACGCGGCGAGGAGCCGCCCGCGGCTCAGTGAAAAGTAGGCGACGTGAGAAGGCTGACCGTTTTTCTGCGTGGCGCGCGCGAACGCATACGTTGCGAGTTGCAGTGCCTGCCCGGATCGAAGCTGGTCCCGATAGCTCGAGTAGCCCCACTTCATGTCGAGGATCCCCTCTTCACCGTCGGGGCTCGCGACGAGCAGGTCGAGTCGGCCATGGAGCGATCTCTTGCCCCACCGCACCTCGAGCTCCTCCTCGACCTTCACGATTCGGAGGCTCGCCTCGCGCAGGATCCGGAAGAGCTCCGCTACCGAGCTGACGAGCTGCCGCTCGAGCTGCTGGCGCTCGAACGCCATCCCTACGCGCAACAGGACCGCGCCCTCGCTCTCGATCAATCGAGCGAGCTCAGCTTCTGCACGCGCGGAGAACGCCGACTCTTCCGGTAGGTCGAAATCGCCGCGCAGATGCAAGCACTCGACGAGCCGGTGACCGAGCGAGCCGTTCAGTCGATGGCCCCGCGCGAGGGTCTGGCCGCCCGATCGCAGCCCGCCCGCGTAGCCCAAGCCCCACTGGAGAGGGCAGGCCACGAACGCGCTCAGGCCGGATGCCGAGAAGTGATCGGTCGAGAGTCGGCTGTCAGGCGGCAGCTGCCACTCCGCATGGCCTCCTGGGAGGGGTGCGATGGGCAGCGGCTGAAGCGGCGGTCGCTCGAATCGTGGCAGCCCGGTGCCGGGGCTCCGCAAGTCCTGGGTTCGCACGGTGATGCGGATAAGGTCCGCATCGGTCATCCGGGTGCGGGCGGTGATCTCATCCCAAAGCGGATGGGATGCGAGCGTGGTGCCGCACGAGCTCGCCGGTGCGACCAGAATCAACCGCTCTGTTGCTGCCAGAATGGCTCGCCGCCAGTCCTTCGCGCGGGCGGCGAGGCGGAGGGCCGGTTCAACGAAGTGAACCCCTGCATTAGCAAGAGCTCGGAGTTCTTCGCGACGCCACGGAAGCGCGGTCAGCGTCTGCCCGCCGTCGACGAACGACCACCAGACTACGTTTTCGCGGGGGATTCGGAGGTCGCCGGCACTCGAGACGTGATCGACGCGGCCTGTTTGTTCGCGTTGGAGCTCGACCGTCGTCCCCGAGCCGAGGATCGACGCGACCAGACGCCGTACCTCCACGAGACTGAAGGTCGAACGCGTGTCGCTCTCGAGTACGGCCTTTAGTGCGATGGCATGGGCCGCAGCCGCTCGGACGGTCACGTCGTCCGGCGCGCTGGCGACGCGAGATAGGGACCACGCGCGCACCCGCTCGGTCACTGCGAGGAGCGCACCCTTGGTCGCCCCCGTCACAGGGTCCGCGCCCTTCTCCTCGAACCACTCGGTGATCCGAGCACCCCAGTCGGATTCCGGCCGCTCGTCGAGCCCGGCTTTCGCGGATCCCCAGGCCGGACTACCGACGCCGGGTGATTGCAGCAGAGCGCGCGTCAAGCGATAGCCCGCGACGCCTCTGAAAGGGCCCGCTGGCAGACTGAGGAGCTCGAGCGCACGGTACGGATCCTTCGGTTCGAACGCGAGCTCGAGCGCGAGCGGCAGCACCTGAACCGCGCCGCGCCATGGACTTCGCGAAGTCCAGCCCTGTGTGCCGAGGCCGTGGGCTTCGACTGCGCCGTCTAGCGCCGAGACATCGTCCTCTCGCACGACGACGGTGCGATCCACAGGAAGGCGGGCGAGAACTGCGGCGGTGGCGCGGGCCGCCTCCGAGCTCGTGGGGGCGGTCAACAGGACGAAAGAGCCATCGCCCTCGAGAGTCTCGCCGTCCGGAAGCAGTTCGAGCGTGAGGGCACGCTGCACGCGCCCGAGGTCGGTGCGGGGCGATGCGCCCGGAAGTTCATGAACAGCCGGACGGACTGCAGCGCCGGCTTGCTCGAGCAACGAGAACACCCTGCGCCAGCATGGAGGCCAAAGCTCGCTCGGCTCTGCCAGGGTGAGCTCTTCGTAGATTCGAAGGGGCCTGCTGCCGAGCTTTCGTGCGACGGAAACGATGCGATCACCGACCCCTTGGGGAAGGATTGGTTCCGGAAGCAACTCGAGTTCGCAGAGAGCGTCGAGCCTCGCTCCGCCGTTCGGCACCGAAGCCCCTGTCCACCAGGATTCGACCAGCTGATCTCGAAGCTCGAGAACTGCGCGTGCCGTGCCGAGAGGGTCCAGGCCGAACGATATTGAATAGAATCTTCCGAATGGCGCGAGCCGGTTCATTCGCTCCGCCCACCTCGCAACCCGGAGGGCGGGCACGGGCGGATCTTCCGCAATCCCGAGGCGCAGCTCGAGGTCGCGCAGGAGCTCGCCGGAGCCCCAAACGGCATCTCCGACATGACCCTGCTGCAAAGCTGGATCGTCCAACGCGGTCAGCGTCGGCCCACCGAACCCGAGCCCTGCGAAGATTCTCATAACCCCTCCCTACGCCCTTGCAGTTCCACCTCTTGTGAGACGACCCGTTGCAGGGCGCGCTTCTCGTCGGACTTTGGCCTTCGCAGGTCCGGGCGGCCCGTATTTGTTCAGGGCCTTCGCCAACTCGCCACGCACCATCGAACGAAGCTCGGGCGGCTCGAGAGCTTCCGCGACACCGCCCCAGGACAGTACCCACTTCGCCGTCTCGACGATTCCGGCAACGTGCGCCTCGATTACCGCGCTGCCGTTCCGACTTTTCAAGGTTCGCTGGTCGGGGACCAACGGGTATTCGTCGGCGAGCCACGCGAAGTCGCGATCGATGGCGACCCGAACCGTCATCGGTGCCCCCGACCACGCCTTGATCGCGCGCTCGAACACCTCGGGCGGACACTCCTTCGGTGAGTGCGTTGCCTGCTCGTCGGTCAGTGCGACGGCGGTGATGCGCGCAAGCTTGTAGGTTCGTTCTGCCGAACGCTCGACGCACCAGCCGCGAACGTAGGCCTCGCCCTCAGCGACGCGCAAGAAATACGGTTCGACGTGCACCACCGCCGGGCTGCCACGTCGTGACACCGCTCGATATTCAATGCGGGTGCGCCGCTTCATTTGGATGGCTTGTTCGATGAGCTTCAGCGTTCGCGCGTGCCCGCTCGCTCGTGCCGTCGCGAACTGAAACGTTTCCTGCGGGTCGACTGGGCGCAGCTTGCCCAGGAGGACATCGAGCTCGGCAACGAACGCTGCGCCGGCGAACGGCTCGAGCTGCGCACGTGCAAGGTGAAGCGCCGCGATTTGAAGAGTGGTGAGCCCGAGCGCAGGCAGTTCTGCGTCGTGTCGCAAGCGGTAGCGGGCCTCGCCGTTCGACGTGGTCGAAACGAGTGGTACGCCGGCGTCCTGAAGGGTCTCGATGTCCCGATAGAGCGTCTGCTTGGACACTCCCGTCTGGTCTCGTAGCTGGCGAACGGTAAGGCCGTAGTGCTTCGCGCCGAGCAGCCGCACGAGCTCCCATTGGCGCACCAACACTCGACGTGCACCGTTCATGTTGACCTCGTCCCCGATCCCATCGGCGTGGCTCTCCGATCGAAGCCACCACGGTAGTCAGGTCACACACCGTGTGGCAATCGGCATTCATTGAGGACTGCACGGATGACGCGTGGGTGTTCCACCCACTCCAAGGATCGTGCTGAATGAACTCCGTCTTCACGCAACTACACTGGGGACCACTCGCATCGATCGTGAATTTCGGGGTCCCACTGGGTGAGCTCCGTCATGGGGTCGAGCGACTCGCACGTTCCGGCATCAGTAGTCGGCGCCGCCGGCAACACCATCCCGCCCTGCGCTTCCTCTACGCGAGGACACTCGCCCTACCGAGCGCGACCTCTTTCTTTGGAAACTCGAGATATCGATGCCGCACGGGGGCATCATCCGGAACGGCAAAGGCTGACGGCAGCGGATCGTCATGTCGAGCCCCCGACCGTTCGGAATTCTGCGCGGCGTCGTCCCGAGGCAAGCCACTCAGCGGTCCAGTAGCCAGAATGGTCTTGAAGCACGCTGTAGCTGCGGCCAACCTCGGAGTCCCCTTGGTGGCCTGCGTGCGGAGCCCATTCGACCGATTGGGCAGTCGACCCGAGGCTCCCTACGGACACTTCATCGAGACCGAGGGGCGTGAGATGCTATAGTTCCGGACCATGCCTCGCTTGCTTTGCGTTCACGTTGCGCTCTGCGCGACCACTCTTGCTCTTGCCTGCAGCACCGGTGCGCCGCCCGGCCAGGGCGATGTCAACGGCACGGGCGGCGCGACCAGCGGTAGCAGTGGCGCGGGCGGGGACAGCGGCAGCGCGGGCAAAAGTTCGAGCGGCAGTTCGGGAACCGGTCCCGGAAGCGGCGGAGCAGGAGCAGCGGGCGGCGCCGGTGGTACTGGCGCGGCCGGCAGCAGTGGTGCGACGGGTGGCGTGGCAGGCGGGGCGGGCAGCGGGGCCGCGGGCGGCGCCGGTGGAAGCGCGGGCATGTCTCCGCAGGGCGGCCAGGGTGGCTCCGGTGTCGGAGCCACGGGCGGCGGCGGGACGGCAGGCGAGACGATGTCAACGGGCGGTGCGCCCATGGGCGGCTCGGCCGGCGACACCGCGGCCTCGGGTGGCATGGGAACCGGCGGCGGCGCTGGCGGCAGCAACTACTCGGGCACGGTCATTCTGAAAGACAACTTCGACGCGGCGAGCACACTCGATGCGAAGTGGTTCGCGTACCCCGACTACGACATGACGCAGCAGCCGAAGGTCGACACCACGCGCATGCATTCGCCGCCGAACGCGCTGAAGGTGAGCTCGAGTTCGTCGGGCTCGTTCATCATGAACCCGAAGGGCATGGCTCTGCCCACGAGCAACAACAAGTTCTACGCGCGCGTTTGGATCAACTTCGAGCAGGCGACGAGCATGATCTCGGGGCACGCCGCGTACTTGGTCGGCGCCGTCGCGCAAGACAACTCGGGGACCGAGCTTCGCCTCGGCATGTCGAGTCCCGGCAGCGGCGGCGACATGATGGATCTCAATCTTCAGAACCCGAGCGACGGCGCCGGCGGCGAGGTTACCCGCTTTTCGAACGGCTTCACCACGGGCGGCAATCCCGGCGACTACACCGGCGCGGGGTTCAAGTTCGACGCCAATAAATGGTACTGCCTCGAGGCGCTCTTCGACGGGGACGGCAGCGAGTTCCGCGCTTGGGTCGACTCTGCCGAGATTATGGAGATGCACGTCAACGACTTCAGCGCGAACAACGCGGGGCGCACGATGTGGGGGCCGAAGTTCAACTACATCAAGATCGGGGGACAGAACTTCAGCGGCCAAATCGGTCAGGTTTGGTACGACGACGTGTTCATCGGGACGGAGCAGGTCGGCTGCACGCTCTAGCTAGGAGCTCCGGCTGGAATAATTTACCTCCGGGCGTCCCTTCGCACGCCGCCGAGCGTGCTCCGATCGTGAGAGCGGCAAGGATTGTGCCGGAATCGACCTATCCTGTCGCGCCCCTCGCCGAAGAGCCTTGGCGGGCCTCTGCGCGGCTGCGTAGCGGTCGTCGCTGAATTCGTCGGATCAGCGGAGGTGCCGGCGGCTCGCGAGCCGATGTGGATCCCGGACGCCGCAGAGACTACACAACGTGAAAGGGGTGGGCTCGGCGCCCACTCGTGACCGGAGACGCGATGGGTAACTCACAGCACGAGCTACAGCCGATGTACCGGACGATGTATCTCATTCGCCGGTTCGAGGAAGAAGCCGCGCGCGCGTACTCCCTCGGAAAGATCGGCGGCTTTCTCCACCTGTACATCGGCCAGGAAGCCGTAGCGGTAGGCGCGGAGGCGGCCATCGAAAAGACCGACTACGTCATCACGAGCTACCGCGATCACGGCGTTGCCTTGGCGCGCGGCTCATCCGCCCGGTCGGTGATGTCGGAGCTCTTCGGCAAAGACACGGGCCTCGTGCGTGGCCTCGGCGGTTCGATGCACCTCTTCGATGCCGAGCATCGCGTTCTCGGCGGACACGCAATCGTCGGCGGGCAGCTGCCGCTCGCGGCGGGCGTCGCCTTTCGGGCGCGTTACATGCAGGAGCGAGACGTCACGCTGTGCTTTCTCGGCGACGGCGCGACGAACATCGGCGGCTTTCACGAGGGCCTCTCGCTCGCTGGACTCTGGAAGCTCCCCGTCGTCTTCGTCTGCGAAAACAACCGCTACTCGATGGGGACGCCGCTCAATCGCACCACGCCGCTCGCCGACCTGACGCTGAAGGCGGCCGGCTACGGCCTGGCGAGCGACCGCTTCGACGGGCACGACGTGCTGACTGTGCGGGACCGCATGCGGGCCGCCGTCGAACGAGCGCGCGACGGCGGCGGACCCACCCTCGTCGAGGTGCTCACCTATCGCTTTCGCGGACATTCCATGTCGGATCCCGGAAAGTACCGCACCGCCGAGGAGCTCGAAGATTTCAAGCGCACCGCCGATCCGTGTGCGCTCGCGCGCAAGCAACTCCTCACTTCGGGCGTCGCAGAGGAGCTGCTCTCGGCGCTCGAACAGGAGGTGGAGACCGAAGTGATGGACGCCGTGCGGTTTGCCGAGGAGAGCGCGCCGGCGAGCCGTTCGAGCCTCGACGCATTCGTGTACGCCGGCAGCAGCGGGCATTGAGGGAACATGCGGCAGCTTAGATATCGGGACGCCCTGCGAGAAGCGATGAGCGAGGAGATGGAGCGCGACGATCGCGTCTTCGTGATCGGCGAAGAGGTCGGGTACTACCAGGGTGCCTACAAAGTGACCCAGGGCCTGCTCGAGCGGTTCGGGGAACGCCGAGTCGTCGACGCCCCGATCGCCGAGGCAGGCTTCGCGGGCCTCGCCGTCGGCGCGGCGATGGTCGGTCTGCGCCCGATCGTGGAATTCATGACCTGGAACTTCTCGCTCGTCGCTTTCGACCAGATCGTGAACAACGCAGCGAAGATGCACCAGATGAGCGCCGGCCAGCTCCGCGTCCCGGTCGTCTTCCGCGGCCCCAACGCCTCGGCACGCCAGGTCGCCGCGCAACATAGTCACGCGGTCGAGCCGTTCTACTGCAACGTGCCCGGGCTCCGCGTCGTGTATCCGTCGACGCCGCGCGACGCCAAGGGGCTGCTCAAGACCGCGATCCGCGACGACAGCCCAGTCGTATTTCTCGAAGGTGAAACGTTGTACGGCTTGCAGGGCGACGTGCCTGAGCCCGAAGCGGACGAGCTCATTCCGTTCGGGTCGGCGAAGTTGGTGCGTGAGGGACACCACGTGACGGTCGTCAGCTTCGGTCGTCCCATGCCGATGCTCACCAAGCTCGCGGACGAACTCGAGCGCGAGGGGATCTCGCTGGAGCTCATCGACGCCCGCAGCTTGCGGCCGCTCGATACGGCAACCATCGTTGCGAGCGTCAAGAAGACGAACCGCTGCGTCGTCGTGCACGAGCACTGGCCCTACGGCGGACCAGGCGCCGAGATCGTCGATTGCGTTCAGCGCGAGGCGTTCGACTACCTGGATGCGCCCATACTTCGGGCTTCGAACCTCGATGTGCCCATGCCTTACGCCCTCGAGCTGGAAAATGAAGTGATCGTCGGCCCCGAGCGCGTGCGGGCAGCGCTGCGGCAGGTCTTGTATCTGGATTGACCGGCGAGCGGGAAAGGAAGGATCGCGATGGCGCAAGTGGTTGGACTGCCGAGGCTCTCGCCCACGATGGAAGAGGGCACCCTGACCCGCTGGGCGAAAAGGGAGGGTGATGACATCGCCGTGGACGACCTCATCGCCGAAGTCGAAACGGACAAGGCCACCATGGAATGGCGCGCCTTCGATCGCACCGTTCTCCTGAAGATCTTGGTAGCGGAGGGAGCGACCGTCGCGCCGGATACACCCGTCGCGATCTTCGGTGGCCGGGGCGAAGATATTTCGAGCCTGCTTTCGCCCGTGCAATCGGCGGACTCGACGCGCGAAGCGCCACCCCCGGCAAAAAAGGCAGAGCAGCCTGCGCAGCAGCCGACGGGACGAGTCCCCGCATCACCCTCCGTGCGACGGCTTGCTCGTGAACGAGGTGTCGACTTGCATGCGGTTCAGGGCAGCGGGCCTGGGGGGCGGATCGTTCAACGTGACATGGAACGCTTGGCCCTTCAGCCTTCGGGAACGGAGAACGCCCCACTCGCGGGGGCGCGCGCCGATCGCTCGGAGGTGTCTGCGTCCACCGCTAGGCCGGCCCCCGTGGCAGTGCCGTTGAGCTCCATGCGCCGGACCATCGCGCGGCGGCTCGTCGAATCGAAGCAAAACGTGCCGCACTTCTATCTGAGCGCGGACGTTCGCGTGGACGCACTCTTGAGCACGCGCCAAGAGCTCAACGCCCTGCTGGCGGAAAAGAACGAGAAAATATCGCTGAACGACATGCTGATTCGTGTTTGCGCAAGCGCGCTCCGGCGCGTCCCTAGCGTGAACGCCTCGTTCACGGACGACGCGATCCTGCAGCATCAGGTCATCGATATTTCGGTGGCGGTGGCGCTCCCGGACGGCTTGGTCACTCCCGTGGTCCGCGACGCCGACAAGAAGGGCTTACTCGAGATCGCGCGCGAGGTGCGCGAGCTCGCCGCGCAGGCTCGGCAGAAGAAGCTGAAGCCGGAGCAGATGAGCGGAGGAACGTTCTCGATTTCGAACCTGGGAATGTACGGCGTGGACGAGTTCGCCGCCGTGATTAACCCGCCGGAGGGAGCGATCGTCGCCGTCGGCGCCGTGCGGGAGGTCCCCGCGCTGCGCGACAATGAGCTACGGACCGAGCGCTGCCTGCGGCTCACCCTGTCGTGCGACCACCGCGTCGTCGATGGCGCCGCCGGCGCCGAGTGGCTCGCGGCAGCCCGGCAACTCATCGAATCGCCCCTCCAGCTGATGCTATGAAGCTGGTCGCGTACGCCTAATGCTTACGAAGGCCCTCGGGGCCTTGCGTGCCACCCGAGCGTGAGCAGGAAGGAGCTCTCCGCCAAGGCTTCCACATCGTGGCGAAGCCCTCGTTCGAGCACGATGAGTCGGCCGGAAGGCAGGTCGGCGATCGTGCTGGTAAGCCTGAGCTGCACGTGCCCACTCAGGGCCTGAATCACGGCCGTATCGCTCGCTTGGTGCTCAGCGATCCGCGCGCCTGCTTTCATCACGATGAGGACGAGCCTCAGGTCCTCTGCGCGAACGAGCGTGCGAGCCGTGTGTCCGTCGCGCTGGTAGGCGTCCTCTTGCCGCATTTCCGCTTCGACCGCCGCCACATCGAAGATCGCTCCGTGCTCGGAAGATTCAGGGTTGCTCATGGTCTCGTCTCCGTCTTGGGGTCGACTGTCAGCGCCGAAGAACTCGTGAACCGCAGCCTACGCCCCACGGCCACCCTCGAGCAGTAGAAAAGATGCGGACAGCCTCAACGTCGCATTTGCCGTCTGGCACCCCGGAGCCAAGCAGATGAAACGTGTGGCGTTGTCCCTCGCCGCCTGTGCCGCGGTCGTGAGCGTCGTTTTGACTCTCGGATAGTCCGGCGCTCGATCGCCTCGATCCGCCCCACGTGGCCGAGGTCGTACTCGACGAACGCTCGCGGCCCTTGCGACCGCCAGCGATCCGCCTAAACGTGAGCCACACGGAACCACCGGAGCGATTGAAGAGCGTCAGCGTCATCAGGCAACGCGCTCCCGTTTCGTCCGGAAACCCGCGACACCTGCGGTTTGACAAGCGCCGAGAGTCGTAGGATGCCGTCCAAGACGGGTGGCGCCGCTGCCTCGCGTCAAGGAGGTAACTGTCCTGGCCCGACTCGTCATCGTTTCGAATCGCTTGCCCTTCACCGTGCAGCAGCGTGAGGACGGCTGGGGCTTCGCCGCCAGCTCGGGCGGGCTCGTGAGCGCCCTCAGCGCCTACCTGGCCAAGGAGCGAGCCGAAAACGTCGACTTCGAATGCATCTGGGTAGGCTGGCCCGGCGCCGCGGTTCCGGAAGCGGAGCAGGTTCACGTGCGCGCCGTAGCGCTCGAGCAGTACGGCTCCTTTCCGGTGTTTCTCTCGGAAGAGGACGTGCGGGATTTTTATCAGGGCTTTTCGAACGCCACGCTCTGGCCTCTCTTTCATTACTTTCCTTCCTACGTCGAATACGATCCGCAGCAGTGGGCGGCGTACGTGCGCGTCAACGCGCTGTTTCGCGACGCCGTCCTCGAGGTCTTCCGACCGGGCGACACGATCTGGATTCACGACTACCAGCTCATGTTGCTGCCGGCGCAGCTGCGCGCGGCGAGATCCGACGCCGCGATCGGATTCTTTCTCCACATCCCCTTCCCTTCGCACGAGCTCATTCGCCTGCTGCCGGGGCCGTGGAAGCGCGAGCTCTTAGCCGGCGTTTTGGGGGCCGACCTCGTGGGCTTCCACACCCATGAGTACACGCAGCATTTCCTGCATTCCGTGTTCCGCGTGCTCGGCTGGGATCACAAGCTCGGACAGATTGCGCTGGGCGATCAGGTGCGGCGCGCCGACACCTTTCCGATCGGTATCGACTTCGATCACTTCATGGCGGCGGCGAACGACCCGTCCGTCCTGCGCCGGCGCGCAGAGCTCTCGGCCGGGATACAGGGCAAGCAGCTCATCTTTTCCGTGGACCGACTCGATTACACCAAAGGCACGCTCAAACGCTTACAGGGTTTCGAAGAGTTTCTGTTGCGCTATCCCGAATGGCACGAGCGAGTCGTATTCGCGCTCACCGTAGTGCCCTCCCGCACGGAGGTGCGGCAGTACCGTCGCATGAAGAGGGAGCTCGACGAGTGGGTCGGACGCATCAACGGACGTTTCGGCTCGACGGAATGGGTGCCGATCCTCTACCAGTACCGCTCGCTCGACTTCAACTCGCTCGTCGCGCTGTACGCCCTCGCGCCGGTAGCGCTGATCACGCCGCTGCGCGACGGCATGAACCTCGTGGCCAAGGAATATCTCGCTTCCAAGTCCGACTCCACGGGCGTGCTGATTCTGAGCGAAATGGCCGGCGCGGCCCGTGAGCTCGGTGAGGCGCTGATCGTGAATCCGAACCATGCGAGTGAAATTGCCGACGCGCTGCAGCAGGCCCTCGGCATGCCCGCAGAAGAACAGGTGGCCCGCAATCGTCCCATGCAAGAGCGCTTGAAAGCCTATGACGCCCGCCGCTGGGCCGAGCACTTCCTCACGACGCTCGCTCGGGTGAAAGCTCAGCAGGGGCAGCTCGCGACACGCCACCTCAGCGCTCAGATGGAGACCGAAATCGCAGAGCGCTACGCCGCCGCGCGCTGCTCGCTGATCCTCCTCGACTACGACGGCACGCTGGTTCCCTTCGCGCCACAGCCCCAACTCGCGGCCCCCGACGCCGAGTTGGTGGGGTTGCTCGCTGCAGTGCGGCGACGCACGCCGGGCGGCATATTCCTCGTGAGCGGGCGCGATCGGGCCACCCTCTCCGATTGGTTCCGCTCGATTCACATCGGCATGATCGCCGAGCACGGCGCATGGGTCAGGCGTGAGGGCGCAGATTGGCGCCTGCTCAAGTCGCTTGCGTCCGATTGGAAGGAGCGAATCGCCCCCATTCTGCGGGTCTACGTGGCGCAAGTCGCGGGCTCGCTCTTCGAGGAAAAAGAGTTCTCGCTGGCGTGGCACTACCGCCGTTGTGATCCCGAGCTCGGCGCTCAACGCGCCAAAGAGCTCATCGACGAGCTGACGCAATACACGGCGAACCTCGACGTGCAGGTCCTCGAGGGCAAGAAGGTCGTCGAGGTTCGCAACTCTGGAGTGAACAAGGGCGCTGCGGCGCTGCTCGTCGCGAGCGAGCTCTCCCCCGATTTCGTGTTGGCGGTCGGCGACGACGAGACCGACGAAGACCTCTTTCGGGCGCTGCCCCCCGACGCAATCTCGATTCGAGTGGGCGCTCCGTTCTCCCACGCGCGCTTTCGCATGAACGACTACCGGGACGTACGCAGGCTCCTCGCCCGGCTCGTCGCAACTCACGGCCCAGCCGATTCGGGGACCCAGTGACGCGTTCCGAACGGAACGAATTTCAGCTCATGCTGCGCTCGGGTGAAGGGCGGCGGCGCTTAGATTTCGACGCATTCGCCGGCCGCGCACCGATGATGGGCACCACAGGCAGGATTGGTCATGCACTCCACACAATGAGATTCGAAGCAGTAGGCGCGCCCGCGCTCAGCGTCCGGACACTGAGCATCATTCGTGCAGTATTGGCCGCGGGCGCCCGTCGTACAGCGCGCCGCACCCAAGCCGAGCAGCATGAGCGCGAAGAGCGCGACGAACGCGGATTTCCGCCGCCGCGCTGACGCGTGAAGGTGAGCGCGGGACGGGGCCGGGCCCCTCGTCCTGTCTTCCGTTTTCGACATTCCTCTTGCATAGCACGTGCGCGAGGCGCGCTCCGCGCTGGAGCCGCTCGCCGTCCCCGCCAAACTAGTTTGACTTTCAACTATTTGGTGGCACACTCGAGTGTTTCGATCAAAGGAGTTTTCCATGCGACTGCTGCTTTCAATCCGCGGAGCGTCTCGCGTCTGCGACTGGAGCGGATATGCGGTTCTGCGCGACAACGTTCAACACTTCATCGAGGGGGGTCAGCCGAGCGAGCGTTTTGCCGCGTTGCATTCGCTCGAAGCGGCCGTCGATTCCGGCCGTGCGGTCGTCGACGCAGCGAAATTGCGCGGAGAGGTGATGCGCGCCTGGTACGGGCTCGCCCAGAAGACCGCGCAGCAGGCCGCGCTGAGCTTGCGCACCCGCGCCATCATGACGGGGGCGTCATCGACGCCCAGCCGGCGGGGCACGGTTGTGGCAGGCTGCGTTGGCTGGCGCCTTCCGCTCCGCGTCCCCGCTGAATCTCCGCTCCGACAAGGCTCCGGCGACTTCGTTGCCGCCGTACTCGAGCTCACGAGCGCAGTGGTCGACGGCGAGCTCATCGAAGTGCGGCGAGAGGGCAACGCCCCACGCTACGTTCGCGAGTTCGAACGCCCCAGCGTGCGACTTCACGCACGCGAATGAGTGCGCGCTCCGCCTTCCTCGACCCACATCGGCACTCGCGCGGACCGTCGAGTTGACGGCCCGGCGGCTCCGCGCGACACTCGGTCTCGGGTGGTCGCCATGCACACTGGGTACCGAGGTAGACAAGTATGGGCTCGCTTGCTCGCGGCGGCGGTCGCGGCGTGTGCGCTCCCGCTCGCATGTTCGACGAAGAGCGGCGACGACGACGCGAGCGGCTGCGCCAAAGATACGGATTGTCATGTAGGTCGCATTTGCGAACGAGGCACCTGCATCGACAACCCGGCTAGTGCAGGCGGCAGCGGTGGCAGCGGCACCGGCGGCAGCACCTCGGGCTCCGGCGGCAGCACCTCGGGCTCCGGCGGCAGCACCTCGGGCTCCGGCGGGAGCGCCGGCAAGGCAACGGGTGGCACCTCGCCGGGCTCAGGCGGCAGCGGCACCGGCGGCAGCGCGGGTAGCGGTCAGCTCTACGGCTGGACCGTCGATACTTCACTCCTCGCGAGCTACGACATCCAGGGGATCTGGGGCGCCCGCTCGAACGACATTTGGGCCGTCGCCGGCGGCGGCGACATCCTCGGCGGGGCGGGGCAACTCCACCACTGGGACGGCACGCAGTGGGAGTTCTATTACGGCATGGCGACGCCGGGCTTCACGGACATCTGGGGCGTGGACGGCGGCTCGAGCCTCTTCTTCGTCGGCGAAGGCGAGCAGTTTTACGAGCTCGACGGCTCGAGTCTCAGCGTGCTCGACGACGAGAGCGGCGGCAGCAGCCTGAGCTATCGAGCCGTGTGGGCAAGCGCGCCCGACGCGGTCTGGGTCGGAGCGAACTCCACGGCGGAGCCGCTTCGGCTGTGGAACGGGTCGCTCTTCGCGTCGGATTCCAAATACCGCTCGCCGGATCTCACGGGCGCCACGGCGATCTGGGGCAGCGCCGCGAACGACGTCTGGGCTTCGGACGGCGACGGCATTCTGCATTTCGACGGCAGCGCGTGGACGCAGGCGTACACGGGGAGCACCAACTTTTTCGGCATCCAGGGCTCGGGCCCGAACGACGTCTGGGCGGTGAGCCCGCGGCACGTCGTCCACTTCGACGGGACGAGCTGGAAGGACCAGGCGGACGCCTCCGGTCAGGCCACCAACGGTCTCTGGGTCGCGGGTCCGAACGACGTCTGGCTCGTCGGCGACGGTGGCCGCATCCTGCACGGCGGCAGCGCGGGCTTCACGCCGGTCGAGAGCGGCGTCACCGATTCCCTGTTCGCGATCTGGGGTATCGGCTCCACCGACATCTGGGCGGGAGGCGAAAACGGCGTCCTCATCCATTACGGCCCCGTGAGCATGCCGACGGAGCCTCCCGACGGCGGCGCGATGGCCTGCAGCCCTCAGGGCTACGGCTGTTCGATGACGCCCTGCTGCTCTCCGTGGCGGTGCACGAACATCGGCGCCGATCTGCTCGTCTGCGGTTGATGACACCGCGGTTGCGAACGGCCGCTGTCCCCTGGGCTCCGTCCTCACCATCCGCAAGGACGAGCAGTATCGCACGCCGGAGCAGGTGGTTCGCCGAGCGTTGGAAGCGCCGCGCCGCGTACGGGCTCGACTCGCAGCGCCCGAGGGAGCGAACGTCAGAACGCCGCGCGGTCGATGCTGAGCTGCTTGATGTCGGCGTAGCTCGGCTCGATGCCGGCCGTGGCCATGGTGTCGTCGGCTTGCTCGGCGTTCGCGCCGTTGTCGGTGAGCGTGTTCGCGCCCGTATTCTGCCCGACCAACGTCCCGGGCGTGTTGACGAGGACGTTGTGCGCGACGGTGTATCCGGTGGTGCCTTCGTCGAGATAGAGGCCCTGAGCGGCGTAGTCGGCCCAGGGCGACGTGCCGAAGTCGTGAAGGTAGTTGTGTTCGATTTCCGACGCCGGCCCTTGGTTGCCGATGGTGCTGATGCCGGCTCCGCCAGCCAATATGCTCGCGACGTCGTGGATCTCGTTGTAGTCGATCTCGTTGTCGGTCATCGCGTTCGGCGCGGTCGTCCAGCCGTAGCCGATCGAGATGCCGGTGAAGCTCGTGTGCGCCACCTCGTTGTGTTCGACGCTGAGGTACGCCGGGTGACCGCCGGCGATGCCGCACGCACCCTGGAACTCCGTGCCGACGTTGTCGATGAAGTTGTTTGCGATCGTCTCGTGCGCGCAGATCTCGTTCGTGTCGCTCGGATCGTAGGGAACATGGTACTCCGTCGTCTCGCTCGCGGTGAACCTGCCGATCGAGATGCCGTTGCCGCCGATGTCGGTAAAAGCGTTGCCGACGATCAGGTCGTCGTGCGTGCCGGAGACGAGGTCGAGTCCCGTGGCCGCCAGTTGCGTAAATAGGTTCCTTTCGAACTCGACGTGGTTCGCGTTCGTGACGCTCACGCCCGCCGGCGGATGTCCCACGGTCTGATTGTTGTCGGCGTCCGCGGTCAGGTTGTACTGACCCGCCTGGGAGTCGAGAAATCCGAGCTCGCTCGGACGCAAGTAGTTCGAGTGGGCGAACGTCAGGCCTTGGAAACGGAGGTAGCTCACCTGATCCGACGTGCTCGTCCCCTCGACGCTCACGACGGTCTCCAGCATCGGCGCAACGACGCTGGCCGTCGTCATGTCCTCGCCAGCTCGTGGCTTATAGTAGACGACGCCGGCCTTCTCGTCGAGATACCATTCGCCGGGAGCGTCGAGGAGCTCGAGCGCGTTCTCGAAGTAAAAGGCTCTGCCCGAACCCCAACCGAACTGGTCGAGCCGCGGATTCGGGCGCACGAAGAGCAATGGGTCTTCGGGGCTCTGGAACTTCACCGTGGCAGTCCCCGCGGAGGTCGTGATCGACGCAATTCGCAGCGTGTTGTCCGCCCAAGCGGTCATCAAGTGCAGCTCTACTTGCGTGGGATTACCGAAGCTCGCGAGGTACGAGCTCGAAAGCTCGACTTGTCGCGCGTCCTTGTCCCAGCCGGAAAGTCGGCCGAAATTAGGCGCGCGGTCGGGCCCGAGGTTCGGGCTACGAGCGCGAATCGCTTTCACACCGTTGACGTAGAGCTGTCGGAACGCGGGTGTTCCCGCCGGCGCCGAGTAGACGCCGCCGCCGAGCTCGGACGGTGTAAAACCTTGAATCGGGCGGCCTCCCGTGAGCAGCGGCCGCTCCTCTCGGTAGGCGACGTAATTGACGTAGTGCGGAGCCTGGCCCGAATCGGCGCTGCCGAACGTCAACGTGCTCTGCTGCGGGTAGGTGCCCCCGCGCACGTAAACGGTGAGGTCGTCGTTCAAGCTCGTATTTTTGGTGCGAACCAAATCACGGGCTCGCGCGAGCGTGCGAAGCGGCGCTTCGAGCGTTCCGGCGTTCGAGTCGTCGCCGTCCGTTGCGACGTAAATGGCCTCCTCGCCTGCCGTGCCCGCGCCGCCGGCGGACCCGCTACCCGCGTCCGGCTCCGCCGCGCGTTTGGCGGTCAGAGGATATAGATCCGCCGCACGGCAAGCGGTCGCGCCGAGGACGCTCAGTAACACGCGGGTCGTGAGGCGCACGCACGAGCTCATAGCCATGCGCCCACCGTCGCGGTAAAGAGCAGATTCGGGCGCCCGCTCGTGGCGACGAGCGTATCCACGAAATGGATCGCGGCATAGGGCGCCGCTACCTGCACGTGTGCCGCCAGGGTCACGTAATAACGACGCGATAGACGCAGTCCCGCGCCCAAACCACCGTCCACGACGAAAGACCATTGGTCGATGCCGTGCCCGTCGACGGTCGGACTCGTCTCGCCGTCGAGGCTCGTGTGCAGCGCGCCGGCGGCGACGCCGAAGAAAGGCCACCACGCGTCGCCGGGGTGAAACGCGTAGCGCGCGCCGAACGTCGCGTACTCTTGGCGAACGCCCGCGCTGCCGAGCGCCGTGGTCACGATGGGTCGCGTGCCCGCTCCCGCAGCCACGAGCTCCACCACGAGTGAGGAGCGAGGCGCCCAGCCTACGCCCACGACCGGCATCAGCGCGGGGCCGACGCCGTCCAAGCTCATGAGCGCCGTCGCGCCGAGCTCGAACGCGAAGCGGCTGCGCGCCGCGGCCGAGGTGCCGGCCGGCTCGGGCTGCGCGGCAACGACGGGCGCCGGCTTGCCGTCGTCCTCACGCCGGCCGCGTGCTCGGAGATCGAGCTCGAGCAGACTCGCGCGCAGCGCTTCGAAGGCCCGGATGGCGAGCGTTCCGGACCGGTTCGGGGTAGTCGCGTCGGCCGTCACGCGCGTGACCTCGAAGCGCCCCTGCGGCTTCACGATCCACACGTCCACCGCGACGACCTGGTCGTCGCCGATGATGTCGACCACCGCGGCGGCGCCGCGTTTTCCCGCCACTTCGTCGAGCCAAGAGCGCCAGTCGGTACCGGCGGAGTGATCGGGGTCGGGGCGATCGACCATCGGGACGTCGACGCCGACCGACAGGAGCTCGCCGTGAAGGCGGGTCAGCACTTCCGCCACTTCGCTCGACGCGTTCGAAGGGCGCACGATGACGACCGTCGTTGCCGACGCGGGAGCCGTCCAAGCGACCGCTATCGAGACCAGTGCGGCTGACCAGAGGCGGGTCAAGGCTGGGTCACTGCACGCTCAGCAATGCGCGAGCCGAGCCAGCGTAGCTCCCGCTAGGAAAACGGCGAAGGTATTCGTCGGCCAGGGGACGCGCGCGCGCCGGACCGAAAAGCTCGTCCGTGAGCGTCAGCTTGCGCCCGAGCGCCTCCCCGGCGAAGGCTCCGTTCGGAGCGCGCGCCAAGTAGCGATCGTACCAGCCGATGGCGTCACCGAACCCGCCTGGGCGAGACTCCTCGACGCGACCCAGCAGGTAAATCGCCTCGAGCGAGCGCGGCGAGCTCGGAAATCGGCGCCGCTCCGCCAAGAGCGCCGAACGCGCAAGCTCCGGCCGTCGCCGGTAGCGAGCGGCGTCGGCGAGCGCGAGCAGGTCTTCGCTCGACGCCGTGCCGAGTGTGGCTTCGATGCCGGAGCGCTCGGCTTCCGAGAGGATTTGGTCCCACTGACCGTGCGCGAGTTCGTCGCTCCAGCGCCGTTCGCCCCCGCGTTTGCCAGGCGACGGCGACGGCGACGCGAACGGCCCCTTGTCGGCGGCCGCGTCGTCCGCGGCGGACGCCGGCGTCGCCGCCGACCTCGAGGGCTCCGGTGCTCGCGCCTTTGCGGAGTCGTCGTTCGTTCCGCCTGAGACGTCTTCCGTGATCGTGGTCTCGGCTTTCGCCAGGTTGACCGCCAAGCGCTGGCCTGCGCGCAACGTGATCTCTCCAGCGGAGACGGGGCCGCTCACGGTGACGCGCCCGCGCTCGAGCCGGAGCTCGAACTGTTCGGTCAGCGGCTCCCACGCCACCGTGAACACCGTCCCCTTGACGGTCACCAAGAAGGGACCGACATCGACCAGCCAGCGCCGCCCGGCGCGGGGCGTGATCTGGAAGGACGCCCTACCGTGCTCGATCGCGACACGCGCGCCTGCTCGCTCGACCTCCCGGATCCGTCCGCGTGTTCCCGGCTCGAGCGCGACCTTGCTCCCGTCGTTGAAATCCAAGCTCACGCCCGCGCGGCCGGACTCACGCAAATAGCCACCTTCGAGCACTTGTCCGCCCGCGATTTCGTAGGCGAGCAGGGGCGGCGCAGGCGCGAACCAGCGAGCTCGCAGCGTCGAGGTCGCTGGCACGGCGACCACCACGGCGAGCACCGCCGCGGCCGCGAGCAGCGACCAACGTAGCTTGGCGCGCCCGTGCGGGCGGCCCGCCGCGACTCGCCCGAGGATCGCGTCGAGGCCGCGGTCCATCTCGGCGCTCGACGACTCTTCGGTCCCGTCGCGGTAAAGCTTGGTCAGCTTGTCGAGCGCCGCAGAGTCGCTCGGGTCGGGCCGAGTCGTCATGGGCGCGACCCTTCCTCGCGATATAACCCTGCGAGCAGCGGGTCGGCCGCGATCCAACGCGACAGTCGCGTGGAAGCGCGCGCCATCGATCGTTTCACCGTGGATTCGGATAGCTCCATGGCGGCCGCAATCTCCTCTACCGTCATCGACTCCATACGCCGGAGAACGAAGACCAGCCGCTCGCGCGGGGCGAGCCGTTCGAGCAACACATGGAACCGCTGTAAGAGCTCACGCGTTTCCATGTCCACGCTGCGCCAGCCGAGGCCACTCAGGGCCTGCGGCTCCTCGAAGTGCAACCAGGCGGTGAGCTTTCTGCGCCGCAGCTCGGTTTGGAGCGCACGAATCGTCACCGAGTAGACGAAGCTTCTGAGCCGCTCCGGATCCTGCAGGCTCTTCGCGTGGCGAAATACCCGAAAAAAGACCTCTTGCGCGATATCTTCGGCCTCTGCGGCCGACCCCAGGCCTCGGCGCGCCACGCGCAGCACCATGGGCGCAAACCGGCGCCACGTCTCCGCCAGCGCAGAGCTATCACCCGCCATCAGACCGAGTGCCAGGTCTCCGTCGCTCGCAACTCGGCGCGCTTGGCTCACCAAGGAGAGCGGAGCGTGAGAGGCGCGCGGGGGCATGGGCAGCACGCGGACGACCGGAGCGCCGCATTTCGGTTCACGAATCGGTGCTGGCTCCAGTTGCGCAGTCGCGCGTCGCGCTCGAATCCGTCTAACGATTTGCCGCACGATTCCTGAACCGAAATCACCCACTGCTCTCGTCGACACGCTGCTTGTGCCGGCCGGACGCCTTTGCACCGGCCGGTCGCCCCTCACGAGGCATGTATCGTCGTGAAAGAATTCCCGAATAGCGGCAAACCCGAGGAGCAGTCCATGAAGCGGCCGCCCAAACGCCGAGAGCCGGCGAAGACATCCCACACGCACGCCACGCCCTTCGGGCTGACGCTCTCGTTCGGATGGGTGCTCGCGTTCGCTCTCGGCTGTACTGCCTCGATCGAGGGGAACCCGTCGGGTGCGACCGGTGGTTCACCCCCGCCCGGCACGTCCAGTTCCGCTGGCGCGCAGAGTGCGGGGCAAGGGCAAGGCGCGATGAGCCCCGGCGGCACGGCGGGCCAAGGCCCGACGGGCGCGGGTGGTACCGGGCAGGGCGCCGCGAGCTCGGGGGGGACGAGTCAAGCGGGCACGGGCGAGCCAGGGGACGATCCGTACGCAATCCCGGCGTCGGCCCCGGCCGCAGTATTGGTCCCGACAGCTCGAGTCGCGCGCCTGAGTCGCCAGCAGTGGTCCAACGCCGTCCGCGATTTGCTGAAGGTGACGGACATCTCCGACATCGACAGCTCGGTCACGGGTGACGCGCTCGTCGGCTTCGACAACGAAGCGGACGACCTCTACGTCACCGAGCAGCTGCGCCAAGAGCTCGCGGATGCCGCGGAAAAGCTTGCCGACAAGGTCACGGGCGACGCGACGGCCCTCGCGCGCCTCGTTCCCTCGAACGCTCCGAGCGACGCTGCCGGCCGCGCGCGCGCGTTCATCACCGGCTTCGGGCAGCGCGCGTTCCGGCGCCCGCTCACCGACGCCGAAGTGACGACGCACCTCGGGCTTTTCAATCAGGGCCCGACGCTGTACCCCGGGGTCGACGCGTTCAGCGCGGGCGCAAGCCTGGTAATCCAGGCGATGCTGCAATCACCGTACTTCCTCTACCGCACCGAGCTCGGCACCGCTGCCGCCGGAGCGACCGAGGTGCCGCTCGACGACTGGGAGGTCGCGGCGAAGCTCGCGTTCTCGATCACGAACACGATGCCGGACGACGCGCTCTTCGCGGCGGCCGCGGCGGGGCAGCTCCACGACAAGACCGGTGTGGCGACGCAGGCCAAGCGCTTGCTCGACGGCCCGATCGGGACCTCCGGCCTCAGGAACTATAACCTCCAAGTTTACCGCCTCGGCACCTACGACGGCATCACGCGTGACCCGACCGTGTTCCCGGATTTCACGCCGAACAGCCCCGCGGCCATGAAAGAAGAGGTCCTCGAGTTCATCGACTGGGTCTTCAGCCAGGGCCGCGGAATCAAGGATTTCTACACGACGCCCGTCGGCTTCGTGAACTCGCTGCTCGCTCCCGTCTACGGCGTTTCGGGTAACTTCTCGAGCGACCCGCTCACGCTCAGCAAGGTGGACCTCGATCCGACGGAGCGATCCGGTTTGCTCACGCAAGCGGGCTTTCTGTCGTCGTACATCTCGGTCGGCAACGAGCCCGACATCATCCATCGCGGCGTCTTCATCGCAACCCGCCTGCTGTGCAAGACGCTGCCTCCGCCGGATCCGGCTGCCGTGGCGAAAGGGCTCGTCGATACTCCGAACCTGACGAACCGCGAGCGGGTAGAAGCGACGACGGGTATCGGCACCTGCGGGCAATCCTGTCACGCGACCTTGTTCAATCCTCTCGGCTACGCCTTCGAGAATTACGACGCCATCGGCGAGTACCGCACGATGGACCAGGGAAAGCCCGTCGACGCCGCCGACAGCTACGAGTTCGACGGACAGCGCCAGAGCTTCAAGAACGGCATCGAGCTTTCGGCTCTGCTCGCGGCCGCCAAGGAGACGCACGCCTGCTACGTGCAGAACATGCTGAGTTATCTGCAGGGCCGTCAATTGGCCGACGAGCAGCAGACGACGGTGGACTACTACGCGCGCTTGTCACGCGCCGGCATGGTGTCCCTCCACGATCTGGAGCTCGAGATCGTGACGAGCGACGCCTTCCTCAATCGTCTTCCGTGATGGGTAAATCTCATGAATAGCCAAGATCCGCGCACGCGCAGCATCCATCGGCGGCAGGTTCTCCGGGGCGCCTGCGGCCTGATGCTCGGGCTGCCGATGCTCGACTGTTTCCTGCCGAAGGGGGCAGCGGCGCAGACCGCCACCCGATCGCCGTTCGTCATCATCGTGGTGGGTGACAACGGCGTGGTTCAAGCCGGCGCGACCCTGAGCGGCAGCGGCGAGCCGGAAAAGTTTTGGCCCACTCAAACCGGCGCGCTGACCAAGGACAGCCTGCTCGCGGACAAGGCCACGCGATCCATCGGCGAGCTGTCCGACTACGCCGAGAAGCTCTTGATCGTGCGCGGCATCAACTTGCCGTACAGCTCGACCGGCTGCTCGCACTCCGCGGCCGACGCACAGCTCCTCACGGCGGCGAAGATCACGTCGGGCAGCACCAACTGCAAGGCCATGGGCATCTCCGTCGACACCGCCATCGCGACGGCGAAGAACCCGCCCGGGCGCGACCCGCTCGTGCTCCACGCCGGGATGTTCTCGCCAGGCGGCACCGGCTTCGACATTCCCGGCTACGTTTCTTACGTCACGCCACAGCAGCCCCGCGTGTACATCGATTCGCCGTACAAGGCGTATCAGCAGATCATCGGCGTCGTCGGCAACGCGACGGGCGGCACTTCAGCGGACACGCAGGCGCAGGAGCTCCGCGCTTTGCGCAGCCAGAGCATCAACGACATCCTGCGCCCTCAGATCCAGGCGCTCCTCTCACGTTCGGATCTCAGCCAGAGCGACCACGACCGGCTCGATCAGCACCTCACGGCCATTCGTGACATCGAGGTGTCCATCGCGACGACGACGCTCACCATCCCGGACGCCGACGTCGCGACGATGAAAATGCTCGATCCGAAGCCGTACGATCAAACGACGCGCGACACGGCGGCCAAGCTCTTCATGGAGCTCATGGCGTTTTCGGCTGCGGCTGACTACAGCCGAGTGGCCGTGCTCAAGGTCGGTGATCGCATCGATGATCACGTGTACACGTACAACGGCCAATCAGCGAAGTTTCACGACGTATCGCACCGCCAGGTTCCGGACGCCGTCGATTTTCACCACTCGATCGACCGCATGATGCTGAACTACTACAAGTACCTGCTCGACACGGTCTCGGCCTACGACACGCCGACCGGCTCGCTGCTCGATCAGGGCGTCACGATCTGGACGAACCAATGCGCCACCGGGGCGCACTCGTTCAGCAACATTCCCTGGATCCAAGCCGGTACGGCCAACGGCTTCTTCAAGCAAGGCCAGTTCGTCGTCGTCGGTAACGGCCAGCAGCCCGGCGGAACCCAGGACGGCAAAGGCGGCGACGCCTCGGTCTCGGGCATCAACAAGATGCTCAATACGCTGCTGACGGCAGCGGACGTCACCAAGACCGACGGCTCGCCCACCGATGATTTCGGCGAGGCGTCGCTGCCGAAGGGCACCTTTACCGAGATGCTCGCCTGAGCTCCGCGCTCAAAACTGGCTAAAAAACGGCCAGGTTTCCGAGGGCATCCAGGAGGAGTTCATCCCCGAGTCCGTGGGCAAGGGTGTGTGCGGACCGTCGTAGTTGCACCAGCGAACGGGGTCGGAGCTTGGGCAGCCCGTGTAATCCGTGCAGACGTGGCCGCCCGTGGGTGCTTTCGGCAGCGTCGTCACCGTGCATCCGTTCCACTTCGCAAACTGATCGGTCTGCGTGCTCTGCGTGACGCTCTCCTGCAAGCCGCCGGAGCCGAGATAGGGAATCGGCATGCAACTCGTCGGGTTGGTCACGCCGCCGCCCGAGTGACCGACAGCGGCGCGAAACACGCCGGGCCGCGAGCAGGCTAGCTGCCACACCTCGGCGGCACCCTGGCTGAAGCCCTCCAGCATGATGCGCGACGTGTCGATGCAGAGGTCGTCCTCGACCGCCGCGAGCAAAGCGTCGACGTAGGCGAGATTGTCGCCGTTCCGCCAATCGGTGCTCACCGCCGAGAGCGCGACGAAGATGGTCGTGCCGTTCGACGGCGTCCAGAGCCCGAAATAGTCTTCGCCCGCCGTTTCCTTGTAAGAGCCGCCATAGCCGTGCAGGTCGAGAATGAGCCGGTACGGGTGGGTAGTGTCGTAATTCGAAGGCCAGCGAATGGCGTACTCGCGGTTCGTGCCGGCGACTGAAATCGTGATGGCGCTCGGGTTCGAATTCGACGTGCTGTTCTTCAACGTCGGCGTCTTGCCGCAGCCCGTACTCTGCGTCCCGCTGCCGGCGCCGCCGGCGCTACTGCCCGCTATCGACGACGAACCGCCCGGTGCGCCGGCGCCGCCCTCATGCCGGCCGCCAGTGGCCTCCATACCTGCGTTTCCCGCGCCGCCGTGCCCGCTCGGGTCAGCACCCCCGGTCGCGCTTCCGCCGCGACCCGCGTTGCCGTCCGACCCCGCTGCAGCGCGTCCGCCAGCGCCCGCCGTCGGACTCCCACCGTGGCCGCCGCTCCCACCGCCTGCACCGGAGCTGCCGGATATGCCAGCCGGTCCGCCCTCCGGCGTCTCGCCGCCGGTGCCCGTGCTGACACCCCCGGCCGCGGTGCTACCGCTCCTGCCGCCATTCGTCCCCGCGACGGCATGGCCGCCGGAATCTCCTCCTCCACGCGAATCGTGACTCTCCGAGGGCGGATTGTTCTCACCACAGGCTGTCGCGACGAGCACGAGGCCGGCGGCAGCGAACGCTTTTACGGCCATGACAGCGAGCAGTGTCGCCGGCGGTCCATTTCCGCTTCGTCGGCTCGCCAGCAAGGGCGGACTCCAGCCCCAAGGCAATCCGCTGCGAACCGCAGCCACGGGCACCATGCCCGCGCCCCGAGCGGCCGATGCTAGCTTTCGGCGGCGACCGCGGCTGACGACGGCGTTAGCCGGTGTGACGAAGTGACGGCGTGCCTCGGTAGCCTTCGGCGGGCTTCGCCGCGTCCTCCCAGCCTTCCCGCACGCTCGGATAACGAGGCGTCCAATTGCTGCTCTCCCGCAGCCTACGGTTCGAAATCCGCAAGGAGCGCGCGGCGAGCTTGCCGATGGCTCCGAACAGGAATGTCGCCCAAACCGGCGGCAGCCTAGGGCTTCGTACGCCCAAGGCCGCTGCGAGAGCGTCGAAATACGCTCGATGTGTCACGGGCTCGTCGTCGCTCACGTTGTAGACGCCTGCAGGCAGCTCGAGAGCAGCCACCACCGCGGAAGCCGCATCAGCGTGCGATACCGACGAAATGAAGGCGCCGGCGGGGCCCGGCATGGGAGCGAAGCCGCGACGCACGAGCCGAATCATGTCGGCGTGCATCCGCGAGTCAGCGCCGTAGAACGCCGCGAAGCGCAGCACGATGCCGCGCCGCGCGCCGCCGCTGAACTGCTCGGCGGAGCGTTCGGCGTCGACGAGCGTACGATTGTAGGCGACCGGCGCGAGCGGCACGCTCTCGTCGATCCACGCCGAGCCTCGGTCGGGATACGCCGGCGCAAACGACTCTTGCACGAAGCGCTGCACGCCCGCGGAGATGGCAGCGCCGACCAGGTTACGCGAACCCTCGCGTCTGATCCGATCATTTTCAGTCCAGGCGCCCCGCAAAAGCACGTGTGCGGCCGAGGCGGGCATATGCGTCGCCAGGTTGACCACCACGTCGTAGCCCTCGAGCGCGCGCTGCAAGGCAGGCATATCGAACAGGCTCACGTCAGTGACTTTGGCCCCCTGCCCTTCGACGGCTTCGCGCTTCTTCGCCGTGTGAACCACAGCCATGACAGAATGCCCCTTTCGCACCAATAGCGGAATGGCCCTTCGACCAACGACTCCACTGGCGCCCGTCAAGAAGACTTTCATGGGTCAACCTCCGTGTTTCAACGCGTCCTCCTGCAAACTGGGCGCCTACGCCGAGGCTGTGGAAAGCACGGCGCGGACGCTGAACTGCCGTCGGAATCCGCCTCGGAAAGGTCTTCGAAGTCCCCCACGAGGCGCTCGTGCTGCCACACCGACTATTTTCTGACAGGACCAAGGAATGTCAGAAGTACCGAGTGAGCTGCAAGATGGCGTTGTCCTTCTGCGGAACGCTGCCTCGCTCGGAGCGGCGGTCACCGAGGTTCGCCGACACCAACGCCGACGCCGTCCACGCACTCGACAAGTAGTAGCTGGCCCCGGCAACAGGTTGAAGCTTTGGAAGATGAAAGCGATCCGACCGTCGTCGCGGTCTTTCGCTTGGCCATCGCCGAGGCGATTCACGCGCCGGAGGTGGCGCGCGCGCTCGACTCGATCGGTCGCGAGGCGACTCGCGTCGCGTTGCGCAAGATCATGGGAGATGCCGCCGTTTCCGGACTACTCACGGGCCGCCCCGCGGAGCTTGCAAAGCAGTTCGGCGCGCTGCTTTGGGGCGACCTGATGGTGAGCCTCCTCTTGGGCGTTCGGTCGCAGCCGACGCCGCGCGAGGCCGCTCGACGCGCGACCGACGCTGCTCGCGCGTTCCTCGAGCTTCATCCCGAGGTCTGAAGCTCGCTCGGTGTCCCCGTTCAATCCGGGAGCGCCGGCATGCTTGCGGTCTCCTCGGAGAAGTACATGACGTTGGCCCACGTACCCCGGGGGACCTGGCGGTGCGGTTCTAACCGCCCGAATGGCGAGGACGGCGCGAGACGACGGGGCGACGCCCGGTGATACGGCTTGGCTTCACCACCGCCAAGCACCCGACGTGGATCGAGCTTGCTCGGCCGGCGGAAGAAGCACGCTGAGGGGTTCCCTCGCTTCCCGCAGGTAGAAGTCGTCCGGCTCGAGCAGTCCGGCCTTGAGAGCGGCGGCGCGGCGCACGACGCACTGCCGGCAGCGTCCGCAATGCGCGGGCTCTCCGACGCTGCAGCTGTAGGTGCCGCAGAGGTCGACGCCCAAGCGCAAGCCTTCGGCGATCACCGCGACTTTGTCGAGATAGATGAGCGGCGTCTCGATCCGCACGCTTCCCATCGTCGCCGCGAGATCGCGAAAGGCGTACCAGAAGCTGCCCGCGGTGCACGGGTACGCGCCAATATCGTCTCGGATGACGGCCGTCGCCACCGAGCCCGCCTGCACCAAGTCGGCGTAGGAGAGCGCCAGGCTCATGAGCACCAGATTTCGCAGCGGAAGCGGACTATGGGGGCGAATCGCCGCCTTGGCATGAAACGCAGCCGCCACCGCCGTTGCGTCGAGTCGCGTGAGCTCGAGGCCGAGTGCACCACACTGCACCAGTGCGGCCGCCCGTTCCCGCTCGACCGCGCGCTGGCCGTAGTCGATGAAGACCGGCAAGGGTTGCCCACCTTTTTGCACTTGATGCAGCAGGACCGCGCTGTCGAGGCCACCGCTCACGAGGACGACCGTTTTTTCCGAGGCCACGGGCTTACTTCTAGCGGCGGCGCTCGAATTCGGTCAGTCGCACTTCGGGGGAGGCACGCCTCATCACTTGTGGGGAGAGACAGCGCGAACCCTCGTGATAAGCAGAGAAAGCAGGATGTCGCTCCGGTGGAAAATCGTCGTGCTCGCGATTTTACCCTGCTTGGTTGCGTCGCTCGCGGTGGCGCTCGAGGTCGTTCGTCAATCCCGACTTCTCACGGAGCAGCAGGCGGGGCTCATCGAAGCAAGCTTGATGGAGCAGAAGCGCGCCGAGCTGCGCCACGCTATCGCCTTGATCGAGGGTGAGCTCCAGGTGCTCGACGACGGCGACGAAGCACGCGCGGCGGAACACGCCAAAGCCTTGATCGCGGCGGCTCACTACGGCGAGGACGGCTATTTCTTCGCCTACGACCGCGCCGGCACCTGCCTCGTGCACCCCATGCAGCCGGACCTCGTCGGGAGTAACCTTTGGGAGCTGCGCGACGCGCGCGGTCGTCGAGTCATTCCGGGACTCGTCGAGACGGCGCAGCGCGGCAGCGGTTTCCAACGGTACGAATGGCGGAAGCCTTCGACCGGACGCTCCGCGGAGAAGCTGGCGTACGTGGCCCTGCTGCCGCGTTTCGGTTGGGTTCTCGGCACCGGCGTCTACCTCGACGACGTGGCGGCAGCGACCGAGCGCATCCGAACGCAAGCGCGCCGGAGCGTCGCGGGGACGATGCGAGGTCTCGTGGCGGTGGCCCTGCTCGCGATCGGACTCGTATTCGCGAGTACGCTCGGGCTGACCATCAACGAGCAGCGGCTAGCCGATCGGCGGCTCCGCGTGGCCAACGAACGCTTGGCGACACTCCGTCAACGCGAGCAAGGGCACATTGCTCGCGAGCTGCACGAGGGCGTGCTCCAGTTGCTCGCGGCGGCGAAGCTCGAGCTCGGGCTCGCGGCACAGAAATTGGCCCGCAATCGCGAGGACGCCGCCCAGAGCCTTGCGCTCGGAATCGAGCCTCTCGCGCGCGCGATCACCGAGGTGCGCGCCATCGTGTACCGCTCGCCGCCCACCCCCGTCGTGACGCTCGGCTGGTCGCAAGCGCTTTCGGAGCTCGTGCGCGATTTCGCCGTGCACAGCGGAACCGAGGTCCATTTCATCGACACGGTCACGGACGGACCGCCCGAACCGTACGCGAGCGAACTCTACCGCATCGTGCAGGAGTGCCTCACGAACATCGAACGACACGCACGCGCCAAGAACGTGGAGCTCGAGGTGCGGCGTGACCGCAAGGCGAATCTGACGCTTCGTGTTCACGACGACGGCTGCGGTTTCGACCCGGAGCGCGTGGACGACAGCGAGCACGCCGGCTTGCGCCATATTCGCGAGCGCGTGGCCGACCTCGACGGCACGTTCCGCATCCAATCCCGTCGGGGGTCTACCGAGCTTTGCGTGCATCTGAAGGTAGACCGGACGCCATGACGACCCCCGTCCCTGCTCCGGCGATACGCCTGCTGCTCGTCGACGATCACGCGATGCTCCGCGCGGGGTTGCGCCGCGTCCTCTCGGAACGAGCCGATTTCTCCGTCATTGCCGAGGCGAGCTCGCTCGGCGAGGCGTGGCAGCTTCTCGCCGAACACACGCCGGACGTCCTGCTCATGGACATCGAGCTCAAGAACGAGAACGGGCTCTGCATCCTCTCGCGCATCCGCGAGCTTTATCCGACGGTGCGCGTGCTGGTTCTCAGCATGCACAACAAGCCGAATTACGTGCGGGAGGCCAACGCCGCCGGCGCTCACGGCTATGTACTCAAGGACGAAGACCAGGAAGTCCTCGTGCGCGCCGTGGAGAGGGTTGCGGCGGGCGAGCGGTTCCACAGCGCTGGTCTCGACTGGACCGAGCTAAGCTGGCACCGACTCACGAAACGCGAGCGACAAGTGGCCCACCTGCTGGCCAATGCCTACGGCAATCCGCAGATTGCCGCGCGCCACGGCGTCGGAGAGGCGGCCGTAAAAACCCAGCGTTCGGAGATCTACAAAAAACTAGGGGTCCGCAGCGCCGTCGAGATCGCGGAGTACATCCGCAGGAACGGGATCTTCGAGTGTGAAGACGATGCCTAGACGGGCGGGGCGTGGCTATCTGCCACGGCGCGCTCAAAAATGGGCCCATCCTCGGGACTCCGCGACGCGTAAAAAGCGGATGATTCGCTAGAGAGGGGCGCTCGGCACGACGGATGCAGCGCGGGACCCCATGGGTCTCACAGCGCCACTGCCGAAATTCGTCGGGCCGAAGCGTCTGGGCGCCGCGCGCACGAAGCGTCGACGGCGGCCGACGTGAGCACGCAGCCGCGGCGAACGCCGAGCTACGTCGTGGGCATCGGTGCGTCAGCCGGCGGCCTGGACGCGCTCGAACGCTTCTTCGACAACCTGCCGGCGAGCACGGACATGGCGTTCGTGATCATCCAGCATCTGTCTCCCGACTTCAAAAGCTTGATGGATGAGCTGCTCGCGCGACACACCGCGCTGCCCATCAAGCTCGTGGAAGACGGCCTCGAAATCGAGGCGAGCCACATTTATCTGATTCCTCCGAAGAAGGAGATGATCATCTCGGGCGGCCGCTTGCTCTTGAGCGAGCGCGACCAGCAACAAGAGCTGTCGCTGCCGATCGACGTGTTCTTCCGTTCGCTCGCGCAGGAGTGCGGCCCTCGCGCGGTGGCGATCGTGCTTTCCGGCGGCGGCAGCGACGGGTCGCGCGGCATTCGTGACGTGCACGACGCCGGCGGCCTCGTCCTGGTTCAAGCCGTCGAGACGGCGCAGTTCGACGGCATGCCGAAGATGGCGCGCGACGCGGGTGTCGCGGAGTGCATGCTCGCGCCCCAGGACATGCCCCGCGTCCTGCTCGAGCATGCGGCGCAAGCGGCCTCGCGTGGCGCGGAGGCGGCGACGCGGGAGGCGCTGGCTCCGACGAGCAGCGGCCTCGCCACCGTGTACCGCATGCTCGAGGAAGAGTTCGGCATCGACTTCAACCACTACAAGCCGAGCACGGTAACGCGGCGCATCGAGCGCAGGATCGAGCTCGCGCTCGCGAGCGACCTCGACGACTACGTCGCGCGCCTGAAGCGTGAACGCAACGAGCTCGACCTCCTCTACCGCGACCTCCTCATCGGTGTGACGCGCTTCTTCCGAAACGAAGACGCGTTCGCCGTCCTGGAGGACCGCGTGTTGCCCGAGCTTTTCCAGCGCGAGCCGCGCGACGCGCCCGTGCGTGTTTGGGTCGCGGGCTGCGCCACGGGCGAGGAGGCGTACTCGCTCGCAATCCTGCTATACGAAGCGTCGAGTCGGCACGGCGGGCGCCCCGTGAAGATCTTCGCGTCCGATGTGCACCGGGGTTCGCTCGAGCTTGCCGCGCGGGCCGTCTACGACGCCGAAGCCGTCGCGAACGTCTCGCCCGAGCGCCTGCAGCGCTACTTCATCCAACGGGGGCAGGACTACCAGGTCGTCCCCGAGATTCGGCAGCTCATCGTGTTTGCGCCACACAACGTCATTCGCGACGCTCCTTTCACACGCATCGATTTGATTAGCTGCCGCAATCTCCTGATCTACCTCCAGACAGCCGCGCAACAGAAGGCGCTGAGCCTGTTCCATTTCGGGCTGAACCGGGACGGCATGGTCTTCCTGGGCCCGAGCGAGAGCCTCGGCGTCTTGAGCCACGACTTCGAGGTCGTCGACAAGCATTGGCGCATCTACAAAAAGTACAGCGACGCCCGCACGCCCGTGGATGCGCGTCTCCAGCCGCGCAAGGTCGAACCCCGGCCGGGAGCGGCAGCTCTGCCCTCGCCGTCCGGGCGCCAACCACTCGCGCACATGCTCGGCGCCTATGACGCGCTGCTCGATCGCTTCATGCCTCCGAGCTTACTCGTGAGCGGCCGGGGCGAGGTCTTGCACGCCTTCGGGGGAGCGAGCCGCTTCCTACGCCACCGTGACGGCCGACAGACCGCCGACGTGCTCGACCTCGTCGAGAGCGATTTGAAGCTCGTGCTCAGCGGGGGACTCAAGCGCGCGTTCGACGAGAAATCGGAGCTCGTTTTCAGAAACGTCCGACTGCACGCCGAGGGCGAGGGCGCAGCCCACTACGACGTCCGTCTTTCCGCGATCCTGGGCGAGAAGCAAGCAGAGCCCTGGGTCCTCGTCTCGTTCGAGCGCGTGGCAGCGGAGGCGCAGACCGACACCGCGCAACCGACCGAAATGGAGGTAACGAGCGCACCTTCGGCGCAAATCACCGAGCTCGAGACGCAGCTCAGCGCGACTCGAGAAAACCTCGAATCCGTCATCGAGCAGTTCGAAACGAGCAACGAGGAGCTGCAGACGACGAACGAGGAGCTTCACTCCTCGAACGAGGAGCTCCAGAGCACGAACGAAGAGCTCCAGAGCGTCAACGAGGAGCTCTACTCCGTGAACGCGGAGTACCAACGAAAGATCGCCGAGCTCACCGAGCTCACGAACGACATGGACAACTTGCTCTCGAGCACCGACGTGGGGACGATCTTCCTGAACCGCGAGCTCAAGGTCCGCAAGTTCACTCCGCAGATCGCCGAAGCCTTCAACTTGCTGCCCCACGACATCGGGCGTTCGCTCGAAACCTTCACGCACAACATCGATCATCCCGAGCTCATCGACGACCTCCGGCGCGTGCTCGCGAGCGGCGAGCGCGTCGAACGCGAGTTACAGGATCGAACGGGCCGTTACTTCTTCCTCCGCATCTTGCCGTATCGGGCGAAGGGCACGAGCGAAGGCGTCGTGCTGACCATGATCGACGTCTCGAGCCTCAAGACGGCCGAAGACGCGCTCTTCCACGAGCGGTACCTCTTGAACAGCTTGCTGTCCGCGGTCCCCGACGCCATCTACTTCAAGGACGCGCGCGGCCGCTTCATCCGCGCGAACGAGCCGGTTGCGCGCGAGTTCGGCCTCTCCGACCCGCGCGCACTCGTCGGAAAGACGCCGTTCGAGCTGACGGAACATCGCGTCGCGCTCGCCACGCACGAAGAGGACGAAAACGTGCTGAGGACGGGCCACGCGCAGCCGTATCGCCTCGAGCGTCGGACCAGCGTCGACGCGAGGGAACAATGGGTGGTGGCCACGCGGCATCCGCTGATCGACGGTTCCCGTCGTCCGGTGGGCGTCATCACCGTCTTGCGCGACGTGACCGATCAGAAGCGCGCCGAAGAGAAAATCCAAGAGGCGGTACAGCGGCGCGATCAGTTCCTCGCCATGCTGTCGCACGAGCTCAGGAATCCGCTCAGCGCGATCGTGACGGCGACGGCACTCGTCAAAGCCGCGCCGCGAGCCGACAACTCGAACAAGCTAATCTGGATCATCGATCGCCAGTCGCAGCAGATGGCGCACCTGCTCGATGATCTGCTCGAGGCGAGCCGCGTCACGCAAAACAAGATCGAGCTCCGTAAACGCGTCGTGGACATCGCGCCGATCGTCAACGAAGCAGCCGACGCCGTGCGACCGACGATGGAAGCGCGCGGCCTCGACTTCACGGTGGCGATTGACGGCACGGAGCTGTGCGTGGAGGGCGACCCGGCGAGGCTCCAGCAGCTTCAGGTCAATCTGCTGAACAATGCCGCGAAGTACACCGTTCGTGGTGGTCACGTGCATCTGGCGGCCCGGCGCGAGGACGGCGCGGTCGTGATCCGCGTTCGCGACGACGGCGCGGGCATTCCTGCGGAAATGCTCGATTCGGTGTTCGATCTGTTCGTTCAATCGCAGCGCACGCTCGATCGCGCCGACGGCGGGCTCGGCCTCGGGCTCACGCTGGTGCGCTCGTTGGTCACCTTGCACGGGGGCAGCGTCACCGCGCACAGCGACGGGCCCGGCAAGGGCAGTGAGTTCGTCGTGCGGCTGCCGCTCGTGGCCGCGACGGAGGAAGAGCCGTCGAAACGCTGCGGCGCTCCGCACGTACCCGCTGGCGCGCGCGTCTTGGTGGTGGAGGACAACGCCGACGGGCGCGAGATGCTGTGCGAGCTTTTGGCGCTGGCGGGCTGCGAATGTCACTCGGCCGATACGGGGCCCGCCGGCCTCGAGCTGATGGCGAGAATTCAGCCGAGCGTTGCGCTCATCGACCTCGGGCTACCGGGGATGGACGGCTTCGAGCTTGCCCGTCAAATCCGTTCCAATCCACGCCACGCCGGCGTGTACCTCATCGCGCTCACGGGCTACGGCCAGGCTTCGGATCGCGCGCGTGCGTTGCAAGCCGGCTTCGACGAGCACGTCGTGAAGCCCATCGGGCCCGAGATGTTGATGCGGCTCCTGGCGACGGGCGCGAAGCAGGAGGACGGCATGGAAAAGAGCGGCGCCCACCTCAACTGACGCACCCCCGGGTGACGGGCGCGGCGCTCGAGACTACATCGGCTCGACCAGCGGCGGGGGAGAGAGGCGCTCGGCTTGGTACGAGCCGTCGCCGGCGGGCAACGTGATCTGCCACACCACCGCTCCGTCCGAGGGGCGAACCTCGAACACGTGCGTCTGCCCACTGTTGTTGCGTAGACCCGCGCACACCAAGACGTTGCCGTTCGCCAGCCTATCGGCGTCGCCCCAGTAGGGCGTGAGCCACGAGCTTCTGTACCAATCGTCGACGTTTTCATAGCTGCCCGGAAACTCGAAGGTGGGCGTCGCCACCATCGCGGATTCGTCGAGCTTGAACTCGATCGCGCGCGACGTCGTGCCTGCGGGAGGCGCCGTATATCCATAATGATTGTCGAACACCAAAATGGTTCCGTCGGCGTGGACCTCGGGATCGTGTTGGTCGAAAACCGCGGCCTCCGGGGGATCGAACGTGAAGTCGCCGCCCTTTTCCCCGCCCAACTCCCAGAGCACGGCCTGATCGCCGGAGCGCTTGACCTTGAAGACGCCCTGGTAGCGACAGCTCAGATAAAACACGTCGTTGACGAGATCGACCGTCACCGAGTTCGGGTGACACCAGTCCATTTGCGCGTCCGCGGGCGGTTGCTCGTGATCGAAGAGGTTCCACGACCAGACGACCTCGTTCTCGGGCGACAGCTCTTGTACGAGTGCCCCGATGATGCCGTCGCCGTTGGTGAGGTTGCGAAAGATGACGTAGTTGCCGTTTTCGAGCTTGCCCGCGTAGTGCGACATCGGCGCGGTCGCGGGATCCATCGATGACCCGCCCGGCGTCGACGGCGGCCCCTGCCAAATCACGTTGCCCGCCAGGTCGATCTCCTTGGGCGGCTCGCCCGAGGAAGGACCGAGCACCAGATTGTGGTTCGCGAGCACTCGCAAGGACACGTCGCCGCGGACGTCGGGCGTGGTGCCGTTGACGAAATACCAAACCGGCTGGCCCTCCATGTCGTACATCGCCATGATGCCGGGCTCCGTGCCGACGAAGCCCCGCCCGCCCGCCGGCATCACGTTGATCAACGTCCAGCCGTTCTGAGCGCCGCTCGTGTCGGCGACCGTCTCGGTAGCAACCGGCAGTCCGCTCGGCAACGCGCCGGTAGTGAAGGTTCCCTCGACGCTCGCAGCTCCTGCCGCATTGGACGACACGGCCTTGAGAAGATACGCGGTTTCCGCGTGCATGCCGATGACCAGCACCCGGTGCGCAGTGACCGACTCGGATTGAACGACGTGAAACTGGTAGCCGTCGACGCCGAACTGAACCTCGGATGTGGAGGCGAGATCCGTAGTCCAGCTGACGAAGCACGACAGCGTATTGTTGGGATTGGCCTCGACGAGCAGTCCCGACAGGACGGGGGCTTTGGCGGGGTCCTCTGGTGCCGGCGCGCCCGCACCGGCGGTGAGCCCCGCGCCTTGTCCTCCCCTTGCCTCGAGCCCTCCGCTCGCGCTCATGGAGTTGGCGAAGCCGCCGCTTGCGGCATCACTCGCGGCGCCACTTCCGGCTGCACCGCCTCCGGCACCGGTTCCAGCACCGGCGCTCGACGAGCCGCCCGTGGCTCCCTCGCCCGATCCGTTCGGGGAGGTGGCAGACGAAGCGGTACCGCAGCCCGCGCTTCCCCAGCCAGCGCCGCCGATCAAAACCGCGAATAGCGCCGTTGCCGTGAGCCCCGCCCGATCATGCTTCGACTGGATGGCCATGGAGAACCCCAAGGCACAACACGCGCTCGAGACCTGCACAATGGGCCGTTCGGCCTATACCCGGAGGGAGGCGACGGATCACGCCGAACCCTGGTGAATTTTGCGAGCGTCACGGTGAACTTTGCGAGCGTCACCCCAAAGGAGCTCCAAATTCACGATCGCCCCAAGTGGTCCAAGGTGTAACCTTCGCGCCGGTGACCTTGCTCGGCCTCGGTGCTCGCCGCGCGCTGACGGTGGCGGCGGCGGCGGCGTTCCTCGTCGCGCTCGCGTGTTCCACACCGGAATATCATTTCGTCGCCGATACGGTCGACCACTGCAACAATCAAAAGCCCGATACCGCTCTTGGGGAGACGGACATCGACTGCGGCGGCGAGGACTGCCATGGCTGCGAGCTCGGCCGCCAGTGCGTCTACCCGTCGGACTGCGCGGACGGCCGCTGCATCGCCGGATTTTGCCAGCAGCCTGGCTGTGAAAACAGCGTTCTGGACGGCGACGAGACGGGCATCGATTGTGGCGGCGGTTGCGATCCGTGCCGCGACGGCCAGCCGTGCCTGGACGCGCGCGATTGTCAGAGCAAGGTGTGCGCCGAAGACGGACTCTGCGCCAGCGCCACGTGCATGGATGGGGTCCGCAACGCGGACGAGCTCGGCGCGGACTGTGGCGGCGCGTTTTGCGATGACGGCTGTGCCATCGGCACGCCTTGTTCCGTCGCGACGGATTGTGAGAGCGGCCTCTGCGACTCGTCGACGGAGGTGTGCGCGCTCAATTGCAAGCGGGGTACGGACGAGTGCGACGGCGACCTCGACGCGCCTTGCGAGACGAACCTGCTCGCTTCCGCCGACAACTGTGGCGCTTGCGGGCACGTCTGCGACTTGTCTCACGCGAACTCGAGCTGCACGGGCGGGGTTTGCCAGATCGACGAGTGCGTCAAGCCGTGGCTCCGTTGCAATACCGACGACGACGACGGCTGCGAGGTAAACGGCGGCATCGACAGCGCGAACTGCGGTGGCTGCGGCAACGTCTGCCCCGATTTTCACGGTACGCCCCGGTGCGTGAACGCGAAGTGCATGCTCGAGTGCGACGGCGACTTCGGGGACTGCGATGGCGATCCGGCCACCGGCTGCGAGGCTTCGCTGAACGACGTCGAGAACTGCGGCGCTTGCGGGAAAGCGTGCCCCGACACGGACGGCACGCCGAACTGCATCGACGGGAAGTGCGGCCACACGGATTGCGGTGACGGGCTCGGGGACTGCGACGGCGATCAGAAATGCGAGACGAACCTGCGCAACGATCCGTCGAATTGCGGCCGCTGCGGGAACATTTGCGGAGCGGCCAACGGCAAGGCCGAGTGCGTGGACGGCGAGTGCGCGATCACGAGCTGCGACCGAGGTTTCGACAACTGCGACTCCGGCGCCGAGGACGGAGGGTACTCGACCGGCTGCGAGACGAACCTCCTCGGCGACGCGAAAAACTGTGGCGGCTGCGCGTTGCGGTGCGACGTCGTCGCGCACGGGACGGGAACGTGTGCCGCCGGTGTCTGCGCCCTGAACTGCGAGGGCGGCTTCCACGACTGCGACGGCAAAGTTTCGAACGGTTGCGAGACGGACACGACGAGCGATCCGGACCACTGCGGCGGGTGCACCAACGCGTGCAACGTTCCGAACGCCACGGCCGCCTGTGTGAACTCGAGCTGCATGGTCGACGAGTGCTCGAAGAACCACGCGGATTGCAACGCCGCCGACGGCTGCGAGACGGACGTTTCGAGCAGCGTGCAGCACTGCGGGAGCTGCACCGGGACGTGCTCGAGCGCGGGCGCTCTCACGACCTCGTGCACCAACGCAAAGTGCGACGCGCCGACGTGCGATGCGAACCACCTCTCCTGCGACGGCGAGAACGAGAACGGCTGTGAGACCGACATCACCACCGCACTCAACTGCGGCGCCTGCGACAACGCGTGCGCCGGCGCGACGCCGAACTGCGTCCCGAGCGGCGGCAAGTATCAATGTCAGGCGAAAATCACGCTCGCCAACACGAGCCCCTACCCGACGGCCACCGCAGCCGCGGGCTCGCTTTCGTTCAACGTGACGCCGCATGCGGGGACCAACCGGCTCGTGCTCGTCGCGATCGTCTCCGACGCCCTGAGGAGCAACGCGGTGAGCGCCGGCATCGCGGGCGCCCGCCCGGGCGCGGTGACGTTCGGCAATCAGAACATGCTCGCGGGGCCATCGCAGGCGGGTGTGGACGACGGCTGGAGTCCCGACCTGTTCGTCTACTACCTGCCCCTCGGGGACGCCGCGGCCGACGGCGCCCCGGTGACGCTCGGCATCGGCGGGTCGACCGGTCCGGCCCATGTCGTCGTTGCGCAGGTCCTTCAGCTCAATGGCGTGCGGCAGACCATGCCCGTCACGAGCTCGGCGGGCGGTTTCCTCGGCGCGCCGGATCCGGCCGACCCCGGCGTGGTCGCGCCCACGCTGCCCGTCGCCGTGAGCGGCTCGGTCATTTATAGTTTCATCTCGGACTATTGGGACACGAGAACGTGTGCGGTAGGCGCAAGCTCGAGCGGCTGCCCAGCCTGGTCGGTGACACCCGCAGCGAACCTCACCCTCATCGAGACGATGGCCACGGCGCCGCTCACGTTCTATCCGCCCAATAGCGGCAACGCACCGATGCGCGCGTTCGGAATGCTGGTGACCGCCGCTTCACCCGTGTTGCCCGCGGCGGCAAGCTACGTTCCGTCGTGGAGCGACCCGAACCCCGGGCGATTGACACACCTGGCGGTCGTGCTCGCCCCCGCGCAGTCGCCCTGACACGAGCAAGCGCTACGGCTTGCTCGCGCCAGAAGAACCGCCGCGCGAGGGCGCTGTCGCTCGCCTAGCCCTACCGCTCAGAAGCGATCGCGGCTACCGCGACGGCTTCCGCCGCCGCCCTTGCGCCCGCCGCCGCGGCCGCCACCGAACCCGCCGCCGCGACCACCGCCGCCGCCGCCGCCGCGAAAGCCGCCGCCACCGCCGCCGCCCGAGCGCTCCTGAGCCTCGTCGACGCGAATCTCGCGGCCGTCCAACGTGGCGCCGTTGAGTTGGGAGATCGCGTTAGCGGTCGCCTCTGCGTTGGCCATCGTCACGAAGGCAAAGCCTCGCGGTTGACCTGTCGTGCGGTCGACGGGGATTGCTACCTCCCGCACCTCGCCCGCGGCAGCGAACGCCGCTTCGAGGTCCGCCTGAGTTGTTCCAAACGATAGATTGCCAACAAACAGCCGATTTCCCAAGGTAACCTTTCCGAAGCCTGATCCGGGTCCGAGCGCTTACTCTGGATTTCGGCGCCGCACAAACGTTCTTTGGCGGACCCGAGAAATTCGGGAGTTCGTGCGCGTGGGCCCGGTTCGTGCTAGTCTTCGTTTTAAGCCGTCGCCCTCGAGAGCCGACGAGCCGCGGTTTCGCCTCAGAAGTGCCGCGCAACGAATTTGCGCTGTCGCATTTCGGGAAAGGTTTACCCATGACGACATCTATCGAGAATCCGTTCCCGCCCCTGCTTCGACATTCAATGCGAGCAGAGTGGGGCGTCGGCATCTTCGCGGGCGAAAAAGACGGCAAGCATCGCTACCTCTTCGAAAACGGGGACGAGCGGACGCTCGCGAGCGGCTTCACCGCGATGATGCTCAAGGTCGAAGAGCCGAGCGATCAAGAGCGGGCGGCGTACGCGCGCCTGCGCGGTATTTTGGCGGCCCGTTCGCCGAGCGAGGGGGCCCGTCCCGGTGGCCTGGATTTCGGGGAGCAGCTCCGCACGTTCCACGCCGCGTTCCCGGGCGGATTTTCCGATCCGCGATGGGTGGCGGACATTCGCGGTGAGGGCGCGCCGGCGCGGGCGCCACAGCACCGTGCGCCGCTGATCGAGGAAGCGCGCCAGGTCTTGGCGCAGGCAAGCCTCGACACGCTCGTGAGTGCCCAAAAGTTCGGGCAAATCTGGGAGTCGGTCGCGAAGGTGCTGAGCCACACGGATCTGGTGTCCGCGGCTCAGTTGAAGCTGAAGCAGCCGGGCGAAGAACAGAAGCGGGCCCTCGCGCTCGCGGTGCGCGAGCTGCTTCACGGCGCCGCCGCGTACGACGTGCGTTTCGATCGTTTCTGCTCGGCCTTCACCGCGGCTTTCGGTGCGCCGCCACGCTGGGAGCTCGCGACCGCGCTCTCCGCCGTGGTTTATCCGACCGACCACGTCTGCGTGGAGTCGACGACCTTCCGTAAGCAAATGAAGGCGACCATCTCGCACCGTCCCGTCGCGGCTCAGCCGAACGGCTCGGGTTACGCGAGCTTCCTCGCCATCGTGCGCGTGATTGCCAACAAGCTGAGCGAGCACGGGGAGCTGCCACGTGATCTCTTCGACGTACGCGACTTCATCACGCTCACGCTGAAGCCGGCCCCCAAGAAGAAGTCCAAAGCGGCGAAGCCCGCTCGGCCGAAGACGACCGAGTAGCAGCTCGGTCAGCCGGCACGGGGCTTCACGTCCGTCAGGCTATCGAACTCGAGCCCACTCGAGCCTTCGCCGCGGCCCACGCTCTTCTCGGCGCCGAGCCAGACGAAGACGCGCCCGTCGCTCGAGCGCGTGCGTTGGTACCGTTGCACGACCACGGCCCCGGCGCGCGGGACCTCTTCCTCGTGCACGAAGTAAGGGGCGGGCGACTCCGCTTCGAGCCCTTCACGGAGCAAGCTCGTGAGCGGCTTGATGCGCAGGATCGGCCCGGTGTCGTTTTCGATCACGCGCGGCATGCTGGCCCGCTGCAGCTGGATCTCACGCGTGTCTCCGGGCACGTGGACGGGAACGAAGGGGATCCAATTCTCCGGCACGGCGGTCATGAGCTCGTAGCGAACCTTGGCATCGTTCTCGAGCGGAGGCGTGGCGGGACCGCCGCTGCGCCGGCGGCGAAAATACTCGGCGCTCTCCGCCGCTGCGCCGCTGCCCGAGCGGCCGAGACCGGGCGGTAGCGGCACGGTGGCTTCGATACCCCAAACCATGTTCGCCATCTCGTCGCGGACCAGTGCGACGCGCTCGAGCGGAGGGCCTTCTTGGATCTTCGGCACGGTGGGCAGCATGAGCAGGCTCTGGTCGGCGTCGGCGCTGCTGCCGGGTGCTGCCGACAAGCCGAAGAGGCGAAAGCGCTGCCAGTCGGCTCCAGCCGCCCGCGCCGCGGGCTCGATCCACATCCGTTCGCCGAAGACGTTGGTGACTGCGAGGCCGAGCACCTCCACGATGCTGCCTGCGTCCACCGGCACCGGCACGACGCACCAATCGTTCGCGTAGACGAGACCGAACTCGAGCAGCAATAGCTTCGCGAGCTCGGTCGTGTCCGGCCGAATGCCGGCGAAGCTCACGCGCCGGTCCTCGAAGGCCCAGTAGCGCGTGTTCGCCATCCCGTTGAACTCGACCGGGACGGGGAGGAACGTGTTGGTTTCGGTCGTGCTCGCTTCGGACCGGACGGGAGCGTTACGCGAAGGCGCTCCCTGGTCGAAGGCGTACCAATCGAGGTGGCCACCGCGGTAGCCCTCGGCGGCGAGCTCCTTGCGGCCGGAGTCCGTCGGTGCGGAGCAGTCGAAGCGGTACTCGAAGCGATCGGGCTCCCAGGCGTCACCGCCGCTCGGCTGCTCGATCAGGCGAGCGAACCAGGCGAGGAAGGCATCGCAGACGTGGCTCAGCTTGTCCGTATCGCCGGACGCGACGGCAAGCGGCGCGGGCAGCAGGGAGAAATCCCGTGGAGCGGCGTGCGCGACGATCCACTCGTACCAGAGGCGGCCGTCGAGCGCTCGATCGCCGAACGCGGAGCGCGCCTGCCACGCCTCGCGGTGGGCGAGCACGAGGGCGTTCGTGTCGCTCGGCGCCGGCGGGGGCGCGACGCGAAACGCGCGCCGGAAGTCGTCGACGTAGGCGCCGAGGCCGTTTTTGACCAGGAGCTTCGACCAGTGACGTCCGAGGAGCAGACGCAGATCGAGCGCGATCGGCTGGGCGTCGCAGCTGAAGGGGATCGCGCGTCGCTCCACGCGCGCTTCGAGCGGCACGCCGTCCTCCAGGGGTTGCTCCGTGTCGCGGGCAGCGCGGTAGGTGGTGAGGCGCGTCTTCGCGAGGTGGAGCTTCGCCAACACGGGCGAGCCCGCGTCGTCCCCCTCGAACTCGCCGAGCTGCCACTGCCGGCTCAGCATCCAGAGCGGATCGCGCACTTCCGCGCGGAGGGCGCGGTCGAGCTCGTGGCTACGCGGGATGCCTTCGAGGCGCTCCCAGCGCGTGACGCTCGGCCAGGCGCGCGTGGCGAGGAGCTCCGCCATGTTCGCGGTCTGGTCGATGACCTTCACGTCGGGCCCGCTGAGCTCGACCGGTTTGGTCACGGGCTTAGGCATCGGGCGTGGCCTCCGCGAAGGCTATGTCGAAGGCGCGCAGGCGGCTGCCGATGGAAATCGGGTTTACGGTGGATGCCATGAGCGTCGCGGGCAAGAAGCGCGAGAGCGCGGTCGTCGCCAAGTCCCGCGGCTCGGCCGCTCGCTTCTTCGCGAGCTCGAAGGTCTCGGGAACCGCGAGCGCCAGATCCGTCCAGCTCCAGCTTTTCGAGCTGCTCGCGGGAAGCACGAGCAGCAATGCCTGCGGAGGCTCGGAGCTCGGCCGGTCGTAATGGAAGGCGAGCCCGGCGGTCTCTCGGGCACTCGGTACGACCTCTGTCCATTCGTCGAGCAAGAGGCCGACGTGATCGGGAGCCGCCGGGTCGAAGGCGCCGTCCGCGTCGATGACCGTGTAAAGCAGCCGCTCGCCCGGCGTAGCGAGCTCGACGCCGGGCGGGAGCTCGAGGCCGAACCAGCCTTCTCCGGCCATGAAGGGGAACTGGAGCGGCGTGAGTCGGGGGCTCGGCAGCGCGAACGCCTCCGTGAGGAATGTCGTCTGTTCGAGGTGCCACGCCTTGGGCCGCACGCGGGCCACACCGTAGAGCCACTCGTCAGCGGGAAAATCGTGCAGGGCCGTGCTCGGCGCGAGCAGCGCGTCGCGGGCCGCGTACGCTTTCTGCCACTCGTCACGCTGCGCGTCGGAGAGCGCGAAGCGCGGCAGGATGCGAAAGCCGTCGCCGAGCAGGGCTTTGCCTACGTCGCCGAGCACGCGCCGGAGGGGCTCGCCCGTGAGCGTGCCCGCGCTGGCGAGCAGCTCCGTTGCGTTGCCGAGCCGCTTGTCGAGCTCGGCCTCGAGCCCCGCCAGGGCACGCACGAGATCCGACAGGAGCGTGGCGAGCGCCGCCCGTTCCGCTTCGGTGTCGATCTCCGCCGGATCACGGGCTTTGCGCGGAGCGAACGTCGCCGACCAGGCCGCCCAGAGGAGCTTGACCGTCGTGACGGAGCTCGCGGCAACCGCTGCAATCTCATCCCGGACGCTCACGAACGTACCGCGCGCTGCCGTGACGTTGTTCGTCATCTGCACGAGCGAAGGGAGCGGCGAGGTGTGGCTCAGGGTGACCTCGCGCTCCGCCCGAACGAGAGCCGTCATGCGCGCGTCGTCCGAGCTCGTGGGGTCGGCTGCTTCCGTGAGCGCCTGATCGCAGACGACGAGCTTGGCGTTCCAACCGTCGACGACCGCGCTCGCCTCGTCACGCACCAAGCTGAACCATTGGCTCACCGCGCGTAGAGCCTGGCCTGCGCTGCCGAGCGTCGAGCCGCAGAGCGCCGCGCGCTCCACCAAGCCGACGAAGCTCGCGACGGCGCTGTCCGTCGCAGCCACCAAGCTTTGGACGGGGGTGCCCGGCGCGAGCAACGGGGAGAGACTCGCTTCGAGCGCCGTCACCTCGCCGCGGAGCGACGTGAGCGTCGTGCGAGCCGTTTGCAGGCGAACGAGCGGAATCACGCCGCCCCCGTCCATGCTCGACGAGGTGTCGCGCTGAAGCGCCGCGTCCGTCGCTGCGAGCGCCCGCGACTCGAGGAGCAACGCCCGCAAGCTCGCCACGAGCGGAGCCAGCTCGAACAGCGTCTTCTTCCCGCCGACGGGCTCGGTATAGGCGAGCGTGACGCGAGCGTCCGGGCAGAGCGAATGGGTGCGCAGCACGTGGTCGACGATGCGGTCGTCGAGGTCATTCATCGCTGACTCGCTGTGCGTGTCGAGCAAGTGGAGCGTATCGATGGGGCCGAGGCCGAGCGCCGCCAAGCTCACCGTGGTGCTCTGCTCCGTCGACCCGGGCGGCGTGTTCTGGTAGCGGACGAGCACGACGAGGTCCGCGAGCGGCGGCAACAGGCTCGCGACATAGCGATCCAGTGCCGGTTCCGCCAGCGAGCGCGGCGTGGTGCCGACGGCGGCGCCCGCGGGTAAATGCAGCGCTAGTCGATGCGTGAGCGCGCCGCCCGTGCGCGGGGTGCGGATCACGTCCGGCTCGGGCGGGAAGCCACCTTTGCTGAAGGCGTCCATGGCCGCCGCCGCGCGCTCCGGATTGCCGACCGTCGTCTGGTGCAGGCTTTCGGCTAGCGTCAGATCCGCGATGGCGTCCTGGATCTCGAACAGCGCCATGACCTCTTGATTGACGACGGCTTCCTCGGTGCCCGAACCGCGCTTCAAATCGAGTCCCCACGGGTACGCCTGCGTCGAGGCGTCGCGGACGAAGTCGAGCAGCCTGAGCCCGTCGCACACGTTGCGCGCCTCGACGGCGTCGATCGGCGCGGCTTTGGCCGCGGCATCCACGGAGCTCGCGACGCGCTTGGCCAGTAGCGGAAACGCGCGGCGGAGCTCGTAAACGAAAAAGTCCACCTCGGCGTCCGCGTGGCGATCGTGCAGCCGGCGCTCGAGCTCGTAGCCGAGCAGCGCGCCGAGCGACTGGCCGTTACGCATGCCTTCGAGAAATTCGAGCGCCACGCGCACCCGCGCCGACGACAGGTCCACGGCGAGCAAGTCCGGCGTCGCCGGTGTCGCGTTGACGAGGTAGCCGTTGCGCAACACGGCCGCGGTCGTTGCGTGATTGAGGGACGGCGCGAGCAGGTGGCCCCCGTTTTGTGGATCGCGTTCGAGCGGCGGCTCGTTACCGAAGACTTCGGCAAGCGGCTCTTCCAGCGTGACGAGCGTTCGGGGCGCCGGGTCCGGCCGGAGATTTTCGACCCAGCCGAAGGCTCCGAGGTAGGACCCGGAGCGAGCGGGGCCGTTGTCGCTGCCGTCCGGCGGGAGGCTCGCGCCGGCCTGTCGAGCTTGCGCGAGCCGCGCATGGACCAAGCTCGCGATCCAGGCGTCCAGCCGATAGCTCGCGAGATCGATGTGCTCGGCGAACGCTCGTTCGAGGCGCGCCGTAGGAAGGGGCGCAAGCACGTCGAGCGCGGTGAGCTGCTCGGCGAGGACGCTCGTCGAGCCCGCAGCGCCGAGCCAGCGCGGGATGAAGCGGGCGATGGTGAGATCGCTGCGCCCCGTCACGCGGGAGTCCGCGGCGTAAAGGAGCGCATAGCGACTCTCGCTCGCATGCTCCTCGCCGCCGGGCGCCACGTGGACGAACGTCGGCTCGCGATACACGCGTGCAAGCTCGCTCTCGGCCAAAACTCCCGCGTCCACTCGGAGGTTCACCGCTTCACGGTGGTAGCCGAGCTCGAGCGCGTGACGGAGCAAGTGATAAAAGAGCGCATTGGGCAGACCGCCTGGTGTAAAGCCCACTTGCCGCCGCAAGTCGTCGAACGCAGCGCGCGCCTTGTCGCGACACCATTCGACGTAGTTCTTGCCGTCGAGGGTGCAGATACCGAGTCCGGTGTCCTCCGAGAGCGGCGCCACGTCGATGACGGGCCGGTTCATGGCTCCGTCCGAATGCGCGCAGAACTTCGCGATGATTTCGGGGTCCGCGCCCTCGTAACCGAACGAGCGTAAAAGCTCACTGCCCGCCTGCATTTGCTGGCGCATCACCGCCTCGAGCAAGACGCCCAAGTTCGGCCAGTTGGCGTCGAAAGCGGCGCTGTTCCAAAGGCGATCGGCGCTGTCGAGCACGTTCAGGTGAAACTCGACGGAAGCTGGATTGAGGCCCAAGAGCTCGAGCAGAAAGCGCTGAGGATCGTCGCTCGGCGTGCCGACGTGGGGCGCGCTCGCCGCAAAGCCGTCCCAAAATGCGCTCTCGAGCCGGCGCAGCACGCCCTGAAGCTCGGCGAGGTAGGTGTCGTCGAGCGCGAGGCGGCTATACGCGGTCGTCGGCAGGATGCCGTACGGCTGCTGGCCGCAACGGATGGCCGGAAGCCTCCCGCGCCCCGTCACGTGTTGAACGAAATGCCGACGCGTGCGTTCGATGATCGCGTCGGAAAAGACGGGGCGCAGCTGCGTATCGAGAAAGTAGCCGAGCGTCGCGGGCCAGAGCGCCGCGTTCATGGCACGGCTCTCGGCCTGATCGGTCGCGTCGGCGTTCGGTACGTGCTGGAGCACTGCCGGATCGATGCCGAGCGCGTCCGCGAGCACGAGGCCGTCGGCGCGCGCGTACGGGTCGGTCGCGGTCTCGTCGAAGCGGGGCGTGTCGCTCCGCGCGGACTCCGAGAGCTCGAAGCTGTCGTCCGCTTCTTGCACGCGGCTCCATCCGGAAGAGCCTTGCTCCGCGTTGTTGGTCGGCGTGCCCTGAGGGACGAGCGCGAAGCCCTTCTGGCTCGAGGCCTGATGGGTGATGAGCGTCTCGAGCTCCTGCTTCGCGCGCGCGGGCGACGACTGCTGGCGGACCCCCAAAACGTAAAGACGATCGAAGCCGACGCGGGCCTGACGTTCGCTGAGTGCGATGCGAAAACCGAGGCCCTGCGTCACCGCCGCGTCGAAGTCCGTCAGCCACGCGAGCGGCCCCGGCACGGCGAGATCGCCGCCCTCGGCGCTGAACTGATCCTCACCTTCCGCGAGTGGATCGGGCCCGACGACGAGCGGCTGAGGGATGACGTTGCCGAGCCATTCGACGTGCTCCGGGCCGCTATCAGCGAGGAGCACGAAGCGCTCCGGCAGGAGCGGCGCGGTCGCGGGGCGCGTCCAGGCTTGTCGCTTGGTGGCGGCGACGCCGACCGCCGTCATGACGACGAAGACCACCGACACCGGCACCGTGGCGCGGTCCGCCGCGGGCGGTACGGCTTCCGCCGTGTTGAACGGCACGACCGTCTTGCGGAGCTCGTCGGCGCGCGCAACCCCCACCGCCGCGCGCAGGGCAACGAGAGCCGCGTCCGCGGCGCCGCGCCATACGGCCGTCGAGAACGCGACGATCGCCTCGGCCTCGCTCGCGACGAGCGGCGCGTCGAGGGGAATGGCCAAAATCACCAGCGGCTCGACGCGCACCGGTTCCGGATCCGAAGCCGGCAACGGCCGGTACTGCTTCACGAGGTAGAGCGCGCGCCCCGCCCCGTGCGCGGCACAGAGCTCGCGCCACGCGGCCCGCGCGAGCCCTTCGTCGCCGCCCGCCTTCCAGATACCGCACCAATAACGCCGTAAGTTCTGGACCTCCGCCGTCGACAGGTCCGGCTCGAACGCATCCACCGAGCACTCGTCCGGGAAGATGCGCACGAGTAAGTCCTTTCCTGCATCCCCGCGCGCGACGAAGCGCGTCTCGAGCCGCACGGGGAAGAGCAGGATCGGGATGCGACCGTCCCACGCTGCGAGATCGCGGCGCGGATCGAGCACTTGCGTGAGCTCGGCGTTGAGCTCGCTCAGGCGCTGCTGCTCGTTCTTCGTGCGCTTGCGGAGCTCGGCGAGCCGGGCCTCGGTCGCCTGTGTTTCGGCGCGCAGCCGCTCGGCCTCGCGCTGCGCAGCCGGGTTGCGCTCGTTGAGCGTGCGTCCGAGGTTCAGGGCAGCGCGGCGGAGGTCACCGAGCCGCTGCTGCTCGCGCGCGACGGCACGGCGTCCGGTTTCGGCGTCGGTGGTCGCTGCCGAGAGCTCGGCGAGGAGTGCGGTCGGTTCTCCCATGAATTCCTCAGCGATCGGGCAGCATCTCGGCGGCATGCACCGCCACGAGCACGGGCAGCTGGTAAAGGACGTAGGCCAAGTCCGCGGCGTTCATGCTCGGGTCCCAGTGGATCTGTCGGTCCTCTTGATACTGGGCGACCTCCTCCGGCCCCTCGCTGCTCGGAGGCGGCGTCGAGAGCACGTACGACTGCATACCGGGCCGGATGCGCAAGAGCGAGGCCTCCGTCGTCACGTCGCCCCACGACAGATCGTTCCAGGTGTTGATGGGCGCGCTCGCGTCGCGCCCGAGATCCAGCCCGAAGCGAGGCTCGCCCGGCCGCTCCTTGATCACGAAGAACCAGCCGGCGTCGTCGCTCGCCGGGTTTCCCTTGGCCTGCTCCACGCTCAAGTCGAAGCCGAAGAAGGTGATATCCGGGTTGACCTTGGCCTCGTACAGCGGAGTCTTCAGCTTGTCGCGCGGCGGGTGCGCCTCTTCGGCGTCGGTGAGCGGCGTGAGCACGCGGATCTTCGACTGGTCGATGCGTCCGTTCGTGAGCTGCCATTCCGCGCGCTGCGCATAGATCACCGCGTTCGGGTAGCGCTTGAGGAGCTCGCCTCGGATCGCGAGCACGACCTCGTCCTTCGGAGGTGAGCCGGGGGGCTGGCGGTTATCGTGGTCTCCGAGCTCGGAGGTTTTCGACCAGCGGTGGAGCTCCGGGATGTCGTAGAGCTTCTCGCGCAAGGCGTCGGCGGCGAGTCCGGCGTCGTCGATGTAGCCCGCGACGTCCCAGAACTGGCGGAAGTAGCTGCCGCGCTGGTCCGTCGGGTACTCGCGCCACAAGAGCTCACGCGCAAACTCGTGGTTGATTCCCACCATGTAGCTTTCGATGAACTTTTGGTTGGTCTCGAGCAGACTGATGCTGTTCTGGGGGATCAGACCGACGTTCGGGAGAAAGAGCTCGCTGCCGAGCTCGACGAGCGGCCGGTACATCGGCTCCTCGATGCGCGGGTATGCCATCACTTCGCCGAGCGGGTCCGTGGCGCTCGGCTTCAGGCGCTCCGGCAAGACGACCGTCTTCGCGAGCCGCGCCGGGACGGTGCGCGCCGGGTTCACGGTCGCGACGACCTCGCCGGCGATCTGCGTCACGTCGAACGGCACGCGCGCAGGTGGGGCAACGGCCTCCACGGCCTGCTCGGCATGCGCGTATTCGGCACGGAGAGCCTGTTTGAAGCGCACGGCCTCCGCACTGTCGGCCCCCGGCGCGCTCGCCGCGAAGGCGGCGCCGAACGGCTGCAGGGCAAAGCTCGCGCTCACGGGCAAGGCGTCGACCGCGGCGGGCGTCTCCTTCGCCGGCAGGAGCGCGTCGGCTCCCGCAATGCTGCGCTGAAGACGGCCGAGCGCGACGTACGCGCCGATACCGACTGCAATCACGACGAGGCCCGCCGCGACCGATGCGAGCAACCAGAACACGACCGATGCGAGCAGCAATGCGAGCAGCAGCGCCAGCAGTGGTGCGTTCGAGTAGCGCCGTAGGAGCCCGAGCAGCCAGGCGGGAAGCTTCGGCACGAGCGCCGTGGAGACCGCTTCGACGCTCGGCGCGCCGCTCGGCAGCGCCGGCTCTTGCGCGGTGACGAGCGTCCCTTCGTTCAGTCGGGTAACGAGGCCGTTCGTGACCGCGCTCGCGGTCGCACCTTCCGGCGCGAGCTTCGCGACGAGACGCCCCGTCGGCCGCAGCGCCCGGCGCATCGGCGCCCCGAGCACGCTCGCGGGCACCGGGCTCTGCTGCACCGCTTGGTGGACCGTGCGGCGACCCAAAAGCACGCGCTTGGCGATCGGCGACGTCAGCGCGAGCGCGCGCTCCGGCGTGGTGCGCGCCGCCGTCACCAACGTCTCGAGGTAAAACGAGCGGGAGACGGCCAGGGCCGCCTGCGCTCCTCGGATCCGTCGGTTCGCGTCGAGCACCTGCCCCACTTGGGACCAGGCGGCGTTCACGTAGTCTTCTTGGCCCGCGCGTACGACGCCGGTGCCGAGCCCGGCCGCCGCACGGTGGCGCGGATCGAGGTTCAGCTGATGCACCCAGTTGTCGGTGTTCTGTGCGGGCGAGCCGTCCGTCTCGGTGAGCAGGCGCTGAGTGAGCGAAGGCCAGCGGCCGTAGAGCGGCGGCGTGATGAGCGGGTCGGGATCCGGCCGTCCGTCGGGCAAGCGTCCGATGCTCGTGGGCACCCCGGCCTGGGCGTGCGCGGCTTCCGCGCTCAGGCCGGCGTAGTCGTCGGCAAGGTCGATGTACGCCGCGAGGTCGCGCTCGAACGGGTGCGGCTTCGGAACGTCCCAGTTCTCGAAACGTTGCGCTTCGAGCAGCTCGGCCGCGTCGAGCGACGAGTCGGGCACCTTGAGCGCGCCCCCCAGGCGGAGCACGCCGTCGGCGTTCGGGCCGGGGATGCCCGCCAGGTTCAGCGCCGGACGCTGCACGTCGAGGTCACGCCGCCCGACGCGCGCGTCCATCGGTTGCGGGACGAGCAGGCGCACGAGCGACTCGAAATCGACGGCGTCACCCGTGTGGAAATAGAACCGGTAATAGTAGGGGAAGCTATTCGGCAGGAGCGACGCACGCTCGGGGTGCTCTTCCCAGGCGCCCCGCATCGCGCGATCCACCTTGGACACGTCGAGCCCGAGCCCGGCGACTCGCCCGCTCTCGAACGTCGGGACCAAGAACGCGTGGTACGGCTTGTTCGAGTCGAGCCGGCGCGCGGAGAGCAACCGCGAGTACGCCAGATCCGAATCCTCGGCCAAGGTCTGCGCGAGCGCACTCACGATGGCCGACGCGTCACCGTTCGTGACCACCGTCTCGCTCGCGCCGAGGTTGCGGTTCACGTGAACGTGGGCCCACGCCCAGAGCTCCGAGAGCTCGGGCAGCCGCGTGAGATCCGCGAGGTCGATGAACGGCAACGGCTTGCCCTGCGCGTTACCGTCCGCGAATTCGCCTTCCGCGAGCACCAAAAGCGCGAGCCAGGGCCGATGCCGGTGCGAGCCGGTGTCCGGGTGCGCCGGCGTGTAACGCCAGGGAAAATCCTCGTCGCAGAAGTCGACGTAGGGCAGGTAATTCGGTTCGTGATTGGTGATGAACGGAGCCGGCTCGGTTTTCAGGATCGCGGAGCGATCGATCGCGAGGACGTCGCCCGGACCGTAAAGGCGGACAGTGCGAGGGATCGTCTCGTCGGCAAGGGCGCTCGCCACGCCGGTCGCGCGCAGCGTGACGTTGACGTCGATCGAAGGCCGCAGGCTCGCGCTCACGTCCGTTTCGGACTCGAGGATGCCGTTGGCGAGACCCTGCCTGAGCCAGGGCAAGAACGTGTAGACCGCGCTCGACATCAGGCAGCGACCTCGTAGCTCGGGATGACGTGAAGCGTCGCCGCGAGCCGCGGATCCGCCTGGATGAGCGCGTCCAGGTGCGCTCGCGCTTCCGCCTCGCTCGCGAATTCGGCCGCGTCCGTGTACGGCCGATTGGTGTCCACGCTCGCGACGGTATGCGGCTCGCCGCGAACGAGCGCCCCCGCGTCGTCGAACGGATTCAGCTGCCGCTTGCGCCCATTGCTGGTCGCGGCCCGCTTGACCGCGGCGCCCTTGAGCTCGTGGAAGAAGAGCCCGCCCCGCGGCGGGCGGAGCGGCTGATGCTTGCGGAACTCACCGTCGATGAGGATCTCTTCGTAGCGAACGACGCGCAGGGCCATGCGATCCGCCGCGAGCTCGGCCCCGCGCGCCCCGAGGTCGAGGCCGCCCGGATTCTTCTCGAAGGACGGCCGCGAGAGCTTCGTCGCGTCGTCCATGTCCTGGAACTGCGCCATGGCGAAATCCTCGCGGACCTCCGCCTTTTGCTCGAGGCTCGGCGTCGCCACCAGGATCTCGAATGCGTTCGCGTCGCTCGGCCGCTGCGCGCCGAGCTTGTCGAGCGGCAGACCGAGCGGCAAAAGCCGCTGGCTGAAGCGCAACGTACCGAGCGGGTGCATGACGAGCTCTTCCGTGCCCTCGTCCAGGGCGCGCAAGGAAACGAAGAGGCGGCTCGAGCCAGGCAGCGCCGAGGTCCAGTTCGCGCGCTTTGCGAGCTCGGCGCGGAAGAGCGGCAGGACCTCGATCGGAGGCAGCGTGGTGTCCGCGCTGTCGCCCCAGGTGACGTCGAAGTCGGCGCTGATGTCGAAGAACAGGAGCGATACGTGCCCGGTGCCGAAGGCGTGCCAGGGCGTCGGCCCCTCGAGGTTCAAGTCGACCCGAACGCTCAGGAGGTCGAGACCCGCGACCTTCAACGACAGCGAGACGTTCGCGTTCACGATGAAGTGGAACGGCGAGAACTGAAATAGGGCGTCGAAGCCGAGGTGGCCTTGGATGCCGAAGGAGTCGAAGCCGAAGCGCAGGTCGACCGCGGCGCCGAGCTGCGCGGTGTTGCTCGTGACCGCGAAGTACGCCTCCACGCGGATGACGCCGTAGTCCTCGTTCAAAATGCAGAGGGCGAGTCGCTTCGGGCTCGGGAACGGCAGGGGCGGGGGCGTGAAGCGAGGATGGAAGCCGCCGACGGAGAACACGAACGCCGGGTCGGGGCCCCAGCCGACGAGCAACCCCATCTCACCTTCGAGGGTGATGAACAGGATGCGGCTCTCGAACAGGCTGGCGAAGAACCACAGGCGCTGCTTGTCGAACTCGATCGCGCCGACGAACGCCACCTGCAGCACGAGCAGCGGTGCGTCCGCCGTCGGCAGATTCAAGCGCAACACACCGAGCAGCGCGACGTTGCCCGGGACCTCGATGATGATGCCGAGGGACGCGCTCACGAGCGTCGGCGTGCCCCAGCCGAGCTTTGCCATCGGGCCGATCAGGAAGGTGCCGAGCCGAGGCGGAAAAATGGCGCGCAGATCGCTGATGATGCGCGGCGCGTTGGCGATGATGTCGCCTTGCGGGAAGAGGATCGAGTTGACGGTGCCGCTGCGCACGCCCGCGGCGAGCGGCTCGAGCAACACCGTGCGGTTGAGCCCGACGAGACCCCCGAGGCCGATGAGCGAGAACCCCATGCCGAGCTGAATGCCGGGGTCGAACTCGACGCAGACGATGACGAGCAGGCTGAAGCCGTCGCTGCCGTCCGGGAGCTTCGTCGAGATCAGGCCGATTGCCGTGACCGAGACGACCTCGAGGATGCTGAGCTGGACCACGCCGGCGTACTCGCCGCGCTCGGAGTCGAAGAAGAGGTAGCCGCCGCCGCGCACCGCCCCGGCGTCGAGACTGAGCCCGACACCGCTCGGCGGTTTGAAGCGCAAATCAAGGTCGAAGAAGCCGAATTTCGCGTCGACGCCGTCGACGAAGCGCACGTCGAGCTCGGCGCCGATGCGATCCACCGCCGCCGACAACGGGCCGAGCTGCCCGGAGAGCCCGACCGAGGTTTCGAAGGCGAGCGTCGCGTCCGGCTGGATCTTGAGGGCGAAGTAGATGGTGTCGAGCTCGACCGGCCCGAGCTTCTGATGAATGGGCAGCGAGATTTCGATGCCGCCGCTCGCTTTGACCTTGAGTCCCGTGCTGGCGCGCCACTCGAGGCCGAGGTCGAATTCGCCCTCGATGTTGGCCGATGACAGCAGGCTGCCGATGAAGCTGTCGGAGTCCTCCGTCGACACGGCAAGCTTCAGCTTCTCGAGATTTCCGAAGAGGAGCGGCTCGATGTACGCCGTGCGCGCGGCCACGTCCCAATCGGCGGCGAGAGCCACGCCCGCCGCGAAATTCTGCGCGCTCAACGACAGCGTGCCCGCGCCGCCCAGGATGTTGAACGGCCGGGCGTCGGGGTTGCGATCGAACGTAGCCTTGAGCTCGCCCTGAATGTCCGCTTCGACCGGCACGAGCGCGAGCGCGAGCGGCGGAGTCAGCGTGCCGCCGACGCTGCCGGAAAGCGTGAGCGCCTCGCGCAGCGTGACACCCCAGTCGCTGCCCCCGAGGCCGACGCGCCCCTCGAACTGTTCCGTGAGCGCGGCCTCGAAGCTCAGCCGCAGGCCCGGCGGGCTCAGCGTACGGTCGCGGCGCAGCACGAAGAAGCCGTATTTGAGCTGCGGATCTCCACCTTGTTCGCCGATGCCGACTGCGTCCTCGTCGTCGAAGAAGCCGGCGAAGAGCCCGAACAACTCGCGCGGATCGAAGTCGTTCCGCCCCCAGCCGTGCACGGCCTGAAAGTGCGCGGCCGGATCACTCACGAGATCTTTGAAGCGGTAGAGCGCGAGCGACTTGACGACGTAACTCGCGCCGAGCGGCGTCCCGTCCGCCGGCATCACGCGCCGCCAATCGAGCAGCCCGAGCAGTCGGAGCACGAACGCGAGCTCCGGCATCTGATCGGTGATGCCCGAGGCGACAGCGTACTCGCCCGCGCGTTCGGCGAGCGCTTGCGCGAATTGCTGCGCCGCCGCCCGCTCGGCCGCGTCGGGCACCGTCGCCGGCGTGACGGCACCGCTCACGGCGGTAGCGAGCTCGTCCATGGCCGCGAAGAAGGCGGCGAGTTTCACGCCGAGGAGCAGGAACGCCGTGAGCGCGCCGGTCGAATCATTCGGATCCGGGGCGGCGAGCTCGGTCGCCATCGGCCCGAGGTCTTTCGCGGCGACGCTCGCGTGCGCGAGCGCCGTCTTCACGCTCGGTGCAGTGCGCACCGCGGCGGGCAGATTCAGCCCGAGCTGGTCCGTGTAAAATTGCTCGAAGACCGGCGCCGTGTCGTTGACGGCGCTCGCCAGCCAGGCGGCGGCACGCGTGACGTAAGAGAGCTCACCCGCCATGCTCGTCTCAGGGCGCCTCGACGGCGTCCAGCGTCGCTTGCGCGTCGACGATGCCCGCGCCGTAAACGTCACGGTCGAGGGTGTGGCCGCTCAGGAACCGAAACCGTTCGCGGATTTCGGTGAGCGTGAGGTTCGGGTTTTTCTCGAGCATGAGCGCGACGAGCCCGGCAACGTGCGGGGCCGCCATGCTCGTGCCGGACTTCACGCTCGTCGAGTCGTGCCGCGGAAGAGTGACGCAGAAGCCCGGCTCCGTCGCGAAGCGGCTGCGAGCGGCTCGGATGCGCTCGCCGGTCGCCGCGAGATCCGGCTTCGGCGGCGGCGTCCACGCGTCGTCGTAGGTCACGAGCGGTCCGTTCGCGGTCGACGAGCCGTCGCCGTCCTCACCGGGGATCTCGTAGTTGGCGACCGCGATCACGGCTGCGGCGCTGCCCGGCGAGCCGATCACGCCGATGTCTTCGAGGTCGGCCGTTCTCGGGTCCTCGTCGTCGGTGTCGAACTTGACCCTCCAGTGCGCGGACCCACCACCGAAGACGTTGAAGACTTGACCGGCCGTACCCGTGAGCTCGAAGACGTACGCGCGAGTCCGGCCGCTCTGATAACGATTGTCGGAGGGCGTGACCGTGAGCCGGATCACGTTGCGGCGTATCTGCCGCGACTCGACTTCGGCCACTTGCTGCTGGTGCTCGAGCCGATAGGTCTGACCCTGTCCGAAGGTCGTGGTCGGGGAAGTCGCGAAGAGCGCCGGAATGTCGACCGCGTCCGGCTCGTCCTCGATTTCGAGAGTGCCGCCCACGGGCGCCGGCGAATCGCGGTACCAGATCTCGAGCGATACGTCCCCGCCCGTGTCCGCGACACGGCAGGTGCCGTAGCCCCGCATGTGCGAAGCGTCCCGCTCATCGGTGAGAATACAAGGAATCGCGACGGTCGACTGCCCCGCGGGGATCCGGGCGCGGCTCTGCCGCCCGCGCCCGCCTTGATTGCCTGCCGTGCCGACGAAGATCCGACGCGCGTCGGCGTTCAACACGTGGAGCAACGCCTCCTCCCGATCGGACAGACCGTCGTGCGGACCGGGGTCGGAAAAACTGGCGCTGTAGTTCAGGACCACGCGCCGGTTGCCGAGCTCGGGCGTCGCCGCGACGTTGAGGGCGTAATCGACCGCGTCCGCAAAGCGCTGCTCGGCGGAAACCACCATGCCGCCCGGCCGCGGCAGGTTCTCGAGGCTGAGCACCTTGACGACGATGATCATCGCGCGCGGCGCCATGCCGACGTACTTGCGCGCGCGACCGCCCGTACCGGCCGCGATGGACGCGACGTGCGTCCCGTGCCCGTTGCAGTCGCGGTGACGGACACGCACGGTCGCCTCCGGGTCGTCGTTGAGCTCGGCGTTGATGTCGTCCTCGGTGTACTCGACGCCGTACGTCGGACGTCCGTGGAGGAGCGCGCTGTCCGGGCTCTGCTCGCCCGAAACGGCCACGAGCCCTTGATCCCAGATCCGCACGATGCGCGTCTCACGCAGCTCGTCGTCGGAGTCGCGCGGTTCCTGCAAGAAATCGTGCGTGTAGTCGGCCCCGGAGTCGAGCACGGCGATGAGCACGTTGCGCCCCGTGATTCCGGTGAAGAAATGGCTCGCGGTCGAGTATTGCCGCAGCACGTCGGCGTGCAGGTACTGGATGCTGCGGTCGAGATCGAGCTCGGACTCGCTGCCGTAGCTCAGCAGGATGACGCCGGGCGCGGAAGCCACGGCCTCGAGCGTCGCGAAGCGCACGATGCCGGACGCGAGGCGGTTGTCGCTCCGCACCCAGGTCGTCTCGAAGCCCGCACGCTCGATCTCGGCGAGTGAGCCCTGGAAGCGCAGCCGGACGTGCGCGCCGGCGACCTTCCGCCGGAGCCCCGGGTGAACCCACCCGACGTTGTCCCTGCCCTTCCGCTCGATCTCGAGAAAGTTCGAGTAAACGGTCGCGAGCCCTGCGTCGAGTTTGCTCCAGAATGGCCCCATGCCTTGCCCGCCTAGCGCCCGCGGTTGGCGCGTAAGCCGAGCGTGACGGCGTCGAAGGCGTCAGGTCAAACGAATTTTCTTGGGTCGCGGCCCGTTTTTGCCCCCCGCTTCACCCAACAAAGTGCGCTTGTCTGAGCCCCAGCCGAAGGATACGGTGACCGTGTAGAGCGCGTTTCGAGCGCGCCCTACACTTGGGACGGGACGACGGTCGCAATGCAGACGGCGGAGCCGCAACGACTTGCGGTGCGCGCAGGCGGACGAGTGACCGCGGCTAGCGCACGTCACGCAACGAGGCGAGCACCGCCGGAAGGGTATTTACCCCCCAATGTTCGACATAGCGGCCGTTTTCGAGGCGCACGATATCGATCACGTCGATCGCGATGCGCTTGTTCGTCGCGGGGATCCCCAAGAGCTCGCCGCGGTGCGTTCCGTGGATGGTCTTGCGAGTGGTGACTTTGTCCCCTTCGGCGATTTGCTCGTGGATCTCGACCAGCAGGTCGGGCAGCGCCGGCCGCAGCACGCGATTGAAGGTGTGGAGCATGCCGTCGCAGCCGTTAGGCGCGCCGGGAGGCGCGGTCCGATTCACGAAACTCGGCGCCATCAGGTCACGAAACGCACCTTCGTCTCCACGCTCGATCACCTCCTTGTTGAACCGCATCACGGCTGACTTGTTCGCCGACAACGTCTCTTCATTCGTACGCATTTTGGAACTCCCTGTCTCGGGCCGCCTACGCTTCCGACGAGAAAAACGGGCCCGCTCATGAATGCTAGATCGCCCCGATGAAAGGCGGCTCGTCCAAGAACGGGATCGGTCATCCCACGAATGGGATGACGCCCAAGCGCCTCGGCGGTCTCGATGATCTCTCGATCTTCGTGAGCGTGGCGCGGCAGACGAGCTTCGTCGCCGCGTCGCGGCGCCTCGGCGTCCCCACGAGCAGCGTCAGTCGAGCGGTCGCACGCCTCGAGGACGAGCTCAACGTGCAGCTCCTGCGCAGAACCTCCCGCAACGTAGTGCTCACCGACGAGGGGCGACAGCTCCTCGAGCAAGCCGCCCCGCATCTGGGCGCCTTGGAAGAGGCGATCGCGTCGGCGGTCGACCGCCAGCCGGAGCCGAGCGGCGTCGTGCGCGTCACCGCTCCCGCCTATACGGGTTCGACCCGCGTCGCGCGTTCCTTGGCCGCCTTTTCGCTCGCGCACCCCAACATCACCGTGGAGCTCGACGCGAGCAACGTCATCCGCGACTTGCTCCAAGACGGCTTCGACTTCGGAGTACGCGTAGGCCCCTACGTCGATCCTGATTTCGTGGCGCGACGTCTGTGGCAAGGGCAATTCGGCTTGTTCGCCGCGCAAGCGTTCGTGAAGAGCGCGCTCGGCGGCAAGGCGCAGATCGATCGCGAAACGCTGCAGTGCCAGCCGTGCGTGGCGCTGCGCCCGTCGGTCGTATGGCGGTTCCTCGGCCCCGCGGGCGAGCAGATCGAAATTGCGCCGCCGGTGCGCTTTACCGTCAACGATCCGCGCGGAACCGCGGACGTGGCGCGGCAAGGGCTCGGAATCGCGCTCTTGCCGCTCGATGCCGTCGCGCAAAATGCGCAGGGGCTCGTCCGCTTGCGGACCGACTTCGGGGAGCCGCAGCCGATCGACTTGTACGTCGTTTACCCGACGCGACGGCTGCTCCCGCAACGCGTGCGGATGGCGATCGAATGGTTGACGAAGGAGCGGAACGCCCGCGAAGTCAAGAGTCACGGCGCTGCTTCCGGCTAGCACGACATAGACCCATACCCCGAGCGCGAGCACGGCCGCAAAGAGCGCATGACTGCCGAGGCTCGCCTGCCGCGGTGTCACGCCGAGGCTCGCGGCCGCGAGTCGCGCGCTCGTCGACGTCGGCGAGACGAGCTGCGCGATCGCGAACATCGTCACCCACACGACGTATTCGCGCGCGCCGCCGCCGAGGACGTGCCTGTCCAGGAGCGGAAACGCCAGACTGAAGAGCACCACGGGGTGGGCACCGACGATCGAGAGCAGCGGCAAGACCAAGATCAGCACCGCCGCCGCTTTCCCGGGCGTCGCCAAGTGGTCGCGCAGCACTTGACGCAACACTTCGGGCAAGGGCGCACGCGCGAGAAAGCCCGTCAAGATGCCGCACGCGAACAGCAGCACGAGCTCGGTCGTCATACCGCGCAGAGCGTCCCGCACGTCCTCGACGACGTGTGCGCCGGGGCGTCTGCCATGCGCGGCCTCGGCGGCGAAGGCGGCGAACGCCGCCAGTGAAACGGCGGTCGTCCCATGTGCCGGCGTGCAGGCCAAGAGTCCGACGACGAGCGCCCAAAACAATCCAAGCGGCCACAATGCCGCGAGCGAGCCGGCCTGTGGAGCGGTCCGAAGCGCGGCGAGCTCGAGCGGCCGTCGCGCGCAACAACTCACGACCACGAGCAAAAAAAGCGGCAGTCCGAGCTTAATCACCGCCAGGCGATCGAGACCGGGGAGCGATGCGCTGACGATCGCGGCCCCGGCGGTCGTCGGCAGCACGAACATCGTCGCGCCCAGGGTGCGCATCGAGACGACGGCAGTCGCCGTTTTGGGCTTTACGACGGCGCCGAGCGAGGCACAAAGAATCGCGACGGCGCCCACGCTGAGAGGTGCGGCCAGCAAACACGCGAGCAGACACAAGAGCGGCGCGCGCGAGCGTACTGCGACCCGCGAGGTGCACGCGGCGAGCGTCGTGTCGAGGCGCGCGCGCGCCGAAAGTTTCCGCAGGAGAGCGACCCCGACCAAAAGCTCGATCGTCGATTGATAACGAGCGACGCCTGCGTAGGCTTCGACGGGCACGTGCCAAAAGAGCGCGGCCGCGAGGACGGCGACCATCATCGCCAGCGCGATGCGCGAAGAGCTCTTGTCGATCCAATGGCGCTTGGTGGTGAGAAGAACCCCGCCGACGCCGGCGAACAAAAGCGCACTCCGAAGGACCGCGAGCGCCGGCGGGAGCGCGTGGACGGCGACGACGACGGCAGCCGCCGAGAGGAACAGCAAAGGGGTCGCCAGGGGGGCCCGCAGGTCCTCCCGAGCGGCTGTCGTCGCCGTCATCGCGAGGAACTCAGAGGCTCTGCACGAACGCGACGAGCTTGAACTGTTCGCCCGGGTGCAGCCGTTCGAACGCGCTCTCTGCCGCCGCGGCTTGTCCACCGTGCCAGCGAATGGCGCCGGCGACGTCACTCGCGCGCCCGTCGTGCAAGAGCTTCGGCCGCAGGCGGATGCCCCAGAGCGGCGCCGTCCGCATCAGGTGCACCTTTTCGGCCGTCTCGCCGTTTTGCCCGATGTGGTCACCGAGGTCGCCCACGTCGTGCAAGAGGTAGTCGGAATACGGGTGAAACGCGTAGTCGCCCGGCACTCCGTTGAAGGGCACGTGCGGCGTCACGAACGCGCGCGGCGTATGGCAGTCGGTGCAACCGACGCTAGCGAACAGCGCTTCACCTTGTCGCGCCGGCGGCTGTCCCGCCGAGCGCGGCCGCGGCACCGGCGCCAGGAACGTCATGTAGCGCGAGAACGTACGAGCGTGCGGCTCGATCTCGGTGCGGTTGCCGTCGCAGCTTCCGACGGCGTAGTCGGTGCCGGGGACGTTGTCCTGACACTCGACGGGCACGGGCACGGCATTGGGAGCAGGCTCCGCGGCCCAGGTCGTGATCGACTGCCCGGCAACACAGTGCTGCGTCGAGATACCGACCTCCTGGCGAAAGGCCGCGGCCGCGAACTCGGTGACGCCCACGGTGGCTGCCTTCCAAGTCAAGCGACCGACCCGCGTCCCGCCGACGACCTGGGTCGGGTCTTCCACGTCGGGCAACTGAATGTGCACTCGATTCACCATGCCGCGCACGGCCTCGGGCTCCGCAGCCGCGAGCTCGTCGAAGAACTCGTCCGGAATCGTGTCGAGCAAGCCGGCGCCGAACAAGGCGGGCGGCAGGCGATCCGTCGTGACGGTCGCGTCGTCGGGGACGTGCTCGGCCGGCACCTGACATGCTTCGCCGTCCTCGTTCACCCAATCGCCCAGGGTCATGAGGTGCAACAGCGGTCCGCCCTCACGCGAGAGCGAGTCGAACGTGTCGTCCGGATTGAAGCGCCCGAAGCGCTCCGCCGTTTCGTCGCCCGCTCCTCCGGGCACGGGCAGCTTGTGACAGTTGCCGCAAGATCGCTCGTTGAAGATCGGCCCGAGCCCGTCGTCGGGAGTCGTGACCTTGGCGAATTCGGTGCGCGCCGCCTCGAACTCCTCGTCGCTGATGCCGGGCAGGTGCGCCCCGATGGTCGAGTCGCAATCCTGATCCGAAAGCGCGCTGGCGACCGTGCCTTCGTCGGATTCACCGGCCGCGTCGACTCCCGCGCACCCGCTGAGCCCGACGAGCCCCAGGAACGCCCCCTGGACGGCGAAAGCTAGACCCACCTTGCGATATTTTTGACTCGTCATTTCGACTATCTCCCCAATGCTTCACTTTCGAGCTCACGGCGGAGCGCGAGCTCGAAATCGGCGACGTACGTGCCGAGCGCCGTCTGGTGTTCGCCCGGGATCTCGATGAACCGCGCGCGCTGTCGCGAGAAGGCGTTCCAGGGCGCGAGCTTTTCCTCGAGCCATACTGATTTCGGCAGGTTGCGGTAGCGAACGGGCGGGGACGCGTAGAACACACGCACCCTTTCGACGTCGCCCGAAGGTTCGTAAGTGCGCCCGAGCTTGACCAGTGAGAACGCGACGTTCGCCCAGCGCGAAAAACCTCCGAGGTCGAGGTCGAGCTCGGCCAGGCGGGCCCGCGGTGCGAGCTCGAAGAGTTGGGTGACCGTCTCTTGCTCGCTCGCGTTGGATTCGCGAAAGCTGGCGGTCAGCTCCTGAGCCCGCTCGAGCGAAATGAGCGACAATAGATAAGCGAGGTTGACGGCGGTGTAGACGAAGTCGATCGACTCACGGCTCCCGCGGATGTGCGGCGGTGCGTTGATCACGCCGAGCAACGAAACGCGCTCGCCGGCGCGCTCCAGCACCTTCGCGATCTCGAACGCCACCACGCCGCCGAAGGAGTAGCCGAGAAGCGCGTACGGACCGCGGGGCTGCGCGGCGCGCAGCGAGGCGACGTAGCGCTGCACCATGTCGTCGAAGCTCGCGAACGGCAGCTCGCCTTCACCGAAGCCGCGCGCACGGAGCGCGTAGACGGGGCGTTCTCCCGTGAAGTGTCTGGCCAAATTGACGAAGACCAGCACTTCCCCCACCCCGGGATGCACGCAGAAAAGCGGCGTGGCCTTGCCCGTCCTCTGCAGCGGGACCAGCGGGTTATAGGCGGCGCTGCCGGGTGTCGTGATGCGACGCGCGAGCTCGCGCACGGTGGCACCGCGCATGATGGTCGAGAGCGACACGCGCGCACCCCGAAACCGTGTTTCGAGCGCTCGCTGAAGCCGCATGATCTCGATCGACGTGCCGCCGAGCTCGAAAAAGCTCGCGGCCGCGTCGATCTCCCCTTCCTTCAGGCCGACGATCGCGGCGACCATGGCGGCGATCGCGCGCTCCGTCTCACCCTCGGGGCGAATCCACTCACCGCGCTGCCGGGCGCTCGCCTCGGCGACCTCACGTTCGTAGCAAGCAAGCTCGGCTGACTCGAGGCGCTTGCGCAGCTCCGACCGCTGGATCTTGCCGAGGCTGGTTTTCGGGATTTCGCTCGACGGAAGCCGGAGCGTCACCGACGGCCGGAAGCCCCAATGTCGCAGCACCGTGTCCCGAATCGCCCCGACGGTCTTGTGCAGCGCGGTCGCGTCCTCAGGGGCGAACGTGGACGCGAAGACCACGGCGAGGCTCTCGGTATCACTGCCGGCCGAGCGTGTCGGAAAGGCGGCGACGAAGGAAGCTGCGACACCGTCGATGCGCTCGAGCAGCGACTCGATGTCGTGGGAGAAGTAGTTCACTCCGTTGACGATGATGCTGTCCTTGCTGCGTCCCGCGAGTGACAGGCGTCCCCGGGTGTAAGACCCGCGGTCACCGGTTCGGAACCAGCCGTCCTCGGTGAACGCGGCGGCGGTGGCGACGGCGTTCTCGTAGTAGCCGGCGAACACCATCGGGCCGCGCACCTGGAGCTCGCCCGTCGTCCCCTCCGGAAGCTCCAAGTCGTGCTCGTCGGCGATGCGGAACGACAGCCCGCGGACGGGCCAGCCGAGCGACGCAAAGGGCTGGTCGCCGTCGAAGCCGGGAAACTCGCGTGAGTACACGCTGCCCGCACAGGTCTCGGTCATCCCGAACGCGGGCCAGAGCGCGTCACCCGCAAGGCCGAACGGCGCCAGCAGCTCCAAGAAAGTGCTTGCCGTCGCCGTCACGATGGCCTCGCCGCCGCAGATGATCTGGCGGAGCTTCGAGAGGTCGAGCTTCGATTCGGGCTTTTCGTCCTGTAAAGCTTTGTTGATTTGGCCGAGCAGGAAATTCGGAGCGAACGTCATCGTCACGCCGTGGCCCGAAATCCGCTCCAGAAAGCGCAGCGGATTGCCGAGCACTTCGCGCGGGAAAACGTGGATCTGGGTCGCGCCCACGCACAGCGGCAACATGTGACATTCGAGCAGCGCCGCGACGTGATCGAACGACACCCAATTCAGTGAAACGTCGAGCTTGGTGAGCGCGTGCGCCTCGACCTTGGCGGCCATCGAAGCGAGCAAGTTGGCGTGCGTCAGCATGACGGCCTTCGCGACTCCGGTGGATCCCGACGTGAGCACGAGCAACGCCACGTCCTCGGGTGCGGGCGCGTGAAAGGCCGTAGCGGAGGGCCCGGCATCGAGCGCTCGAACGTCGATGCAGCGGCCCTGCGTCGGTTCCTTCGAGGTCACGAAGAGCGGACCGCCGAGCAGCGCGTCGAGATTCTTGCGCTGTGCGCCCTGCTGCTCCGGCTCCACGCGCGGCACGGGGCACGGAATGAACCCGCCGAGTAGGCATGCCCACAAGACCGGCACGAACTCGCGTGGCCGCTCGAGCGCGATCGCCACCCGGTCTTTCGGCTGGAGACCGTGGCTGCGCAGCCCGCCGAGCATGCGCCGGACTTGCGTTACGAGCGCCGAATACGTTTGAAGCTCGGTGTCCGTGCCGTCCTCGGAGCCGTAGAGGAGCCCCGCCCGCGGCGAGCCCTTGGCCGCTTCGAGCAGGATTTCCCCGACGTTCGACGGCCCTGCGACCTCACTCTTCACCGAATCACGACGTGCGGACGCGCCGTTCCCGTACGACCCCGCGGCGCGAGAGATGCTGTGCAATGTCATGCGAACCCCTTCCCTGATCAGACAACACGGAGCATTCCTTCGATGCGCGGTTGCATCGAACACCCATCGACGCGCTCGAACATAGACGCGCGACTCGCCCTTCGTCCACGGGACGAATTGCAATGCCCTGTTGCAATCATGGGACGATCGGCGAGGTAAAGAACGCGTAAGGTTAGGTGCGTGCGCCCGGACGCTCGTGCTTGCCCGCGCGAAACACCGACGACACGCGTCACCCGTGGCCCAATGCGCATGCCTCAACCGACGCCGAACACGCGAGCTCGTTACGGTCGATTTCGCTCACCCGACGGACAGATCTTCTTCGCGCTCGTCGAGCCGGCGCGCGTGCGGCGGCTCGACCGAGCTCCGTGGCTCGGAGCGCGCGAAACAGGGGAAATTCGCGCGCGGGGCGAGCTCTCGACGCTGTGTCCCGTAAGCCCGAGCAAGATCGTCTGCGTCGGCTGGAACTACGCGGATCACGCGCGCGAGCAAGGGCGGCGCGCGCCCGACGAACCGATCTTCTTTCTGAAACCACCCTCGGCGCTGATCGGCCCGGGCGACGCCGTGGTGTTACCGCCCGAGAGCACACGCGTCGAGCACGAGGCCGAGCTCGGGGTCGTGATCGGCTCACGAGCGCGCCGCGTCTCGCCCGAGCGCGCCCTCGACTACGTGCTCGGTTACACGTGCGTGGCCGACGTCACCGCGCGTGATCTGCAACGGCGAGACGGCGAGGCCACTCGCGGCAAGGGCTTCGACACGTTCTGCCCGGTAGGTCCAGAGATCGCCAGCGGCGTCGATCCCGCCAAGCTACGCGTGAGCTGTCGTGTCGGCGGCGTGCTCCGGCAAGACGCGCCCACGTCCGACATGTTCTTCGACGTGGCCGCACTCGTCGCCCGAGCGAGCCGGATCATGACGCTCGAGCCCGGGGATCTCATCGCCACCGGCACCCCCGGCGGCGTCGGTCCGCTCGTCGACGGCGACGAGCTCGAGGTCGCGCTGACCGGCCTCACCCCGAACGAAGCCGGCGTGGGCGTGTTGCGGGTGCGGGTCGAGGCGGCCGAAGTCTCGTTCTGACGGCGCGCGCCTCGGGTCAAATCGCCGCGGGGGCTTGCGTGCGGGAAGGTGCGTCCTTACGAGCCTTTTGCCAGCGGAGGATTCGCGTTGCAGCTGAAAGACAAAGTCGCGCTCGTCACGGGAAGCTCGCGTGGAATCGGCGCAGCCATCGCGAAGCGCTTCGCCGCCGCCGGCGCCAAGGTCGTGCTCCACGGTCGGGACGAGCAGGCCTTGGTCGCCGTTCAGCGCTCGATCGAGGAAGCCGGAGGCCGAGCCGTCCACGCGCGGGCTGACGTGACGAAGCTTGCCGAGCTCGAAGCCATGCGACTGCAAGCCGAGGAAGCGTTCGGTCCCGTCGAAGTGCTCGTGGCGAACGCGGGCGGCAACACGGTGAAACCGCACCTTGCACTCGAGGATATCCCGGAAGACGGCTTTCGCGCTTCACTCGACGGCAATCTCGTGGCGACGTTCCTCACCTTGAAATGCTTCGTTCCGGGCATGAAGGCGCGAAAAGCCGGCAGCATCGTCACGCTGTCGTCCGCTGCGTCGCGCCGTCCGACGGTGTTCTCACCCCTTGCGTATGCGGCGGCGAAAGCCGGCATCGAGCTCTTGACTCAACACGCGGCGCTTCAGCTCGGCCCTTTCAACGTCCGCGTGAACTGCATCGCCCCGGAAACGATCCTGACCGAGAAGAGCGACGCGCAGATCCCTGCCGCGCAAAAGGCGCAATTGATCGAAAACCATCCGATTCGCCGACTAGGGACGCCGGAGGACGTGGCCGACGCCGCGCTCTATCTGGCTTCGGAGAGCGCCGGCTGGGTGAGCGGCGTAGTGCTCGACGTGGCAGGCGGCTCCGTGCTCGCGCGTTGACGCCGGTGGGGCCCGTTCGCGCAGCCGAGTGAGTCCCGGGCGCTCGGCCGGGAGCTCATTTGCCCGCGCCGCCGCGGCACTGGGGCGGGCGAAAAGTGCTCTTCGAAGCCTTTTACGCCTCACCACCCGAGAGCCAGCCCGACCAGGTCAGTCATGCCCCAACGGACACACCCCTCTTGGTGAGGTGCAGTGATTGCATGTGCGTGCTGCCGACGGCGCACAACGCAATCCGTGCTCGTCGCCATTCAAGGTCAGTGTCATGAAATTCGACTTCAGTCTGGGGAGTTTTGCGATCGTTGTCTTGATGAGTGCGTGCGGAGGGAAACACGCGGGCGAGCCAGGCTCGAGTCACGGCGCCGGAAACGGCGTCGGCGACGGCACGGGCGGCTTGAACGCCGACGGCACGGGCGGACCGAACGGCGACGGCACGGCCGCTTCGAACGGCGTCGGCGACGGCACCGGCGGCTCGGACACCGTCGGACTCGGTGCCGCGGGCGCGAGCGACGAGGACGGCGCGACGGGCGGGTCGACGAGCGACGGCTCGAGCGCGGCGGGCGGCTCGACCAGCGACGGCACGGGCGAAGCCGGCGCACCGACGACGACCGGCGGCGAGCTCGACGGTTCGACGGGTGGCAGCGAGAGCGGCGCAGGTGGCTCGAAGAACGTCGGGGACGGCAACGCGGGCTCGAACGACGATGACGGCGGGAAGGGCGCCGCGATCGGCGGCTCCGGAGGACGTTCCAGCGCTGGGGGATCGGGTGGGCTTCCAGCGAGCGGCGGCTTCGGCGGGCTCGCGAACGGCGGAGGTTCGGGCGGCCTCCCGGCGAATGGAGGTTCGGGTGACACCTCGAACAGCGGAGGCTCGGGCGGGCTCCCGGCGAATGGAGGCTCGGGTGACACCTCGAACAGCGGAGGCTCGGGTGGGCTCCCGGCGAGCGGAGGCGCCGGCGCTTCAGCCGGCGACGGCAGCGGAGACCAGTCGCTCGATCCCGAATATCTATTCACGAAAGCAACGTTCGGCGGCAACGGCAGAGCTTGCGTCACGTGCCATACCGCCGAGACCGGCACGATCAACGCGGATCAAGTGCAAGCCCTCTACGCGTCGAACCCGAGTGATCCCCTCTTTCAGAGTATCGACAGCGACGACGGCGCCGGCAACGATTACTCGCAACTACGCGCCCACGCTACGTTTCGCGTGAGCATCCCTCTGCCCCCCGGAGTCTCGCTCACGTCGAACCCGAGCGCGACCTCGATCATATTCCGCAGGAGCGTTCCCACGACGATCAACACTCCCGCCCTCGATCCCGTCATCATGTGGGACGGCCGCGAGCCCACGCTGACCTCACAAGCCGAGGACGCGATCGCCGGACACGCCCAGGGAACCGTCGTTCCCACGTCGGCTCAACTCCAGCTCATCGCCCAGTTCGAGCAAGGTCCCGACTTCTTCTCGAGCGACCTCCTGCGCGACTACAGTGATGGCGGCCCCGAACCCACCTGGCCGCCCGGCGTGACGGACTCCGAGCAGCGAGGACGCAGGTGGTTCGCTCAGGACTCCGCAGCACCGCGCTTCAACATTTGCGGCCAATGCCACGGCGGTCCGATGGCCAACACCACGCAATCGAACTCGGGGCTACCGGTCGGCCAGCGCTTCCAGACGGTCAACGTGTCGGAGTTCAACGAGCTCGGCAATCCCACCTACGAGTTTACGTTCCCGGATCCGAACAACCCAGGCAAGACGGTCACCGTCACCAGCCCCGACCCCGGGCGCGCCCTCGTCACAGGCGACGTTCGGGACTTGAACTTCTTCAAGATCCCGATGCTCTGGGGAGTCAAAAACACGGCGCCCTACTTCCACGACAACTCCGCCAACACGCTCGAGGAGTTGGTGGACCACTACGAAAAGCACCTCGCGACGTTCCTCCGGCGAAACGTCAGCTACCCGACGCCTCACGTGCCGACCACCGAGGACAAGGCGGACATCGTCGCGTACCTGAAGCTCCTCTGAAGCTCGAGCAAAAAAACTAGCAACTGGCACGCGGCGCTTGCCGATCCGGGCATGGAGGTCCCCCCATGCCCGAACCCATCGCCGCCGCCGCTCGCTCGCCGGGGTGGTGCTCCGCCGACGATCCAAGCCCTGAAGAGCCGAGCTCCTTGCCCCCGCCGGCAGCTCAGGCGTCGCAAGCTACACGCACGCCCTCCGAGGATGACGTGCCCGGAACGTCCGAGCGAGGCATCGCCGTGCTTACGGCAAAGCACGACCAGTTTGGGTTGGAGGAGCGTGACTGCGGGGGTTTCCGCGTCTCTCGGCGCGAGCGTCAGCTCGGGAGAAGGGCGCGATCTCGACAACGACGGCAAACCGGAACGCTGCTTCGAGGTGTCCTTCGGTCCCTGGACGCTGGGTGAGTGCGATGAGCTCTGAGCGGACGGAGCACGACGGCCGCGGCGTGCGGATGCGGTTGCGACTTCATTCGCTCGGGTTTCGCTGGTTCATGCGGCTGTTCGGTGTGCTCCTCGCCGCAGACGCGACCCGCGTGCTTCGTCTTCGGCTGCTCGGCTGGTCGGCGACCGGCGGCGGTGAAGACGCGTTGCACGTGCTTGCTTTCGCGCTCATCGCTTATCTCCTCTGCTTCCGCGCCCGCAGCATCCACGCGACGGACGGCGGGCTCGAGATTCGCTCGGGCAGCCGCCTCCGCGTGATTCCGTGGGCGCGGGTCGCGACGTTGCGCGAGGTAAGCTGGATGTCGCTGCACCCTCCTTGGTACCCGAAGCGTTACGAAGTCGAGCTGATGAACGGCGACGTCCTCGAGTTCGTGGGCCGGCGCGACGCACGGAAGGTCGTGGAGTCGATTCGAGCTCGCTGATCCTTTCACGCGACTCGCGCCGCCGTCGAAGTCGGCGCTGCGCGCTCGCGGCCGCACCAGCCCGAGCACCCCGCTCAGCGCACGTAAATCTTCGAGAAGAGCTCGGCGCGATTGCCGATGCCGCACTTCGCGTAAATCCGCGTGAGGTGCTGGCGGATCGTCTTTTCGCTGTTGTCCTCGAGCGCGGCGATTTCCGCCGAGGAGAGGCCCTGGAGCAACAGCCGCGCGATGGCTCGTTCCTTGTCGGTCAATTTGGCGTGCGCGAGCACCTCAGCGGCGGCGTGGGCGGCCGCGCCCCGAGGCTGGCAGGCGCGCTCGATGGCCTCGACGAGCTCGGGCGCACGAAACGGCTTTTCGAGAAAGTAGGAGGCGCCGTCGTTCAGAGCCATTTTCACCTTCTCGACGTCGGCGAACGCCGTGATGACCACGACCGGCGCGTGCACGCCGGCGGCGCGCAAGGCCGGCAACAAGCGCAGGCCCGCGCGATCGTCGCCGCCCATCGCCATGTCGGTCACGACGACGTCGATGAACGACGCCCCACGCGCGAGCTCGAGCGCCCCGTGCGGCGTCTCGCTCGTGACGCAGGCAAAGCCCTCGCGCTCGAGCGCCCGAGCGAGGAGCTCACGCGTGTCCGCTTCGTCTTCGACGAGGAGCACGGTGCGCTTCACGACGCCCACTCCTGCGAGGTCGCGGTCGCGGCGCGGTCGGCGGCGCGTTCGAGCGGCAATTCGAGGCGAAAGCTCTTTCCGTCGCCGCTCTCGAGCGTGAGGTCGCCGCGCATAGCGCGAGCGAGCGCGCGCGCGATCGGCAAGCCGAGGCCGAGCCCGTGCGTTTTCGTCGAACGCAGCGGTTCGAAGAGGTGCGCGCGAGCCTCGACGTCGAGCGGCGGCCCGTCGTCCGAAACGCAGACGACGGCGCAGCTCGGCTCCGCCGTGAGCCGCACGGAAATGCGCCCACCGCCGCGCGCGCGCAGCACGCACAAGCTGTTATCGACCAAATTTTCCAGGATCGTGCGCACGTACGTCGGGTCGGCGCGAGCTTCGACGGCGGAGGCGCAGTCGGCGTGCACGCGGATGCCCTCGTCCTTGGCGAGCTCACCCACGTCTTCCGCGAGCGAGCGCACGACGCCGTCGAGCGAGACGCGCGCGAGGTTCGGTTCACCGCGGCCGCGCAGCGAGCGCAAGACGGCCAGGTGATGGCGCGCCCGGTCGGCTTGCACACGCACGCGTTCTACGAGCTCGGCGCGCCGGCCCTCGTCGCGTTCGACGGCGTGCTCGTCGAGCAACAGGCCGAGCGCGTGCAGTGGATTGTTGAGCTCGTGCAGCACGGTCGCGGCGAGCACCCAAATCGCCTGGTCGCGCTCCACCTTGAGCAAGCTCCGTCGCAGCGCTTCTGCTCGCGAAGCCGACGCGCGGGCGCTCGCGAGGTCTTTGCGAACGAGCAGCGCGTAGGCCGCAAGCCCCAGCAGCACTCCGACGATGACGGGACTCGCGCGGTCGACCAGCACGTGCGTGCGCGCGAGCACGCCCGTCAGCGTTCCGTGCTCGAGCCGGGCTTCGGAGAAGCCGTCGATGACCGCGTACGCGAGCCCGAGGAGCGCCCCGGCGGCGACAGCTCCGAGCAGCCGCTTGTCGCGAACGACGCTCCGCCGTCGAACGGCGGCGAGCTGGGGAGTGGCGGCCGATCGCATCGTCCTCGCGAGCTTAGTCTGAGGGGAAATTCCGCAGGTGCATCCGACATTTGTCGGATACCGGCGGACGCGGGCCCGAACCTAGACTGGGGCCCGGTGAGCCAGGAACGAGTCGTCTTCGGAGCGCGTGCGCGTCACGGCGCCTGGTCGCTCGCTCTCTTCGCGCTGACGTTGGCTTGCGCGAGCTCGAACGAACCCGGCGGCGACGCGTGCTTCCCCGACGCCGACGGCGTGACCGGCGGCTCCTACACCATCGACTTGACGGTCGAGGACGACGGCTTCTCGAAGAGCGTGCTGAACACGCAGAACGACTCGACCGTGACGCTGACGCTGACGAACGCCGGCACCCTGCCGCACGGCTTCGAGCTCGTATGTGTGGACGTCACTTCGGAATACCCGAGGCTCCCCGCCGGGTGTCCGCCCGTCACGTGCTTTCCCGACGCCGCGACGATCGGACCGCTCATGCCCGGCGAGAGCCACGCGGCCACGTTCGTCACACCCGCGACCGACAACCTCATCTATCCCTTCAAATCGAGCGCTCCGGACGACGCGACCGTGCCGGGCCTCAACGAAGGGCAATGGAGCTTGATGTGATCGCGGACGTGGCGCCGTCGTGAGCCTGCCCTCTGCGTGGCGTTCGCGCGTGACCTCGTGGTCGCTCTGCCTCGCCGTCGGGCTACGCTCGGCGGCAGCGCTCGCAGACGTCGTCGAAGCGGAGCCCCTCGCTCCCATCGTCGCGCCGTTCCCGGCGGGCGCGCCGCCCATCGAAGCGCAGGTCGCACTAGAGCTCGTGATCGACGCGACCGGGCACGTCGAATCGGCCGTCGCGGTCGCGCGCGCGCCCCGCGAGACGCCGGACGCGTTCGTGCAGGCGGCGCTCGAAGCGGCCAAAGCCGCTCGCTTTGCGCCTTCGTCGCGGGACGGGCGTCCCCTGCGCTCGCGCATCGAATACGTCGTCGTGTTTCACCCGCCCATGGCGCCGGGACCGCCGGCACGCGTCGCTCCGGCCGTGACGACGCCGCCTTCCCCGCCCGCTGCCGCCGCCAGCACGCCTCCCGCGGCGAATACCCGTGAGGTCATCGTGCGCGGCTTCGGTTGGTCGTCGAAGCGCGGCCTCAACGACGTGCGCGTCGACCGCGAAACGCTCACGGCCTCGCCGCGCGAGCGCACGAGCGAAATGCTGTCGGCGGCGCCCGGATTCTTCGTCGATCACGAAGACGGCGAGGGCCTCGGCAACGACGTCTACTTGCGCGGCTTCGATCTCGAGAACGGCTCGGGCATCGAGATGACGGTCGGTGGGGTACCGACCAACATCCCGCTCCACATCCATGGTCAGGGCTACGCCGACGTAAACTTCATCATCCCCGAGGTCGTCCAGAGCATCCACGTCCTCGAGGGTGCCTACGATCCGCGCCAGGGGGACGCGGCGATCGTGGGAAGCGCCGAGTTCGAGCTCGGTGTCGCCGAGCGCGGCTACCAGCTGAAGACGACGTACGGCTCGTTCGGCAACACGCGACTCGTCGGCATCGTCGCGCCGCGAGCGGGAAGCGAAGAGACGTTTGCCGCGTTCTCGCTCGGCAAGACGGACGGCTTCGGGCAAAATCGAGCCTCGAAGTCGGCCTCCGTCAACGCGCAATACGGCGCCGACCTCGGCCCCTCCGACCACGTCCGGCTGCTCGTGACGGCATATGCTGCGCGCGCCGACCTGCCGGGCGTCCTGCGACAGGACGACGTCGATGCGGGGGCCATCGGGTACTACGACGCGTATCCCCACTTCAACGCGTTCTACCCGGCGAACTGCGCGTCGCCGTCGTGCGCGGAGCCCGCGCAGGGGGTCTCCTCTTCGCGCGTCATCGTCGCCGCGGAGCTCGAGCACCGAACGAGCGGCGTCGTCGAATTTTCAGTGACGCCCTGGTTCATGCGGGCGAACTTCGCCTCGCGCCAGAACTACACGGGCGCTCTGAATAGCTCGAACCTCGAGCCTGATCTCCCGAGCCTCGGTGACCTCTGGGAGCTCACGAACGTGGAGAATGCGGCCGGCCTCCGCGCGCGAGCACGCAGCCTGCCGCGGCGCGTGGGCGGGGTGCTCGAGGTAGTGACGGAAGCCGGAGTTTCGGCCCGTGCCGGGCAAGCGCAGCAAACGAAGAATCTGCTCGATCCGGCGAACCTCACTCCGTGGGACTACCGCACGAACTTCGGCTTGAACACGCTGGACCTCGGCGCTTACCTCGACGCCGATCTCAGGTTTTGCAAGACGCTCCGTGTCTCCGGGGGCGCACGCGTGGATTTTCTCGACGTGGGCATCGAGAACGAGCTCGCGGGCGTCGTGCCGCCCGTCGCGACCGGCGCCTTGCGCGGCGCCCGCATGAACGTGGCGGGAGTCGCGCCGGGGCCGCGCGTCACGGTCGCGTACGAAGCGTTGCCGGAGCTCACCCCGGTCGTCTCGGCGGGCGAAGGTTTTCGCTCGCTCGACGCCATGAGCCTCACCCGCTGCAATGCGACTACCGTCACGCCGAGCGCAGAGCTCCGGCCGTGCACGCCGGGCTCGCCGTACTCACGGGTCACGAGCTTCGAATTCGGGCTCCGCTCTTCGGTCGGCCACGGTCGCTTCACGACGACGCTGACAGCCTTTCAAACGAACGTGGCGAACGAGCTCGTCTTCGCCGTCGACTCCGGCGGTTACGAGACGGAGCGGGCGAGCAAGCGTCGCGGCATTCTGGGCTCGTTTTTGGCGCGTCCCACGGCGTGGCTGCTCGCCTCGACGGCGCTCTCGGCGCAAACCGCGACCTACGACACGCTCGTCGCCGGCACCTCGCACTACGTGCCGAACGTCCCGACGATTCTCTGGCGCACCGACGTGAACGCCCACGGTGAGCTGCTCCGTTACGCGGACCAGCCGCTCACCGGCCGCGCGGGGATCGGCTACACGCTCATCGGCGGCCGCCACGTGAACGACAACATCGTCAGCGCGACCAACCACGTCCTGAACGCGCTCGGCTCGCTCCGATACGGCTTCGTCGAGGTCGGCCTCGACGTGTACAACGCGCTCGGGCTAAAATACGCCGACGAAATCTCGTACTTCGTATCGAACTGGAGCCTCCAGCCCGGACAACGGCCCGCTTCAGCCGGCGTGCACCTGGTCGCCGCCGCCCCGCGCACGACGCTCGGGACGTTGACCCTCTATTTTTAGCCGGCCGTCTGACCCACGCGCTTCAATCGCGCGGCACTCGCCCTCGCATCGCCGCGCGGGCGGTGCGCTCGAGCCCGAGCCACTCGGAACGGGCGCGTGCGTACGTCGCTTCAGCCGCGAGCGCGAGCTCGGTGCTCGACGCGTGCCGCAGGCCGCACTTTCCTAGCTCGAGGTGCAAATGGCGATCGATGAGCGCACGCGCTTCGACGATCGTACCGGGCCAGCCGCCCGCAACTTCCCGACCCTGCTCGGCCAGGGACACGCAGAGGGTCTTCACCCACGCCCCGCCCACGACGGAAGGGCCGCCACGAAGAATCTCGGCACGTTGCTCTTTCACGTCGATGCTCAGCTCCGAACCGCTCATCCGCTGCCTCACCATTCGCACGCCTTACTTCGTCCCGGGCGGGGCTTCGGCGGGCGGCACCGCATCCCCAGAGGGTGGATTGGCGGGAGCCCGAGGTTCGCCGCCTCCCACCACGACGAGCTCCCCGTCGACCAAAATGACCTCACCCAGCTCACCCGGGTCCCCCGGCTCTCCGTCCGCGGGGTCGTTACGTTTGACGCGACGTTCGTCCCGACGCTGAAGCTTTTCTGCCTGGCGCTCTTTACGTTGAAGCTCACGCTGTCTTTTGTTGACACTGGGTCGTGCAGTCAAAGCGCCTCCAGCAGCCGACTTCGCTCCCCTCTCGGGGCGGAGCCGATGGCGGTGGTCCCAGGCGCCGCTGAGCGGCCCTGTTTCCGAGCTCGAGAACCGCGATCCCGAAACATCGGTCGGCGGCTCAGGACGCCACCTCGCAGGATCACCGGGAACACGACCTTCCGCGATCGCTTGGTCAGCGAAGGACAGCCAGGCGGTTACCGAAAACGCTGCGTCGGGGGACACTAGCCCCAATCGGCTCCGAGAGCAAACCTCGACCGCTCGGCCGTTACGAGAATCGACTAAGGATCGACACGTGTCAGGGAACGCAGGGACCGAGCTCGGGCTGGGTGGGCTCGTCTCCACCCACGCCCATACGCTGCGGTCACGCCTGCTGATGATCGGCGTGGGCATCAGCGCGGCGCTCGGTGGGCCATTTTTGGGCGTGGTGCCGTGGCTCTTCCCCGCTGCACGCCTCGGAGCCGGAGCGTGGTTCTATCCGGTGATCGGCCTGCCGATCACCCTGTTCGGCGGCGGCCATCTCAGAGCTTTCGCGCGAACGCGCGGACGCGTCATCGAGCTCCATCGCGCGGGTGTCGTCGAAGTGATGGCCGGGCATCGTCACGTCTTCCCCTTCGACGCGGTCGAGAGCATCCGCTCGGAGCGCGTCGAGCTCCGGAAAGTAGTGGGGCTCGTCCGGACACGGGCCGAGACGCATACGCTCCGGCTCTTCGACGGCAAGAGCCTCGTCATGAATCACTTGCTTTGCGACATCCAGGCTCTCGGCCGCGCTCTCGAAGAGCTCGTCGCGGAGCGGGTCGTCACGCGAGTGCGGACCCGCTTGGCGGAAAACGCGAAGGTGCCGTTCGGCCCCGTCACGCTCACGGGCAGCGCCGTGGAGGTCAACGGTCACGGCGCGATGTACGCGGAGCTCGCCGACGTGGAGGTCGAGGACGGGCGGCTCCTCTTCTTCAAGCGCGGCGCGCCGCGCGCTTGGCAGAGCGTGGGCTACGGTCGCGTGCTCAACGCGCAGGCGCTCCTCGGCATCGTGCGCGAGCGCATCGCCCCCCCGCGGGCATGAGCATGCACGCAAAAGTCCCCCGGCGACGGCTGCTCGCGAGCGGGCTCGGAATGAGCGGCTCGCTCCTCCTCGGCTGCGGCACAGAGCCCGGAACCGACGTGTCGAGGCGCACGCTCCCGACCGACGACGAGCTCACGAGGCGTGGCACGCTCCTCGGCGTCGCGCCGTTCGTGGGCGAGACGGACACGCCGCTCGACACGGCGTTCAATCAGGATCTCGACGGCCGTCTCTACACCGATCTGTCGACGCTCGAGCCGGACGCGCTGCTCGTGACGAACGAGGATTTCTACATCCGGACCCGGTACCCCGATCTCCTGGTTCCCCCCGATCCTTGGACGATAAAAATCGGCGGCCTGGTCGGCAGTGAGCGCGCGATCGCCCTGCCGGAGCTCGCCTCGCTCGAAGCCGCGCAAGGCACGGTGCTGCTCGAGTGCAGCGGCAACGCGCGGGGCGCCGCTTTCGGCCTGCTCAGCAGCGCCGAGTGGAGCGGCATTCCGCTCGCGGCCGTGCTCGCCGAGCTCGACGTCGACACCGCGGCCACGCGTGTCTTGGTCTCCGGCTTCGACGCGTACTCGGAGCTTTCTCGCGACAATCAGTCGCAGCCGGGCGCAAGCTGGGTATTCACGTTCGAGGATATCGCCCGCACCGGCGCGTTTCTCGCGACCCGCATGAACGGTGAGGCGCTACCGGCCGACCACGGCGCGCCGGTTCGCTTGGTCGTCCCGGGTTGGTACGGCTGCACGTGCATCAAATGGGTAAACGAGATTGACCTGGTCGACGACACGGAGCCGTCGACCGCGCAAATGCGCGAGTTTGCCGGCCGCACCATGCAGAGCGGCACGCCCGACCTCGCCCGTGATTTCATTCCAGCCGAGATCGACGTCGCGGCGCTGCCGATTCGCGTCGAAAAGTGGGTGCTCGACGGAGCCGTCGTCTATCGCGTCGTCGGCATCGTGTGGGGCGGCAGCGTCGCGGCGAGCGCGCTCGAAATCCGCTTCGGTGACGATGGCGCCTGGCAACCGGTCACGGACTACACGCCGCCGAGCGACCTCGAGACGTGGAGCCTCTGGACGACGCGCTGGCAGCCGCCCGCACTCGGCGACTACGGCATCGTGCTCCGTGTCGCCGCGCCGTTGCTTCGGACGCGGCGACTCGATGCAGCGTATTACCTGCGTGAGGTCGCGATCGACGAAGTCACGTGAGCGAACGCACGCGCCGGCGACGCGCCGCGAAGGCCCACGCGAGCCCGAAGAGCGCGCCCAGCGCGGAAGAGCGATCGCCCGCGCCCGGCGCGACGCTGCAGCCCGCCGGCGAGGAGCCGCCGCTGCCGGCGGTGCCGGAGCTACCCGCTGCGCCACGACCGCTCGAGCCGCCCGAACCGGATTTTCCGGCCGAACCGCTCGCCGTGCCGCCCGTCGCGGGTGTGCCGCCGCCGGAGCCGCCCGAGCCGCCCGCGCCGGGTGAGCTCGTGCCACCGGATCCGGATGTGGTCGACCCGCCGGCGCCCGCCGTGGTCGTTCCACCCGAGCCCGGCGAGCCGCTGCCGCCCGAGCCGCCGTTCGTGCCGCCGGAGCCGGGCGCGCTCGAGCCGCCCGTGCCCATGCCCGCGCTACCACCGGCGCCGCTCGTGCCGCCGGTTCCGCCCGTGGCGTCTGCACCACGCCCGATGAGACGCGACGCGATGCGGTAGCTCAGCCGTTCTCCAGCGAGCTTCGCATAGCTCAAGAGGAGCTGACCGTTGCCGTCGCTGACGAGCGCGGGCGCGTAGACCTCCGCGGGAACCAACGCCAAGACGGAACCGAGCGTTCCGTCTTGGCCGATGCTGCGCCCGTCGAGCTCGTGCGTGGAGGACTCCCACACCGCCCAATAGCTCGTGCCGTCCCACGCGAGCGCCGGCGTGTAACCCAGGCTGTCCGGCGTGAGCTCGAAGGTGTTCCCGCTGAAAGCACCCGCTTTGACGAAGCGAGCCTGAAGCGGTCCGGGCGAACCGAAGTCGTCGCTCCAGGCGACGAGCGAGTCCGTGTCGCTGCTCGCGCCGTTCACCCCCGCGACGGTCGAGGTCAGGTCGAGCACCTGGCCGAGCGTGCCCGTGTCGCTCACGGTGACGAGGTGCATGCCGGAACGCGCGTAAGCAACGAGGTATCCGCTCGGAGCGGCGGGGAACACGAACGGACTCGTATTGAGCGTGCTCGCGTCGATGCGGAATTCGGCGCCCGACGCGCCGTCGACGCCGAGCAGATGGCCGTAAACGGAGCCGGTGTCGGAGCTGTCACCCGTGTCGAAGGCGCTCAGGTAACCGTGACCGTCGCTCGCCAACCCGGGAATGAAAGCGCCGTTTTGAGTGACGAACGGTCCGACGGCGCCGAGTGTCGCGTCACCCGCCATGGTGCGCTGCTGCGGGACGTTGTCGGTCCCCGACCAGATGAAGAGCGACGAGCCGTTTCCCGAAGACGCGAGGGAGAAACCGAACGCCGGCTTGTCCGGCGGGGAAACGGCGATCCCGGCGGGATCGAGCAGCTGCCCCGCGCCGCTGATGCGCACGGCCTGCAGCGCGGTATCGAGCGACGACCGGTCCTCGTCGTTCCACGCGACGACGTAGTTCGTACCGTCGAAGCTCGTAAAGGCGAAGGCCTGCGAGTCGGGAACTGCCGTGAGCGGGATCGCGCCCGCCGCGACCGTTAGTGTGGCGGTGACGAGGCTGCCTTCGACGCCGTTCGGTTCGGTGCCGAGGTACGAGAAGAAGAGATGCGAACCGTCGAAGGCGAAGTTCGTGTGATCGGAACCGAACCCGACCTCCCGCGGAGCATCGGGCGCAAGCTTCGCGTCCGCGCCGTCGACGAGCCCACCGCCGTCGGAAACGTGCGTGCCGTAAAGCGAGCCGCCGTCACGCCCGTCGGTCCAGCCGACCGCGTAGTCCGTGTCCTGGAACACCACCGACGGCAGTCCCGCGCCCTCGGTGCCGTGATCGATGGCGAAGTCCTTGGCGGGGATGTCACCCGCGTCGGTCAGCGCCGAGCCGTGAACGGTCATGTCGCTCGTCTGCCAGACGACGAGAAACCCGCTCGAACCGCCCGCGACATCGGGGGCCTGCTCGTCTCGGACTCCGGTCGAAAGCGCGAGCGACGGTGCATCGAGCACGTCGCCGTTACGGCCGATACGAGCGCCGTGGATTCGCGGGCTGGTGTCGAACCCTTCGGCGGTCCGGGTGTAGTCCTCCCACACCACGAGCGCGTTCGTGTCACCGACGCCGACGTGCGGATTCGAGGTGGAGCCGCTCGTCGTGAGCGCGTGGTCGCTCGATTCGACGCGCGTGCCGTCGGGATTGATCAGTACGGAGTGGATGTCGTTGATGCCGCCGTCGGCGCTCGCCATGTACGCGAGGACGAAGTGGTCGCCGTCCCAGCCGACGCTCGAATAGATGGCGTTACCGCTCGAGAGCGTGACGCTGGCGCTGCCTTCGATCGTCCCGTCCGATTTGACGAAGCGACCTTGGATCGAGTCGTGGCTGGTGCCGTCCGGGTCCGTCAGCAGATTCGACCAGGTGACGAGGTAATGACCGCCTCCGAACGCGGCGTTCGGATAAAGCTGCATGCTGCCGTCGTCAGTCCCGAAATCGAGCCAATCGGCGTCGAGGACCTGCCCGTCATCGTCGATGCGGACGGCGCGGATGCGCTCGTTCACTTCCTGCACGGACAAGAAGCCGACGCCGTCGCTCGCGAGCTCCGGGTTGTGGCCGAGATCGGAGGCTCTGAGCACCGGCGGAATGGTGCCGATCTCGGGCCCGACCGCGGGCGCACCCGAAAGCCGTTCGGCGCTCGAGGTCACCTCCGGATTCGGCGCGACGGACGCAGAGCTACAACCGGCGCCACAAAACGCCGAGACCAAGCACAAGGATCCCCTGTTAAGTACCCACACGACTCACCTCCAACGCGCAAAGCGTACGCGCGAAATGTAGGTACGTCACGCCGGTTCCGAAAATGCCCCGGAACGAGCCTCGCAGGTGCGCGTTTTCTTTATGTCAAATCGCGCGAGCCCCTGCATCCTCGGCGCCGGCTCGCGCCCGTCCTCGCTCGTTAGCCCTCGAACGCCGTATGAGCGCAAGGGGGTCAGGCAGACCGAGCTTATCTAGTGCAGCTCCCCACCGGCAGTTGAACGTATCTCACATGCGCTGCACTAGTGCTCGATCGGGCACGCCTCTCGCGCGCGCTCCTCGTGCGGCGAGTTCGGCGAAACGCG
>JAICUB010000038.1 GCA_025936045.1 Polyangiaceae bacterium | reverse complement strand
CGCCGTCGGCGCAGCTTGGCGGCCGTCGTCCTCCGGCAGCAGGCCAAGACGGTTCGAATCCCGCCCGACGGCGTTTTCGCGCCGCACGTTGGGGGATCGAAACGTTTACGGATCGTTGCGGAGAGGGCGGGATTCGAACCCGCGGTAGGCTTTTGGCCTACGCCCGCTTAGCAAGCGGGTACCTTCGGCCACTCGGTCACCTCTCCGGCTTCCGCGTAGCGGCGTGCGCAAAGTAGCCGCAAAGGGGGTGCCGTCAAGAGTTCGAGCGCCGCCGCGGCGAAACCCCGCGTTCTCGCAGGTTTTTGGTGCGATCTCGCGTGCCTTCAGGGGTCCGGTCGGCGGGCGGGACGTGCGGGCGCGAGCAGCGGCGCCGTACGTCGAGTATGACGCCGCCGTGTTTTTGGCTGCGGGTGTCGCTGTGGCGGCCGTCGCGCTCGGGCTCCTGCTCGGGCTCGGGTCGACGGGCGGCTCGCGCGTGGTCGGGCCACTGCGGACCTTCGCGTTTACGGCCGCGCTCGGTGTCGCGCTCACGCATCTTTTGCCCGAAGCGCTCGCTGAGCTCGGTGCGCCGGGACTCTTACTGTTCGCTGCCGCAAGCGTCGCGCCCGCGTGGGCCGAGCTCGTTCGTCGTCTGACGCACCGCGAGTCGCACGGCGCGCACGGCGGCGCGCTGCTCGGCGCCGGCTACGTCGGTCTCCTCGTACACCATGTGGGTGACGGCCTCGGGCTCGGTGCGTACAGCGAGTTGCCCGGTGGTCCCACCGCACACGCCGACGTGCTCGTCGCGCTCGCCGTGCACACGGTGCCGCTCGTTGCGGTCGTCACGCTCGCGTTTCGCACGCAACGCGGCGTGCGTGCAGCCGTCGAAGGCGCGCTCGGGCTCGCGGGCGCGAGCGTCGGCGGCGTGCTGCTCTCGGGTTCGGTGCCGGAAAACCTCACGCGCGCCTGGTCGGCGTGGATCGCAGCGGGCGTCGCCGGCCTCCTCATGCACGTCGTGACGCACGATCTCGGCCGCGATTTGCCGTCGTCGCCCGGCGCGCGCGCCCTCGATTGGCTCGCCGCCGCCGCGGGCATCGCCACGAGCACACTCGGCGCCGAGCCGTCGCTCCTCGCGCTGCGCGGAGCCATGCTCCACGAATTCTCCGAAGGCTTCGCCGTCGCGGCGCCCGGCCTCGCGCTCGGCATGCTCGTCGCGCTCGTCCTCATGCGCGTCGAATCCGCCGTTCTCGCGCGCTGGCTCGCACCGCTGCCCGGCCCCGCGCGCGGTCTCGACGGCGCCTTCGTAGGTGCTGCATTCGGCGGAGTTCGTTTTGGTATTTTGTTTTGGTTGGGCACGGCGCTGTCCGCCAGAATTGCGTCGCGCTTCGCAGGGCACCGGCACGAGCACGCCCCGCACGTCACTCGCGGCCTCGCCGCGCCCTTTCGCGAAATCGCCGCTTGGACGCTGACGGCGCTCGTCCTCTACGCCTTGTTCGTCGCCTCGCTTCTTCCCGGCGCGCTCGCGCCTCTCCCTGCCCCGCTCGCGCTCGGCGCCGCCGCCCTGTGCGGACTCGCCGTCGGGCTCCCCGCACCCGCCGCCGTCATCATCGCCGTCGCCGCGTGGGATCGCGGCCTCCGCGCCGACGCCGCCCTCACCTTCGCTTTGGTCGCCAGCGCCAAAGTTCACGCGCGGCTGGCGCCGCTCGCGGTCACGCTCCTCGTCTGCCTCGTTGCCGGCCTCTCGACGGCCGCGCTACCGCTCGCTCCTCTCCTCGTCCCGTTCGCCGTCCGCGCCGCCGCGATGGTGCTCGTCGCGCTGCTCTTGGTCGTCGCCGCGTGGCAACAGGGCATTCGCGCCCTCTTCGCGAGCGTCTTTCACTCGCACGACACGGCGTGAAAGGCGAGCAAGCGCGGGCGGCAACCGAGCGGGCGTGGAAGAGTCGGCGGCGAGCTCGAGATCGATGTCACACCGGCGGCGTCACCGATTGGACGCGCCGAGCACCGGGGCCGCCTCGCTCCCGACGGGCGCGGACGCGGCAGCCGCGTGCCCGGCGCGACGAGCCCGATTTTCGTCCATTTCGCGGTTCAGCGTGTCGAAATCGGACGCTTGGCTCGCGTCGAGCGTGGCGCGCACTTCCTTCCGCATCTCGAGGCGGCGGGCGCGCAGCGTCGGTTCGACCGGCGCCATGATGTGCTCTCTGTCCGCTTCGAAGCGCGAGACCGTGCCTTCGATCACTCCGCGCTGCTCGGGCCGCAGCTTCAAGCGGCGATTGAGCAGCGCCGCGTACGAGCCGCGGCCGGGTTGACCGAGAAGCGCGGCTTGGCGGCGCGCGTGCGACCCCGCCACCGCCGCGCCGCCCGCCACCGCACCCAGGCAGAACACCGCGACGAACCCCACGACCAGCCACACCCGTTGCTTCATGGTTCGAGTCCGTCGCCGTCGTCGACCGCCGTCACCATGGCCGTGACACTCAGACGCGAGGTCGCGTCCCACCAAAACGCGAGGCTCACGCTGGCGGCGAGCGCGGCGGCCGTGAGCGCGACGGCGAGCTGGCTCCGCACGCTGCGCTCTTCGAGGCGCGTGGCGATGCGGCGCACGATGCCGGGACGCGGTCGCGCCTCGGCGCTCGCGGCCTTGAGCTCCAAGAGTCGGGCGACGATCGAATCCTCGTGCTCGTCGTGGTTGCTCCCGAAACCGTCACGCGCCATCGGCACCGAACCTCCTTCTCAAGTTAGCTCGGGCGCGGATCAAGCGCTGCTCGACCGCCCCTTCACTGATTGCGAGCGCTTCGGCGACCTCGGCGTTCGACAGCCCCTCGATATAGCGCAGCACGAGCGCCGCCCGCTGATCGGGCGGTAAGTCATCCATGTACGTCAGAAGCTCCTTCACGCGCTGGGCGCGCTCGGCGTGCTGACCGTCCGAAACGAGCCAGCTCGCATCGATGTCCCCATAGGGAACCGGTCGGCCGTGGCGACGGCGCAGCGAGTCGACGCATACGCGCGTCGCAATCGCGAGGAGCCACGGATACGTCTTCGAGCCGTCGCGCCATTGACCCTGCGCGAGCGCCTGGTGCGCGCGCACGAAGGTTTCTTGTAAAGATTCGTCGGCGTCCGCGGAGTTTCCGAGCATGCGGAGCGCGACGCGGTAGAGCGGCGCGGCCGTGTACTCGACGACGCGATCGAACGCGTGCCGATCACCGCGCGCGCTCTTGGCGAAGAGCTCACCGAGCTCGGACAACTCTTCTCGCCGGCGTGGCCACGGCAAGGATCGCATCGAGAACGCGGTCAAAGCTCGAGTGATGCTTCCTTGCTCGTAGGTCTCTCGCCGCTCTTCGAGCGCTGCTTCGGGTCGAGGCGAGAGGAGCGGCGACGGCACGACACCCTTCGGTGCCACGCTTCGGTCCGTTCCGCAATTAAACGTGGAGGGCAGCGCGTTCCCTACGGACGTCGCGCGATTTCTCCGCGCGCTCAGGTGCCGGCGTAGCGCGCGCCTCGGAGGTTCAAGAAAATTTTCTGGCAGGCGGCGCCTGTTGCGACGGACACGCGCGCGTGAATAGCCGCTCACGAGCGCTCGTTCGACACATCGAATGAACCGCGCGCGCGAAATCGACTCTGCGATTTTCTGCGGAGGGGCATTAACGCACCGAACGCGGCGCGCCCTACGGCGCGCACGCCACATTTCGCCCCGCTCGCGCGCGCAAATAGGATCGCTGAAAATGATCGCATTACACACTTGCATCATGGGGAGTCACTCGATAGCATCATTCGTAATACAGAACGGACCACTTCGTCCGTTGATACAACGCATGACCACACCCAAGAAAAATGGGCACGCGCGAGTTTTCTCGCTCGCGCCCCTGCTCTTCGCGCTCATCGCCGGCTGCACCGTCACCACGAACGGTGACGACACCACGACGAACCACTGCGGGTTCGACTCGAGCATCACCTGTCCGAGCCCCTCGCTCGGCTATGCCTGCACCGGCGCCGCTCGCCCCGCCGACACCGACGCCGCGCTCAGCTGCGGCGACGGCATCGAGAACGGCGGGGAGGTCGACTACTGCTGCAGCACCCCTACCGTCGCGCAAAACACCTGCAGCACGGACCTCACGATCACGAGCTGCGGCAGCGCCGCCACGCCGTACACCTGCAGCGGCAACGTCACGCCGACCACGCTGGATCCCTCGCAAAATTGCGGCACCGGCGTGCCCGGCCCGACGAGCGGCACGCTCTCTTACTGTTGCTCGCGAACGGAGCCCATCGCCAGCGCGTGCACCGTCGACCCGACGCTCACGAGCTGCGGCGACGTCTCGACCGGTTACCGCTGCAGCGCGGGTGTGATCCCGACGGACACCGATCCGACGCTCGTCTGCGGTGACGGCGTCGATGCCGGCAACGGCGACGCGGCGTTTTGTTGCATTCAATTTACGTCGACCACCTGCTCGCCCGATCCGGACGTCGAAGGCTGCACCGACGGCTCCTACGGCTTCGCGTGCACCTCGTCGTCGACCCCGGAGCAGGAAAATCAGTCGCTCGTCTGCAGCGACCCGATCGCCGGCCAGAACGGCAAGACGCTCTACTGCTGCTCGCAATAGTTGGAAGGTGAAAGATGAAGAAGAGAAAAGCCCTCTACCCCCTCGCCGCAACGCTCGTCGCCGCCGCGGTCGCCCTGCCCGCCTGGGCGGAGCCGCGCCCCGAACCGCCGCGCCCGCGCCCGCGCCCCGCGCCGCCCGCCGGCGAGCGCGCCGAGCCGGGCCGTCCCGTCCCCCCCGCGAACGCCCTGGCCGCGCACGACGCCGCCGTACGTAAAGAGACGGCCGAGCAAGTGCGCGCGCGCATGCAACAGCGTCAGGACCAGGAGCGCGCGAAACGCGAAGCCGCGCGCAAGAACGACACACAGTGGAAGGCCGACCGCACCAAGCGCGCCGAAGACTGGCGCAACGACATGGCCAACCAATGGGGCAACACGCTGGATCTGCCGGAGGCGCGCAGCGAGCTCAACACGCACTCCGATCGCATGGCGCGACTGAATCGCATCCTCGACATCGCGGAGGACAAGAAGGACGCCGCGCTCACCACGCACACGAAACAAGTGATTCAAAAGGAAATCGCGCGCGACTCCAAGGTCATGCAGGACCTGCGCGACCGCGAGGGACACCGATGAACAAGCTCTTTTTCGCCGTGAGCGTCGGCGTGCTTGCCGCGGCCTGCAACAAAGCCGAACCGCCGCCGCAAGCGGCGCCGAGCGCCGCGCCCTCGGCCGCACCCGCGCCCGTCGCGTCCGCCGCTCCCACGCCGGCGGCGACGGACAGCGCCGCCGCACCGGCCGCGGCCGCGGCCGTCGCGCCGACCGCAGCGCCGAGCGTCGCCGTCAAAGCCGTCTCGTCGCCGGCCGACTTCGAAGCGACGGCGGAGAGCGCCATCACGGCCACCAACGCGAGTCAGGTCCTCGCCGCGCTCGAGAAAGAGATCGGCAAGTGAAGCTCGGGCGCGCGGTAGCAATCGCGGTGAGCTTGGCGGTCCGAGGCCGCGTCAGCGCACCGTGATCGCGTACGGCAGCGCTGCGACGACCGACTCGCCCATGAAGAGCGGCGCGAGCGACGCGGCGAACGGGCGCAGCGCTGCCGGCAGCACGTCGAGCGGGATCGTCTTCTTCGCTTCGTAGCGCGCGAGCGCTTCAGAGACGTGCGCGGCGTCGGCCTCGTCGTCGTCGCTCAGGTTCAGCATGTCGAGCAACCCCTCGGCGGCGCCTTCGACGGTCACGACGCTGTCGGCCGGCACCTTGCCGAGCCTGCGCGCCTCGACGATCACGTCGAGTAACCCGCCGATCTGATCGATGAGCCCACGCTCGAGCCCTTGTGGCGCGCTCCAGACGCGGCCCTCGGCGCTCGCGAGCACCTTCTCGGCCGGCATCTTGCGGCCTTCGGCCACGCGCGCGATGAACAGGTCGTAAATGCCCTGCATCAGCGCGCGCACGCGACCGCGCGTCTCGTCGTTCCAAGGCACGAGCGGAGAAAGGTAACCCGCTCGTTCACCCGCGCCCTCGGCGTGGCTCGCTGGGAACGTGTAGCTCGAGACGCCGATCTCCTTGAGCGCGGGTGACACGACGAGCTTGCCGCCGAATACACCGATCGAGCCGACGATGCTCGACGGCTCCGCGTAAATCTTCTGCGCGCCCGAGGCGATGTAAAAGCCGCCGCTCGCCGCCATTCCGCCGACCGAGCAGAGCACCGGCTTCTTCTTTCTGAGCTTCATCAGCTCGTGCCAGATGAGATCGCTCGCGAGCGGCGAGCCGCCCGGCGAATCGATGCGCACGACGACGGCTTTCACGGCGTCGTTGCGCCCGAGCCGCTGGAGCACCTTGACCATCGCCTGCGACGTGATGCCGCTGCTCGAGAAGGGGCCGCCCGCGTTCGTCGTGATGGCGCCTTCCATCGGCACGACGGCGACGTGCGGGCTCGTGGTCTCGTTCTCGCCGCCCGTCAGCGTGCGGATGATGTCGCCGAGGTCGAGGCCGTGTTTGCTGCTCGAGCGCGGCCCGAACACGACTTCCGTCGCGGTCGTTTTCGCGAGCTTGTGCGCATCCGCGACCGCGTCGGAAACGTAGCCCACCTCGTCGATCAACCCGTGCGCTTTCGCTTCCGGCGGACTCCACGGTCCCGTTTCGAGCGCGGCCTTCGCGTCCGGCTTGACGGCGAGCGAAAGCCAGCCCTCACGCACCGAACCGAGCGCGAAATCGAGCGCCTCGCGCGCCTCCGGGCTCGGTCCGTCTTGGAGCAGCGGCTCGGGGCCACTCTTGAATTTCCCGACGTGCAAGAAGTCGACTTCGATCTTCAGGCGATCGAGCAGGCTTCGCATGTACACGATTTCGGCAGCGATGCCGACCGTCGCCGCCTCACCCGCCGCGCCGAGATAACGGCGCGTGCACGCGCGCTGCACGAACGCGGCCGTCGCGTTCGAAAGGCCGTCCGCGTGACACACGACGGGCAAACCCTTCTTACCGTAGCGAGTGAGCAACTCGCTCACCTCTTGTGCCTGCGCGAGGTCGAGCCCGCCGTCGCCGAGGCGCACGAGCACGCCGGCCGTGGTGTCCGCCGCGAGACCCTTTTCGAGCGCGCGCACGAGCCCGGTATAGGTGCGGCTCGCCGGCAGCGAGAACAAGCCCCCGCCGCTCGTTTCGGGCGCGCCCGCCGTCAGATCGAGCTCGAGCACGCGCTTGTCGTGCTTACCAGGGCGCGTCGAGCCCTCCTCGTTCGGGCCGGCGCGATGCCGCGTCGAACAAGCGACGAGGAGCGGCACGAGCAGCCCCGCAACGAACCCTCGTACCCGCCCGCGACCGAAAACGCGCTTCATGGGGCCTTGACTCCAGGTAAATCCGACGTGTCGATGTCCGGGCGGGTACGTGGCGGCTCGGCGGGCGCGTCCGTGGTCGCGGTAGCCGTCCCCGTCGGCGCGGGCGTGCCGCTCGACGACGAGTCCTTGGACGCGCCGTCGGAAGGCGCGCTGCCCGTACCCTCGCTTTGCTTGATGCGCGCCTGTGCGCGCTGCCCGTAATCGGTGGAAGGCCCCGACTGCTCGAGCACGCGCTTGTAGTAGGTGAGCGCCACCTGCTTTTCGCCGCTTGCCCATTTGGCGTCGGCGTACGCCATGAGCGCCGGCAGGTAGCTCGGATTGATGTCGAGCACGCGCCCGTAAAGCCGCGTCGCCGTGCCGTTGTCGCCGCGGCGGCGCGCCACGTCAGCGAGGCCCGAAAGCGCCTCGGTGTTGTTCGGCTGCTCGCCGACGACGCTTTGATAAAGCGAATAAGCGCGCTCGACGTCGCCGCCCTGGAGCGCTTGCGACGCTTCCGTCAGGCGCGCTCGAAAATCACCGCTCGGCTTCGCTTCGGCGGCGGGCGGCCCCTTTTCTGCGTCCGTCGCCGCAGCCGGCGCGCGTGCCGGAGCCGCGGGCGTGGCGACGGCGCCGTCGACACCCGCGTCGAGCGGCACGCTGAAGCGCGCCACGAACGCTTTGAGCACGCCGGCGAGCGGGTGCGGGTGCTCCGCGGCCGTCACCTTCGCGAGCTCCGTCTCGGCTTCGACCACGCGTCCGGCGCGCACGAGCGCATAGATGAGCGCTCCGCGCGCCCGCACCCCTTCGTGCTCCGAAACGGCCGCGGCGCGCAGCCGATCGATCACGGTGCCGAAGGCGGGCGCGGCTTCGGACAAATCGAGCGCGGCGAGCACGTACGCATTCTGCGGATCACTCGCGTTCGCGGCGATCGGCGCGATCCACTCGCGCGCTTTCGCCTCCTCGCCGGCGATGCGCATCGCGTCGACGCGCGCGCGGACCACGCTCGGCTCGTCGGCGGCCACGGCAAAGGCCGCGTCCGAGGCCTGACGCGCCTTGGCAGCGCGCTCGCCGAGCTCGCGCGTCGTCTCCTCCACCAGATCCTTCGCCGTCGGGTCGAGCAAGCGCAGCTCGAGCCACGTGAGATCGGCGCGCGCCGTCTCGAGCCGCGCTAGGCCGCCGAGGACGCCCGGGTCGCGCGGGCCGATCGCGCGAGCTTTCGCGAGCACGCTCGCTGCGGCGTCGTAATCCGCCTGATCGACGAGACGGCTGGCTTCCTGGAGCAGGCTCGCCGTGCGCGCGTCGCGCTTGGCGGGCTCCGCTTTGCCGCCGGTCGAAAGACGCACGAGGTATTGGCGTCCGAGCGTCGCGCCGAGCAAGACCACGACGCCGACGAACACGACGCCCGCGATCCAGCGCGAACGCGCGCGCCGCGCCGGATCCGCGTGATCGTCGGGCGGAAGCTCGTCGTAAGACTGCAAGTGCTCACGCGTGGACACCGGCGCCGGCGCCGGCATCGGCGCCGCGCGCGGCGAAGACACCGGAGCATGCAGCGGTGACGACCCGCCGGGCGCCGCCGGCCAGTCGTCGTCGTCGACCGACGGCAGGAGCTCGACGGGAACCGACGGCACCGGCAGCGTCTTGTCGAGATTGCCGACCGGCCCCGGATTCGTCGGAATGTGCGGCCGCGCCTTCGCGACGGGCTCGGCCGCGCGCGGCTGCACGGGCGGCACCGAACGCACTTGAACCTCCGGCACGCCGCGCGGGACGCCCGTCGCAACGGGCGGCGCCGCCGCAGGCAACGTCGCGTCGAAGTTCGGCGCGTCGAGCCGCACGGTCGGCTGCGGCTTCACCTGCGCGGTCGGCGCCGCGGGCGCCGCGCTCGGCTTCGGCGGGCGTGCCGAAGTGCCCGCGCTCGCAGCCGCGGGGGTGCCCGAACGCTGCGTGCTGCTCATGCTCGCGTTGCGAGCGGGCGCCGGCTCGAGCGGCGGCTCACGTTCCGTCGCCGCGGCGGCGTCGACGCCGAGCACGCGTGACGGCGCCGCGCGTTGCTCGAAGTCGCCGGGCGGCGGCACCGACGACGACATCGTGCCGCGGAGTCGCTCGCTCGGGAGCCCGAACCCGCGCTGCGTCGCCTTCACGCGGGCGTCGACGGGGCGCGGCGCGCCGGTCGGCGGCGGCGCTACGCCGTGCAGCGTCGACGGCACGCTTTGCATCCCGCGTGCCTGCCCGAGCTGGCTCGTGAAAAAAGGCTCGAGCTCCGGGATCGACCCGAGCGGCCGCGACGGCTGATTACCCCGCGAGAGCAGATCCTTCGGGCCCACCTGGTGCGCGCCGATGGCGCGCTGGAGGGCACGGAGGGACGTATAAACGAGCTCCTTGCCGCTCATCGTGTGCACGACCCAGCGCTCGGGGGAGGCGACCTGGGTGCGCTCTGGATAGATTTTGAACTGATACCCGCAGTTCGTGCACTGCACGGTCGTCCCCCGGTCCGAGATCAGCGCATCGTCGAACTCGTAATCGGTCGAGCAGCGGTTGCATCGGACGTCCATGCCGTGGCGCTCGGGAGTACCGGCACGCTAGCACGACCCCCGGCTCGGGAGCGCCCGGCACCCCGCGACGTTTGGTACCTCAATAAGTCGCTGCTACGCTTCGGGCGCACACCTTCTCGCCCCGGTCGTCATGCAAGTTTCCCGCGCTACGTGGCTCTTCTTACCGGCGCTCGCGCTCGGCGGCTGCCCCATGTACCCCGACGGCTGCAGCAGTGACTTCGATTGCGGCCCCGGGTACGTCTGCGATTACCCGAGCGCAGAGTGCTTGGCCGCCTCTCCGCCGCCAGGCGCTGCATCGGGCATTCAGCGTTGCAGCACCACGAGCGACTGTGACCTCGGACTCGTCTGTGATCGCTACGCGCGCTGCGTCGCGCCCGAGGAGACGGGCGGAGCGACGAGCAGCGCAGGCAAGGGCGGCGTGTCGCGCGCGGGCGGCGCCGGCCGGACGAACGGGAGCGGCGGCGGCGCGGGCGAAAGCGGCGCTGCCGGGCAGCCGTGAGCGGCGCGCGTCAGCGTTCGCCTAGCGTCACTTAACGACGCGCAAATACGGCGGCAGCTTGCGCTTGCTCGCGCCGGCTGCGGCGGCCGCGGGTGCTGGAGCCGGGGCCGGAGCGGCCTTCGGCACGGGCGCCTTCTCCGCGGCGGGCGCGGCGGGCGCGGCGGCGCGCTTCGGTTGAGCCTTGGCAGCGGCGCGCGGCTTGGCGGCACCGGTGCGAACGGGCTTGGCGGCGACGGCGCGCGGCGTCTTCGCGGCTGCCGTCTTTCGTGTACGGCGCTTCGGCGACGCTTCCTTCTCCTTCGCGTCTTTGGCGCTCTCTTTCGTCGCGCTTTCCTTCGCCGCGGGGGCGGGCGCGACCTTGAGCTCGGGACGCGCCTGCTGCTGCTTCACCTGTTGCTGCGCTTGCTGATTGAGCTCGGGCGGCACGTCGTCCGGCCACACCATGCCCTGGCGCTGATCGTCGACGAGCGCGAACACGCTGGACCACGGAATCACGCACAGAAACGGCGCTCGATTGAAGCTCAGCGTGCAGGAGAGCCCCTCGTCGTCGACTTCCAGATCCGGGATCGGCACGGCCATGTTCAGACCGACTTGCAGCACGAGCTGCGGCTGGCGCTTGAACCACGGCGGTACGCGCACCGCCTCGGCACGCGGATCCAGGTGCACGAACACCGTCGCTTGTTCGAGGAGCTGGAGCGCCACGTCTTTCTTGCGGGGGAGCCGCGTCGGCTGCATTGGACCCACAATTACTAGTGCGATGGCGGCGGAATCGCAACGCGAAACCCGGGGCGCGGCCGCGCCAGCCGCTCAAAATGTGTACCGCCTGGCGAGTCTCGCCGCGAGATCGGCCGTGGACGCCGACGTACGCTAATCGTCTTCCTTCGGAAACGACAAACGGACGAGCTCCGCGCGCGTGTCGAACGTGACGTCTGACCAGGTCGCGACCTCGAGCGAACACTCGGCGAGCGCAGCCGTGGGCAAGCTCACGTGCTCGCCCGTGAGCCGCGTGACGAGCTCTTCCAGGCCCGGATTGTGACCGACGAGCATCAGCCGCGCGGCGTCGCCCCCGCGTTCGGTCACGGCCGTGAGGTACGCGCTCGGCGCCGCGAGGTACAGCGAATCGAGGTACTCGACGGGCCCCCTGTAGCCCGCCGCCTTACTGAAGTACTCGACCGTCTCGCGCGTGCGCAGCGCGCTCGACGCGAGCACCCGCTCCGGCAAGCGATCCGAGAGGAGCTCGCCGACGCGGGTCGCGGACCTGCGCCCGCGCTTGGTGAGCGCACGCTCCGCGTCGCGCATGCCGTCTTCGTTCTCGGCTTTCGCGTGCCGCAAAATGTACAGGGTGCGAGCGATGGGGCGGATGATACCTCAGCGCCGCGGCTCGACCAGCCGGACGAGCATGCCGATGATGTCCGAGCACTACCCCTACCATCGACCCCGCTCGGTCGCCGCCCCGAGCTAGTGCTACTTTGATCTCGACCATGAGCGCGCGGATCCTCGTCGTGGAGGACGAACCGGCCATCGCGGAGTCGGTGGCGTACGCGCTTCGCCGTGACGGCTTCAGCGTGACCGTGGCACAAACGCTCGCCGAGGCGGAAGCCCGCCGCGCCGAGGCGGACCTCGTGATTTTGGACCTGATGCTGCCGGACGGCAGCGGCTTCGAATGGATCGGCTCGCTGCGCGCCGAGCGCCGCGACAAGCCGATCATCGTGCTCTCGAGTCGCGACGGCGAGGCCGATCGCGTGGCCGCGCTCGAAACCGGCGCCGACGACTACGTGACCAAACCCTTCTCGCCGCGTGAAATCGTCGCGCGCGTGCGCGCCGTGCTCCGTCGCTCGATCGCTTCCGTCGCGCCCGAGGCGGCGCCGGCGACGCAGGCCGTCGAGCTCGACGAAAAGACGCGCCGCGCGCGCGTCGGCGACGCCGCGCTCGAGCTCACGCGTGTCGAGTTCGACCTACTCGCGTGCCTGCTCAAGGGGCCGGATCGCGTCCACACGCGCGTGGAGCTCATCGATCGCGTGTGGGGCGGCGGCTTCGCGATCACCGATCGCACCATCGATTCGCACGTGAAGGCGCTACGGAGGAAGCTCGCCGAGGCCGGCGCCGATCCCGGCACCATCGAAACGGTGCGCGGCGTCGGCTACCGCGTCGGTTCCGGCTCGAACGGCGGCCCATGACGGGCAGCGCGTTCACCGCCGGCGGCGGCGTGATTCGCCTGGTCGCCGTCGCCGTCGGCGCGATCGCCCTCATCCTCTTCGTCGCCTTCGTCGTCTCGCGCCTGCTCCGCACGCGCTCGCGCGGCATGTCGATTCGCATGCAGGTCTTTCTCGCGCTCGCGCTCATCGTGGGCACGTTCGCGTTCGGCCTCGGCATCATGGTGCTCGACCGCATCGAAGCGCGCGCCGTGCGCCTCGCGACGCAAGCCGCGACCGACGAAGCCGCCGCGATTGCCGGCATCATGGCGGGCGAGCTCCAGCGCAGCGGCAGCCGCATCGACGTGATCGCCAAGCGCCTCGAAGTCGAACGCGAGCACGGCGCGGATCTGCGCATGGAGCTGCTCGACCCCGACGGGCGGCGTGTCTTCCCGCGCGCGGCCGCGGCGCAGGAGCCGGGCGTCGTGAGCGTGCAGGCGCCCATCGTCGTCGAGGGCGCGAACGGGGGATTCGTGCGCGTGATCAAGCCGTCCGTCGTCATGCGCGGGCTGCTCGCCGATTTCGCGCCGACCATCTTGCTCATCAGCGCCGTGCTCGGCGCGGCGGCGGCGCTCGCCGCGGCGTGGATCGGCCGCGCCATCGCGGCGCCGATCGAAGCGCTCAACACCTTCAGCAAACGCGTGAGCGAAGGGGAGCTCGCCGCGACGCCCCCGCCCGTCTACGGCCGCGAGCTCATGAACCTCGTGCGCTCGCTCGACTCCATGCGCCGACAGCTCGAAGGTCGTCCCTTCGTCGAAGCCTTCGCGGCCGATCTCTCGCACGAGCTCAAAAATCCCGTCGCCGCGATCCGAGCGAGCGCCGAAGTGCTCGAAGAGAGCGCGCTCGACGAGCCCGCGGAAGCACGGCGCTTCGTCGGCCGCATCCGTGAAGCGACCGCGCGCATCGAACGCCTGCTCGGCGAGCTCTTGAGCCTCGCGCGCATCGAAGCGCGTGGCGCCGAGGCCTTCGAGCCCGTGGATGTGGTCCGAGTCGCAGAAAAAACGCTGGATGCACTCGGAGAAACCCGTACTCGGGTGGAGCTCCTCGCGTCCGGCAGCGCGTTCACGCGCGGCGACGAGAGCTGGCTCGGCCGCGCGCTCTCGAACCTCATCGACAACGCGCTCATCCATTCCGAGCCGGACTCGCCCGTCAAAGTCGACGTCCGCCGCGACGGCGCGCTCGTGCGCGTGAGCGTGAAGAGCAGCGGCAGCGTGCCGCCCGCGATCCGCGCGCGGCTCTTTCGGCGCTTCGTGACGGCCCGCTCCGATCGCGGCGGCACGGGGCTCGGCCTCGCCATCGTTCGCGCCGTGGCCGAGGCGCACGGCGGGGGCGCCGAGCTCATCGCGCCGGGCCCGCCCGAGGTCGAATTTCGCCTCAGCCTCCCGGCCGCCTGGCGGAGCCCGGGCGAGCAGCTCCGCGCCGCCGTGACCGAAGCGCGCGAAAGCCTCGGACAAATCGGCCGTGACGATCAGGCTAAAACCGCAACTGATCCGAAGGGTTAGCTCCACGCCGCGACCGAAGCCCGGGCGGCGCTCCGGTCGAAATGACTGCGGCGTGGGCGCTCCGCGCGGCTTTCTCCATCAAATCTCCACCGTTCCGGAGGACGCCGCGGCGTCATAGTGAGCACCCCGTACGGCAACCGGAGCGGGGAACCTCGACGAAAGCGAGTTCTTAGCGTGGGCACAAACGGTCATTCGCTTCCGAAACACGTCGCGATCATCATGGACGGCAACGGCCGTTGGGCCTCGTCGCGGGGCCTCGCCCGGGCGGAGGGGCACGCCGAGGGCGCACGCGCGGTGCGTGACGCCGTCGAGACGGCCACGCGCATCGGCATCCCCTTCCTCACCCTCTACGCGTTCAGCGTCGCCAACTGGGCGCGCCCGCGGGGTGAGGTCGAAGCGCTCATGCGGCTCCTCGTCGACTTCGCCAAGTCGGAGCGCATGGAGCTCCGTCAAAACGGCATCCGCGTCAACGTCATCGGCTCGCTCGAAGACCTGCCGACCGTCACGCGCCACGCCGTCGAGGATCTCATCACCTACACGAAGGACGGCGAGCGCATGACGCTCACGCTCGCGCTCTCCTACGGCGGCAAGAAGGACATCGTCGAAGCCGCGCGCACTCTCGCCATCAAGGCGCGCGCCGGGCTCCTCCTCCCCGAGGAAATCGACGAGCGGAGCCTCGCGCTCCACATGACGACGCACGCCCTGCCCGACGTCGACCTCCTGATTCGCACCGGTGGCGAAAGCCGCGTCAGCGATTTCCTCCTCTTCGAGTCCGCCTACGCCGAGCTCCTCTTCCTGCCCATCATGTGGCCCGACTTCCGCCCCCAAACCCTGGTGGACGCCGTCGAGCACTACGGCCAGAAAGAGCGGCGTTTCGGCATGACCTCCGAACAGGTCGCGAAGAACGTCCAGGCGTTCGACCCGTTCGACCAACCGAGCTGAGGCACGCCGCGCAGCGGCGGTCACCTGGCAAAGCGCGGACTGGCGCCGGCCGCGTTCCCGCGCGTCGCCCCGTGGCCAATCATTTTCGTGACGGAGCGGAGGCTCGTCGAGCCACTGCTCGGAGGCCCGCCCGTGCGGGCTCGTCATGCTCTGGACTTCGAAGCTTTCGATTTCGTTGCTGTTACTCGGTGTGCTCGGCTGTTCCTCGAATGCTGGAAAGCAGGCCGGGGACGGTGGCGGCAACGCTCGAGCGGGTGCCGCGAGCGGCGGCGGCGGCGCGGGCGGCCTGAGTGGCTCGGGCGGTGCCGGTGCTTCGAACGGCGGGAGCGGAACGGCAGCCCAGAGCGGTGGCGCGGGAGTCAGCGCGGGGGAGACTGCCGGCACGGCAGGAACTGGCGGAGGAGCGGGCGGCAGCGGCGGCGGCGCACCGGCTGCCGGCGCGGGCGGCTCGGCGCTGGGTACCGGTAGCAACACGACGGGCGGCGCGGGCAGCGGCAGTAATGGGCCGCAAGGGGGCGCAGCGAACGGCGGCGCTGCGAACGGCGGCGCAGCGAACGGCTCCGGCGGCACGAGCGGCGCTGCGGGTGACGCTGTCGACGCAGCGACGATGGCCAAAGCGATGGGCTTCGGCGCCAACATCGGCAACACCTTCGACAACACCACCGCTTGGGAAACCGGCTGGGGCGAGCCTGCGGTCACGCAAGCCTACGTCAACGGCATGGCGAGCCGCGGCGTCAAAACGGTGCGTGTCCCCGTCGCGTGGAATACCTACGCGGTGAACGGCGTCATCGACGCCACGAAGATGGCTCGCGTGAAAGAGGTGGTCGGCTGGATCGAGTCCGCCGGCATGTACTCGATCGTCAACATTCACTGGGACGGCGGCTGGATCGACAACGACACCGACGGCAATGCGAACAAGTACGAGCTCACCGACGACGTCAAAACGAAGTTTGCCTCGTATTGGACGCAGATCGCGGCCGGCTTCGCCGCCGTCGGCAACAAGACGATTTTCGAGGCACTGAACGAGGAGAGCAAATTCTACGTCAACGGCGATACGAACCAAGCGCCCGACTACGTCGCACTCAACACGCTCAACCAGCTCTTCGTCACGACCGTGCGCGCCCAGAGTGGCTACAACAAGAGCCGCGCGCTCCTCATCGCCGGCTTTACCACCGACATCGACCTCACCTGCGTCGACTCGTTCAGCGTCCCGACCGATCCGGCGGGCGCGGGCAAGCTCTTCCTCTCGATCCACTACTACACGCCGTACACCTTTTGCGGCCTCGACACGGTCGAGAGCTGGGGCTCCCCGCAAACGACGTGGGGCAGCGACAGCGACCAATCGACGCTCGACGGCCTCTTCACCAAGCTCGGCAGCTTCAGCAGCCAGCGGCACATCCCCGTGATCCTGGGTGAGTTCGGGGTCACCGTCGGCCAAAGCTATCCGCGCGATCCGGCGTCGCGCAGCCTCTGGATGGAGACCGTCGTCAAAGCCTCCTTCTCGCGCGGAATCGTCCCCGTACTCTGGGACACCGGCTCGGACATCAGCCGCACGGACGGCTCCTTCTCGACGGCGCTCCAAACCGCGATGACCGACGTCAAACAATGAGCGACCGCGCTCTCGACGCACGGCACGAAGGCGGCTTCGACTCGAGCCGTCATTGCCGAGCTGGTTCGCCTGCACCCGTCGAGCGTCGTGTGCTGCCAGCGCCTGCACGTAGCCCGCGCTGACGTGTGCGGGTGCCTTTGGCGTCAGCCGCCGGTCGTCCGCCGCGCGTGCGCCGCGAGCACGTCCGCCATGCTGCGCGTGAGCTTCTTTGCCGTCGGAATGTGTAAAAACTCGTTCGGGCCGTGGGCGTTGGAGTTCGGGCCGAGGACGCCCGTGATGCAGAACTCGGCCTGGGGGAAGCGCTGGCCGAGCATGTGCATGAAGGGGATGGTGCCGCCTTCGCCGACGTAGAACGCGGGGCTGCCGAAGTGGCGGCGCGAGGCCGCGTCGAGGGCGGCTTCGAGCCAGGCGGAGACGGGCGGCGCGTCCCAGCCGGCGTTCGCGCCGATCCGGCGAAAGACGACTTTGGCGCCGTACGGTGGGTCGCGTTCGAGCAGGGTTTGCACCGCGGCGGCGGCCCGCTCGGGGTCGACGCGCGGAGGGATGCGGATCGAGAGGGTGAGCTTCGTGAAAGGGCGGAGCACGTTGCCGCCGGCCTCGAGTGAGGGCCAGCCTTCGGCCGCCGTGAGCGCGAGTCCGGGGCGCCAAGTGCGATTGAGGATGATTTCCGCGGGCTCTGCGGCGGCGGGCGTGACGCCCGGTTGCAGGGGAAATCGGCTCCAGACGCCGTCGCCGAGCGCGGCGGCCGTGCGCGCCGCTTGCTGCTTGCGCGCGTCGGGGATGGGCGTCGAAAGCTCGGGCAGGAGGATGGCGCCCGTGCGGCTGTCTTCGAGACGATCGAGCAGGACGCGCATGACGCGCTCGCTCGCGGCGATGACGCCGGTGCCGTCGCCCGAATGCACGCCTTCGGTGAGCAGCGACACCTCGAGCGTGCCGATGACGAGCCCGCGGAGCGACGTCGTGACCCAGAGCGCGTCGTAGTTGGCGCACCCGGAGTCGAGACACACGACGAGCGACGGCGTGCCGAGGCGGGGCGCGAGGTGCTCGACGTACGCGGGCAAATCGCGGCTGCCCGATTCTTCGCACGCTTCGATCAGAATGAGTGAACGTGCGTGCGGCAAGCCGTCGGCGCGCACGGCGTTGACCGCGGAGAGCGCGGCAAAGAGTGCGTAGCCGTCGTCCGCGACACCGCGCCCGAAGAGCTTGTCGCCCTCGCGCACGGGCGTCCACGGGCCGAGTCCGTCACGCCAGCCCGTCATCTCGGGCTGCTTGTCGAGATGGCCGTAAAAGAGCACCTCCCCGGACGCGCCGCCCGACGCCGGAACGTCGATCAAAATGACGGGCGTGAGCTCAGCGAGCCGCACGACCTCGAGCGTCGCACCGGCCGGAAGCCGGGGGCGCGCCCACTCGCTGAGTAGCGTGACGGCGCGCTCCATGTGCCCGGACGCGCGCCACTCGCGATCGAAGAGCGGCGACTTGTTCGGAATGCGAGCGTACTCGGCGAGCGCCGGCAGGATCGAACGCTCGTACTCCTCGTCGATGCGAGCGGCGGTTTGGTCGCTGACGGTCATCAGAACGTGTATTCGACCGTGTTCAGCGACTTCACTCGATCGGGCCAGGTAATGGCGCGAATGCGCGCGGCGACGCAATCGGCGAATTTTTGGTTCTTCGGCGTCGTCGTGAGGTCGAGGCCCACGGCCTTGCCGTCCCAAACGGCGATCTTCGCCTTGAAGTGCGCGTTGCCCGGCTTGCACGGCTCGTAGAGCTCGGGATGATTGAGCGGACCCTCGAGCGCTTCCTGCTCGATGTTGAGACGCGGCGTGCCCTGGGGGACGGCGTTGACCGCATCACGCACGGAGCCGTTCTCCTTGAAAGCGGGCGTGGGCACCTCGGCCTTCGCGGCGGGCGCGGGCTCGTGGGAGTCGCTCGCTTTCGCCGGCGCATCGTCGCTCGCGGTGGGTGCCGGCGGCGCCGGTTCGTTCGGGGTCGTGGCGGGGCTCTCCTCGCTCGCGCTCGAGCTCGGTGCCGAAGCCGGCGGCTCGCTCCCGCCGCACGCCGTCGCGAGGGCCGCGTAAAAAATAAAACCAGCGCCGGGGACCCTCATGCCACGCACGATAACGCCGCCGTTTCCGCCAGGCAACGCCGTCCGGCTCGCGGGCAACGCCGCCGAACGCCTGCCGAGAAGACGTCCGGAAGGCTCAGCGGGCGCGGCGAGCGTTCTCCGCCGCAAAGTCCGGGAAAAAGGTCGCGAGCTCGCGGCGCGTGGCCGTGAGATCGAGCTGGCCGGGCGCGGTCGCGCGATCGAGCGAGGCGAAGGTGAAAAGCGAGCCGAGCGCCGGGAAAAACACGCGCGATTTCTTCCCGTGCTCGCCCATGGCGATGACGACGAGCGCTCGCGCGGGATGGCGCGCAAACACGGCCGCGAGACGCGCGGTGCCCGCGTCGTCGGCCACGTGCGCGGCAATTTTTACGATGTCCGCCCCGGCGCGCACGCCGTCGAGGACGATGCGATCGAGGGCGGCCGCGGCCGGCGTACGCCGAAAATCGTGGTGCGACAGCACGACGAGCCGCCGCGCCCGGCGTGCGGCGCGCACCACCTCGGCGCGGCTCGGCGCCGCGAGCTCGACGTCGACCGCGTCGGCATCCGGGAGCAGCGCTCGATAAAGCTCGAGACGCTCGGATTCGGGCGCGCGCCAGGCGCCGCCCTCACGCGCCGCGCGGATGGTGACGAGCACCGGCATGACGGCTCGCGCGGCGACGACGCGTTCGCGGACGGCCTCCACGCTCCGATCGCGAAACAAGTCGACGCGCGCTTCCGCCAACGAAAGGCCCTGCTTGGCGGCGGCCGCGAGCGTGCGGAGCGACGTCCGATCGGTGAACGGCGCGATGACCGTCGGATGGTGGGGACGTAGAGCGACGCGGCCGATGCGGAGCGGTTTCAACCGCTCACCGTTACCACGAAGCCGCCTGGAACTCAGGTTCCAGCGGCCCGGGGTGACGCGCGCGCGCGCCTCTGCGATGTCTGACGCAACGAATGGCCCTCGTCACCGTCCTTTTGCTCGTCGTCTCGAACGTGTTCATGACCTTCGCCTGGTACGGTCATCTGAAACACAACCAGCATTCGCCGCTGTGGCTCGTGATTCTCGCGAGCTGGGGCATCGCCTTTTTCGAGTATTGCTTCCAGGTGCCCGCGAACCGCATCGGCGCACAGGCGGGTCTCGCGACGGCGCAGCTGAAGACGATTCAGGAAGTGATCACCCTCGTCGTGTTCTCGCTGTTCGCGACGTTCTATCTCGGTGAATCCCTGCGCTGGAATCACCTGGTCGGGTTCGGGTTCGTGGCGCTCGGCGCGGCGTTCGTGTTCAAGCCTTGGTGAGCGGCTCTCGTGGTGCGCAAGCGCTCAATCGGCGCGGCGCAACAACGTCGCTTCCGAGCCCGCAACCCAGACGACTCCGGCCGCTCCCCAGACCGCGCTCAGCGAGGCGGTGACGTTCGAGTCCTCGCGCGTGAAGCGCGTTCCGTCCCAGTGCAAGATCGTCCCGGCGTCACCGACGATCCAGACATCGGTCGGTCCGGCTGCCCAAACTGCATTCAGCGCGACGGGCGACGCGAGCACGGCCTCGGTCCCCATGGATTGCCATCCCTCGAGTCCCCCGTCGACGCCGCGGACGACGCTGCCGCCGGCCGCGACGAGCCAGATACCGTCGGTATCACCCGCAATGCCTCGCCAGCCGTCGTTGGGCGGCAAGGACAGCGTCGCCCACGCGCTTCCGTCCCAATGAAACACCGTGGAGTCGTCGTCGTTCCCAATCCAAGCATCCGAGAAGGAGCGCGCCCACAGGGGCCCGCCGTGGTGCCCGTTCGACGCCAAGGGGACCGCGGACCACACGGCGCCGTCCCAATGGGAAGGCACGTACGCGTCGTTCACTCCGACCGGCGAGCAACACGTCCATACGTCCGACGGCGAGCTTTCCCAGATATGCGGATCCGCCGAGCCGCCGAGCCAGCTCCACGTGGCGCCCGCGCGATGTTCGACGCCGCCGTCGCACGCGGTGATCCACATGTCGGAGGCGGAGAGCGCCGCGAGGCCGCCCATCGAATGCCGGCAGGTGGTGTCCTCGCTGCTAAAGTCACCCGCTTCCCAGCGCAAGAGCTGGAACGAGGGAGGACCTTTATAGTTCCCCTGGCCGCTCGTCACCCAGGCGTGCTCAGCGGAGTCCGACCAGACTGCGGCATATCCGGGCGGCTGTCCGTGCCAGGTGACGTCGTCCGACGACGACGGCGGCGGGGGCAACGTGTGACTCAGCGTCTCCCAAGGTGAAGCGCCGCCACGACCGGAATCGTCCGTCGGGCGAGCGCTCGACCCCGCTGCGGAGCCGGGGCTCGTCCCGCCCGACTCGCCCGGATGCGTCGATACCGAGCGTCCTCCGCACCCGAACACACAGTAAAAACTCGCGACGAACGCAGCGCGTTTCAGCATCCCCGGCCTCCTGCGGCAGCGCCCGGGAGTGTCCTCCTCCAGGGCGCTCGGCGCAACTTTCTTCGGCCGGAAGAGGCGACGTGACGGCGACGCTCGACGGCCCCGGCCGGCGACGTGAAGGCGCCGGCCGTCCGGGTTCGCCTAGCGGCCGCCCATCGCGTGCTCGAGTTGAACACGCACGGCAGCCTGGGCGTAACGCGCGTTCTCGAGCTGTAAGCGCGCTTGCGTGAGCGCCGATTCGGCGTTCAAGAGGTCCGTCGTCGTGCCGCTGCCGGCACGCACCTGCGCCGCGGTGACGCGATACGCTTCTTGCGCGCTCGCGATCGTCTGGTTCGCGAGCGCCACGGCGTTGGCCACGGCGGCGAGCTCGGCCTTGGCCGAGGTGACCTCCGTGAGCACGCGGCGACGCGTGGCTTCGACGTCGGCTGCCGCGGCGCGCGCTTCGGCCGACGCTGCTTGCTTCGCGTTGTAGCTCGCGCCCCACTCCCAAATCGCCCAGTCGGCCTTGATGCCGACGAACGCGGAGCTTTCCTGCGCGAAGACCTGCCCGTTGACGCGCTGATAGGCCGCTTCGAGATCGACCTCGGGAAGGAGCGCGAAGGTACGCGCGCTCTCTTCGTGCTCGGCCGCGTCCGCTCTGAGCGTCGCTTGCTTCATTTCCGGCCGGCGCGCGAGCGCGTCACTGCCCGCGGGCACCGGCACGTCGACGCGGGCGAGCAACGCCGTCGGGGGCTCGAACTGCGTCGTCGTTTCCTCGGGTGCACGGCCGATGGCGGCAAGCAGGTTCGCGCGGTGAACCGTCGCCTCCGCGTCGGCGACGATGCCGTCCTGGCGTGCGCCCGCCGCCGCGACTTGAATGCGCAAGAGGTCGGCGTTCGTCTGCGCGCCCGCTTTCACGCGTGCCTGCGTCTCAGTCACCTCTTGCGTAAGCTCCTGCTCGGCCGCACGCGCGATGTCCACGCGCGCCTTCGCCTGGAACAGGCGCAGGTACTCGAGCTCCACCATTTCACGCGTGTCCGCCTCGCCCACCTTCACGCTGACCTTGGCCGCCTCGGCGTTTGCACCGGCCGCGTCGTACTCGTGCGCTCCACGCAGCAAGCCGAGCAGCGGCTGGCGGCCCGCGACGACGAACGTGTTCGTATCTTGCTTGCGCGCCACGAACAGGCCGAGCCCGGGAAACCCGATCGCGAACGGTCGATCCCAATGCTGATACTCGTCGCTCACGTGCACGCTCGGCAAGAGCCGCCCGCCGGCGCTCTTACTCTGTGCGTGCGCGGCCTCGGCGTGTTCGCGCGCGGCCCTGAGCTCCGGCCCGCTCTGAAGCGCCAAGCGCGCGACGGCCTCGATATCGAGCGTCTCGGCCGACGCCGCGCGCGCGAAACCCAGCGCCAAAGTCAGCGCACCCGACGCCAACGCCAGCCGTCTCACTGCCCGACCTCGACCTCGGCGTCGACCGACATGCCCGCCCGCAGCGACACGTCCGACGGCAGATTGACCCACGCGATGCGCACGGGCACGCGCTGGACGACCTTCACGAAGTTGCCGGAGGCGTTGTCGGCCGGCAAGAGCGAGAAGCTTGCGCCCGTGCCGCCCGAGATGCTCTCGACCTTGCCTTCGAACGTCCGGTGCGAAAAGGCGTCGACTTCGATCTTCGCCATTTGACCCGGCCGCATGCGGCCGACCTGCGTCTCCTTGAAGTTCGCGATGACGTACGTCTGGTTCGGGACGATCTGCACGACCTGCTGTCCGGGCGCGACGAGCTGCCCGTCGTGCACGCCGAGCTTCGACGCGACGCCGTCGGCGGGCGCGAACACCTGCGTGTACGACAGCTGGAGCTTCGTGAGCTCGAGCGCGGCTTGCGCGCTTTGAACGCGCGCGGCAGCGAGATCCGCCGCCGCATGCGCCACGGCGATTTGCGCGTCGATGGGCGCGTTTTGCGCGACGCGTCCCGCCGCTTCCGACACGCGAGCGAACGCCGCACGCTTGCCTTCCTGCGCGGCGACGAGCTGCGCCTTCATCTGCCCGAGCGACGCCTGCGCGAGATCGTAGGTGGCCTGCGCGTTGTCGAGCTGCTCCTGGGGAGCCGCGTTCGCGGCGCGGAGCTCCTTGGCGCGGTTGAGATCGGTTTCGGCCTTCTTCACGTCGGCCTCGGCGCGCACGAGCCCGGCTTGCGCCGACGCCACCTGCGCGTCCGCCGACGCGACGCCGACGGAAGAGCCCGAGTACGCCGCCTTCGCGCTCGAGAGGTTACCGGTCGAAGTCGCCGTCACGATCGACACCTGCGAATCGGCTTGCGCTTGCTGCGCCTTCGCGCTCGCAAGCTCCGCCTCCGCCTGCTTGACCTTCGCCTTGTAGTCGGCATCGTCGATGGTGGCGATGAGGTCGCCCTTCTTCACGTGCTGATTCTCTCGAATCGAGACGTGCAGCACCTGGCCCGCGACGCGCGCCGCGACCGGGACGAGATCCGCCGACACCTGCGCGTCGTCCGTGCTCTCCTTGCCCGCCGTCAGGAGCTCGTAGCCGCCGTAGGCGAGCAGCGCGACGGCGACGATGCCGCCGAGGACGAGGAACGGCTTCTTGCCGCTCTTCTTCGCGGGCGTCGCGGCCGGCTCGGCCGCCGCGGCGCGCGCGTCGGCCTTCTCCGCTTTTTCGGCCTTCTCCGGCTTCGCACTCGACTCGAGCTTGATGGTGGATTCTGACATTCGCTTTGGCTGCGACTCTCGTCGCGATTCGGCTTGCATGGCTTATTCCTGAAAATGGGCTTTTTCGGCCCGCTAAAGTTCGACGTGCACCGGCTCGATGGGCCCGGAGGGAGCCGCCTGATTCGGCACGTGATCAGGCGACTTCAGAAAGATGAGCAGCGGCAGCACGAGCAAAAACAAGATCCCCGACAGGAGAAACAAGTGGTCGAAGGTGATCACCGCCGCTTGCTGCGCGACCACGCCGGAGAGCACGCGCCCGGCCGCCGCCTGCGCGCCGCCCGTATCGAAACCCCGGGATTCGAACAAGTGAGTGAGACCGCTGAAGCGCTGCGTCACTTCCCAGCGATCGGCCGTGACGTGCGCGACGAGCGCCGTCGTGCCGACCTTGGTGAGGCGCGGAATCAGCGACGCGAAGATGGCGAGGCCGAGCGAGCCGCCGATCTGGCGCAAGAGCGAGTTCAGGCCGGTCGCGTCGGCGAGCAAGTGCCGCGGCACGCGGCTCAAGGCGACGGTCGTGAGCGGAATGAACAGGCACGCGAAGGCCACGCCCTGGATCGCCAGCACGAGCACCACGTCCCGCGAGGTCGTGTCGAGCGTGTAGTGGCTCATCAAAAACGCGCTCCACGTGAAGAGGAGCACTCCGAACGCGACGGTCATGCGTGGCGACACACGGTTATAGATGCGCCCGATGATCGGCATCGTCACCATCATCACGAGCGAGCGCGGCATGAGCGCGAGGCCCGCTTGCACGGCCGTGAAACCGAGCAAGTTCTGCATGAACACGGGCAAGAGGAACGTCAGTGACAGCAGCATGGCGAACATCACGGCACCGACGAGCGTGCCCGAGGTGAACACCGACTCCTTGAAGAGCGAGATGTTCACGGCGGGGACCTCGGCCGTGAGCTCGCGGATGATGAACGCAGCCGTCGACACCGCGGCGAGAAACGCCATGAGCGTGATGAGCTTCGAGTCGAACCAGTCGTTCGTATTGCCCTCTTCGAGCACGTACTGAAGCGACGCGACGCCGACGGTAAGGAGCGCGATCCCTTGCCAGTCCAGGTTCTTCCGCTGCTTCTCGGCCATCGCGAGGTTGTTCAGGCGGATGTCCTCCGGTTCGTGCACGAAGCGCTGCACCATGAAAAGCGCGACCGCGCCGACCGGCAAGTTGATGTAGAAGATCCACTCCCAGCTGAAGTTGTCGACGATGTAGCCGCCGAGGGTCGGACCGAAGGCGGGCCCAATCACGACGGCGACGCCGTAGAGCGCCATCGCCATGCCCTGCTCCTTGGGCGGAAACGTCTGACGCAGGATCGCCTGCTCGGTCGGCTGCAGCGCTCCGGCGCCCAACCCCTGCACGAGGCGAAACGCCACGAGCGCGGGCAAGCTGCGCGCGAGACCGCAAAGCCCCGACCCGATCACGAAGAGTACGAGCGCGGCCATGTACACGCGCTTTTGCCCGAAAAAGCGCCCGAAGAACGCCGTGAGCGGCATCACGATCACGTTCGCGATCACGAACCCGGTCGTGACCCACGTGATCTCCTGCACGGTCGAGCTCATGGCGCCCATCAGATGCGGCGTCGCCACGTTCACGATCGAGGCGTCGATGGTCCCCATCAACGTGCCGAACGTCACCGAGATGGCGACGAGCCACTTGTTGACGGGAGCGCGCGGTGCTTTCGAGCTCATCGCTCCTCCCGAACGGCACCGTCCAAGAACAACGTAACCACCGCGCGCGCGGCGACGTGCGGAGCGAGCGCAGCGAGGCCGTAAGCGTCGCGCTGCATGTTGCCCTTGGCCGCGCCGAACAGAGCCATGGCGAAGCAGTGGTCCGCGTCGCGCTTCAGCAATTTTTCCCGATGACCACGCTTCAAGATGCTCTCCAGTCGCTCGAACATGCCCCGCGCCATGCGTTCTCTACCCTCCTTGGCGCCGAGCTCGCGCGAGAACACGAGCTTCAAGAACGGCCGATGCGCGTCCATGTGCGTGAAGAGTGTCGTGAAGAAACCGATCAGCTGCTCGCGAAAACCCTCGTGCTCGAGGGCGGTCATGTTCTCGTCGAGCGAGTGCAGGAGATCGCCGCGCCGCTCGGCGAGCAACGCCTCGACCAGAGCGTCGCGATCCGCGAAGCGGTTGTAGAGCGTGCCGACGGCGACGCCCGCGCGTTCCGCGATCTGCGCCATCGTCGCGTGCTCGAGGCTGCCTTCGCCGAACAGCTGCTCGGCCGCGTTGAGGATCTCGCGCCCGGTCGCTTCCTTGAGCCGTTCTCTCAAGCTTTGGCGACCGCGTTGATTCTCTGAATCGTCATTCACTTCGTAGATGAAGATAGAACTATTTGAACCCACGTCAAGCACCTGAACCGTTCCCGAAAGGCTTTTTGGGGCCGGCGCGCTCGGGGTCAAGCCGTCCCGAACCGAGACTCAGCGCCGGTCGTAACAGCTACGCTGCAAACGGGGCCTCTCGGAGCGCCACGACGCCCGAACACGAGCGAAGCGAGAGCGCCCGACGCTCAGGCGCGCAGACGGCGACGCGCGGGTGGAGCACCCCATCATGGAGGCTGCTCCTCGTCCCAGAGCATGCCGAGCGAGTCACTCGTGTCGGCCGCTGCGCGCATGGCGGCGAGCGCGTCCGGCGGGAGCGCCTTCCTGCCGCGCACTTCCGCGCCGTCTTTCAAAGCGACCCAGATGGGCCGGCGACCGGAGCGGGCTTCGCTGTAGAGGATGATCATGCGCGGGCGCGCTTTCGGACTCGCCCCGAGATCGAACGCGAACGCCTCGTCGGGCTTGTAGAACTTCTGGAGGGCGGCGCGCGCGTCGGCGAGCGGAGTGCCCTCGACCTTGCCGTCGCCTTCGACGCCCGACCCCGCCGCGCGCTCCCGGTACATGTCGCGCCAAGCCTGCATGACGCCGTCGAGCAGCACGCCGTGCGCCCGCTTGCGCGCCGCCAGCGTGCGCCAGGCGACGCGCTTGCGCGCGAGATACGACACGATCGGATCGCGACGGTTCGAGAGCCGGTAGCCCGCGATTCCGCTCGCGACGAGGCCCGTCACGAGCAGCGCGACGAGCCGCCGGTGCCGGAAGCTCGCGTGATACCAGACGACGGTCGTCGCGATCGGCATCAAGAGCGCGAGCACGAGCCACGTCTCCACGGCGAGCGCGATCGCGACGGACGGCAAGAACTGCCGCATGCCGAGCTCGGGCTGCCAATCACGACGGTATTGCCAGCCGAGCTGCAAGAGGAGGATCGCGAAGCTTGCGAGCGTGTAGCCGCGAAACATCAAAAACTCGCGGCGCGCCTCGCGGTTCGTGAGCCAGAACGGAAACAGGAACGGGTAGAAGAAGTAGTAGAGGAAGGGGCGCGGCGGCCGCTCGCGGTAATAGCCCTCGAACGCGAGCGCTTCTTTCAGGACGAGGCCGAGCACGCGCGAGCGGGCGGCGATGGCGCGCGCGTACTCGCCCGCGACGAAGACGCCGAGCGCAAGCCCTACGTCGATGAGCGCCCCGCGCACCGGGAAGAGCTCGGCGACGAGCACGATGCCGGCCGGCGCGAGCGCGAAAAAAGCGAGCCGGAGCAGAAAATCAGCGAAAGAGACCGGCGACGAAAGGAGCGTCGAGCGTTGCATCAGCGCGGCAGCGCGGGAACCTGCGCGCGGGAAGACGCCGACGCGGACGGCAGCACGGGCGCAGGCGGCGCTTTCGCGCTGGTGGAAGGCGCAGGCGCGGCGATCGGTTCGACCTTCTCGCCGTCGACGAGCTCGGCCGAGGCCACTTGGATCACGCGTTCAGTGCCGTCGACCCCGCTCGCGAGCTGCACCGTGGCGCCGAGGTCGCGCTCGAGCGAGACGCGGCGAAGCTCCACCTTGCCGTCCGCACCGACGACGGCGATGCGCAAGCCGGCCGCGTCGTTCAGGAGCGCGGTGGACGGGAGCTCGTACACGCGACGCTCGGAGGGTAGCGCGAGCACCACCTCGGCGTACATCCCCGCGAGCAGCCGGCCGTCGCCGTTCGGTACGCGCACCTCGGTGCTGAGGGTTCGCGTCGCCGAATCGAGCGCGCCGCTCGTGCGCGCGACCGTGCCCTCGAATTTGTCGTTCGGGAACTCGCGGATGCGAAGCTCCGCGGGCGCGTCGAGCACGATGCTCGGCGCGGCGTCCTGCGGCACGTTGACGAACACGCGCACGATGTTGGTCGAGGCGAGACGGAAGAGCGACGTCGCCGTGCCGCCGGCCGAAACGAGGCTGCCGCGGTCGACGTTGCGCTGCGTGATGGTGCCCGCGAACGGCGCGGTGACCCGGGAAAACGCCCTGAGATCGTTGAGGCGCCGGATGTTCGCCTGCTGGGCGTTGACGTTCGCGAGCGCCACCTTGAGGTCGGCGTCGCGCACGTCCGATTGCGACTTGGTCGAGTCGAGGTCCTGCTGCGGCGAAAGCCCGGCTTCGACGAGCTTGCTCGTGCGGTCGAGCTGGGTCACCGCGAGGCCCTTGTTCGCTTGCGCCTGCAAGACGTTCGCCTGGGCTTGCGCGAGCGCCGCGCGCGCTTGCGCGAGCTCCTGATCGAGCTCCGGCGTGTCGATTTCGGCGAGGAGCTCGTCGGCCTTGACGTGCGCGCCGATGTCGACGAGCCAGCGCCGGACGTAGCCGCTCGCGCGCGGGTAGATGACGGCTTCTTCGAGCGGCTGCACGCTGCCGGGCAGCGTGAGCGTGCGCGCGCTCGAGAGCAGCCGCGGCTTGACCACCGTGAAGCGTGGCAGCTCGCTCGCGCGCTCCGCCGCCGACTTCGCGAGCTCGTCATGCGCCGACCGCCGCGGCAGGTACGCGACCACGAACGCCCCGCCGAGCACCGCCAAGCCGACGAACGCGAAGGCGAGCACGCGTCCGGCCGAGACACGCGCCGGCTTGGCGAGCTCGAATCCGAGATCGGCGTCGGGATGAGCCTCCGGGGGTGCCGGAGAGGGGTGCTGCGTCGAAGAGGTCATGAGTTTTCTGGCTCGAGTTCGAGGGGCGAAGCCGGCGGGCGCTTTTTGAAGGTCGCGTAGGCGATGGGGACGAAGAGCAGTGTCGACAGTGTAGCGAGCACCAGGCCGCCGATCACGGCGCGGCCGAGCGGAGCGTTCTGTTCACCGCCTTCGCCCACGCCGAGCGACATCGGCAGCATGCCGATGATCATCGCGAGCGCCGTCATCAAGACCGGCCGGAGGCGCGTCATGCCGGCCGCGAGGGCCGCCTCCGCCGCGTCGCTGCCGAACGGGCGCCGGCTGTTGGCGAAGGACACGACGAGAATGCTGTTCGCCGTCGCGACGCCGACGCACATGATGGTGCCCATCTGCGCCGGCACGCTGAGCGTCGTATGCGTGAGGAACAGCATCCACATGATGCCGGACAGCGCGCCCGGCAGCGCCATCAAGATGATGAGCGGGTCGAGCCATGACTGGAAGAACACGACCATGAGCAGGTAGACGAGCACGACCGCGAAGAGGAGCCCCAGCGTGAGGCCCCGGAACGACGACTCCATGCTCTCGATCTGCCCCTTCACGTGCAGCGTCGTGCCGCGCGGCAGGCTCGGCTTCGCGTCCGTGACGATGCGCGACACTTCCTTGGCCACCGACGCCAGATCGGTGCCGGACACGTTCGCCTGCACGTCGTAGGTGCGGGAGGCGTTGTAGTGCGTGATGTTCACGGGGCCCGTCGTGCGCGAGACGTGCGCGACGTTCGACAAGAGCTGCGTGCCGGCCTCGCCCGGCGTGGAGATGGGCGTGGCGCGGAGGGCGTCGAGCGAGTCCACCGCGTACTGCGGCGTCTGCACCGCGACCAGGTATTGCACGCCGCGCTTCGGATCGAGCCAGTAGCTCGGAGAAACCTGGCCGCTCGAGGAGAGCGACACGAGTAGATCGCTCGCGACGTCGCGCTCGCTCACGCCGAACTGGGCGGCGCGCGTGCGATCGACGTTGACGCGGAGCTCGTGCACGCTCGGCACCTGCGCGAGGTGGACGTCCTCGGCGCCGGGGACGGCGCGCAGCGCGGCGGCGAGCTTTTCCGCCGTGGCGTAGGCCTGTTCCTCGCGGCCCGGCGCGCTCACGACCTGGATGTCGACCGGCGCGGCGAGCCCGAAGTTCAAGACCTGCGTCGAAATGTCGGGCGGCAGGAAGAAGAAGGTCGTGCCGGGATACAGGCCCGGCAGCTTCCTCCGGAGCTCTTGCACGTACTGTTCGGTCGGCGGATGGTCGTGCTTGAGCGCGATGGAGATCTGCCCGTCGGCGGCGGAAATCAGCGCGCCCTCGCTGAGCGATAGATTGATGCCGCTGTAGGGCACGCCGATGACGTCGATCATCGTGTCGATGTTCTCGCTCGGGATCACCGTGCGAATCGTCTTCTCGACCTCGGCGAAGCGCTTCTCCGACTCCTCGATGCGGGTACCCGGTTGACCGCGCACGTGGAGCTTGATCAGGCCCGCGTCGACCGTCGGGAAGAAGTCACGGCCGACGAGCGGGAACAGCGCGAGCGAGAGCGCCACGAAGCCCGCGAACACGAGCGCCGTGAGGCCGCGGTGCCGGAGCGCGAGCGCGAGCACGCCGCCGTAACCGTTGCGGAGCCGTTCGAACCCGCGCTCGAACGCGCGCACGAAGCGGGCGCCGACGCCGTTGCCCTCGGGCACCCCGCCGTGCTGGCGCTCGGCCTCCCCGCGCAAGAGGAAATGCGCGAGCGTCGGCACGAGCGTGCGCGACAGGAAATACGACGTGAGCATCGCGAACACGACCGCTTCCGCGAGCGGCACGAACAAGAACTTCGCGGGGCCCGTGATGAACGCCACGGGCACGAACACGATGCAAATGCACAAGGTCGAGACGAAGGCGGGCAGCGCGATCTCCTGCGAGCCGTCGAGGATGGCGCGCACGAGCGGCTTTCCGAGCGCGATGTGCCGGTGCATGTTCTCGAGCGCCACGGTCGCGTCGTCGACCAGGATGCCGACGGCGAGCGACATGCCGCCGAGCGTCATCACGTTGAGCGAGTTACCGAGCAAGTCGAGCACGACGAAAGAGACCAGAATCGAGAGGGGGATCGAGACGACGACGATCAGCGTGCTGCGGAAGCTCCCCAGAAAGACCAGGATCATCAGCGCCGTGAGGGCGGCCGCGATCGCCGCCTCGCGCGCGACGCCGTTGACCGCCGCTCGCACGAAGAGCGATTGATCGAACAGCGGCGAGACCGAGAGCTCCTTCGTGAGCTTCGCGAGCGTTCCCGGCAGCATCTCCTTGATGCGCCCGACCACGTCGAGCGTGCTCGCCTCGCTCAGCTTCAAGACGCTCATGAGCACCGAGCGGCGGCCGTTCACGTGAACCATGTTCGTCTGCGGCGAGTTGCCGTCCCGCACGCTCGCGACGTCCCGCACGTACACGGTCGTGCCGCGCACCGTCTTCAGCGGGATCGAGCCGATCTCGTCGAGCAGCTCCGGGCTCGAGTTGATCTGCACCGGGTACTCGAGCGCGCCGATCTTCGCCGTGCCCGACGGCAAGATGACGTTGCCGATCCCGAGCGCGTTGTTCACGTCGCGCGGCGAAAGGCCCCAGGCGTAGAGCCGCGCCGAGTCGATGTCGATCATGACTTGGCGCTGCTTGCCGCCGTACGGCCAGGGGATTTGCGAGCCCTGCACCGTCGCGATGTCGGCGCGCACGAAGTTCACGCCCAGATCGAACAGCTGCTGCTCGCTCAGCGTGTCGCTCTTGAGCGCGAGCTGTAGGATCGGGACGTTGCCGGCGCTGTAGCGGATGATGAAGGGCGGCGTCGCGCCCGGCGGCATCTGGCGCACGAGCGTCTGCGAGATCGCCGTCACCTGCGCGGTGGCCGCGTCGATGCTCGCCCCCGGCTGAAAGAAAATCTTGAGTACGGCGACGCCCGTGAGCGACTGGCTCTCGATATGCTCGATGGAGTTGACGGTCGTCGTGAGGGCGCGCTCGTAGTTCGTGACGACGCGCTTCTCCATCTCCTCGGGCGAGAGGCCGCCGTAGTTGAAGACGACGGTGAGCACCGGGATGTCGATGTTCGGGAAGATGTCCGTCGGCATGCGCAGGATCGAGCCGACGCCGAGGATCATGATGAGCAGCGCCATCACGACGAACGTGTAAGGGCGCCTGAGGGCGATCCGAACGAGCCACATTGCGGAATTCTTTCAGGAATCACACCCTGGGCCGCCGTCGACGGCGGGCCGAGTCAGGGCTCGGGCCAAGACGTAGGGTCGGGCGAGGCAAACGTCCAATATATGGTTGAGGTAGCCTCCATACCTCAAAGGTATCAAAAGGACCCGGCCGTGGAGCTCCGTCACCTCCGCTACTTCGTCGCCGTGGCAGAAGAGCTGAACTTCGGCCGTGCCTCGGCTCGCCTCGGCATCGCTCAGCCGCCGCTCAGCCGGCAGATTCAGCGGCTCGAGGCCGAGCTCGGCTTCAGCCTGTTCGACCGCAGCAAGCGCCGTATCGAGCTCACCTCGGCCGGCGCCGTCTTCCTAGGCCATGCCCGGGGCGTGCTCGAGAACGTCGAGCTCGGCGTGCGCGAAGCGCGCCGCACGAGCGCGGGTGAACGCGGACGCGTCGCCGTCGGCTATCCGTCGTCGCTCGCGTATACCGGGCTCGTCGGCTTGCTCCGCGCCTTCCGTCTCGAGTTTCCGGACGTCGAGCTCACGGTCCGCGAGCTCTCGATGACGGGTCAGATCGAGGCGATCAAGAGCGGGCAGCTCGACGTCGGGTTCATTCGCGGGCCGCTCTCGGACAAATCGATCGCCGTCGAATGCGTGCGGCGCGAGCCGCTCGTCATCGCGTTGCCCGCCGACCACCCGCTCGCCGGGCACGCGCGGCTCAAGCTCGAAAAGCTCGCGAGCGAACCGTTCGTCTTTTTCTCGCGGCCGCGCGCGCCCGCCTTCTTCGACCTGCTCGTCGCGCTCTGCCAGAAGGCGGGCTTTTCACCGCGCATCTTACAGGAGGCGCCGCAGGTGGACATTCTGAGCCTCGTCGCGGCCGGGTTCGGCATCTCGATCTTGCCGGCCTCCGTGCGCGAGATCCGCCGCGCCGACGTCGTCTTCCGTCCGTTCGCGGGCGCCCCTTCGACGGAGCTCCTGCTCGCGTGGCGAACGGGCGACACGTCGCCGTCGCGGCAAGCGTTCGTGAACCTCGTCCGCCGCGTCGGCGTGCGGCTCGAGACCGAAGAGCCGTGACGCCGTTGCGCGCGCTCAGTGCGTCACGTCGACGGTGTACGTATCGCTGCCGGACGTCGCCGTACCGGTGATGTGCGTGCTGCCGGGCTTACGCTCGACGTGCGTCATGTCGCTCGGGTCCGGCTCGAGGTCGCCCGTGAAGCTCAGATTGAGTGTGACGCTGCCCTTCAGATCGCCGCTGATGGCGAAGGTCCCCGCGAGCGTCCCCGTGAGCGTGCCGGTCGGGACCATGCTGAGCTTCATCTCGAGCGCGGGCAACATGGCGGCGTCGGTATCGTAGACGAGCTTCGGATCATCGGCGTAGCCGGCGAGCGCCTCGGTGAGCCGCATGGTTTTGTTGCTCGAGGCGCCTTGATCGACTTGCCCCGTCACGGTCATCGTGCCGGCGGCGTCGCCGTTCGCGCTCTGGGGCGCGATATTGGCGCTCGAAGCGGCGTTGAACCCGTCGAAGCCGAGCGTGATGGCGCGATCGATCGATGCGTCGAGACCTAAATAAGCGCGCTCGGCGTCTTCGGTCGATTGGACGGCATCCTTCTTCGAATCGTCGCCGCCACAGGCGCTCGCGACGAAGGCGGCGAGACACACGACGGCGGCTGCGAGGTATTGCTTCATGATGTGGGTGGGTGGTTCGGTCCGCGCGCCGTTCTGACGAGCGGGTCGCCGCGACCGAAATGGGTGCGACCCGAGCACCCACTTGACTACATCGAGGAGCCGCCGCTCTGCACGATGAGTCGTGTTACCATCGTCTGATGCTTCGTCGGCCGTATTCGTGGGTTTCGTCCGCTCTCGTTCTCGCGCTCGTAGCCGCGAGTCCGGGGGTCGCGTTGGCCGACGATGCCCCCACGAGCGCCGCACCGGCGGGCGCGCCGAGTGAAGCCGCGATTCGTGAAGCGAGCGATCACTACGAGGCCGGCCTCGCGCTTTACGCGGACGGTGAGTTCAAGCGCGCGGCGATCGAATTCGACCGCGCCTACGAGCTCGTGCCGAACTACCGCGCGCTCTACAACATCGGCCAGGTGCGCATTCAGCTGCATGAATACGCGCGTGCCAGCAAAGCGCTCACGGCGTACCTCAAAGAGGGCGGCGACAAGATCGACGCGGACCGCAAAAAGAGCGTGAGCGACGACCTCGAGATGCTCGCGACCCGCACGGCCCAACTCGCGGTCGAGAGCAACGAAGCGGGCGCCGAAGTGCTCGTCGACGGTGAGCTCGCCGGCACCACGCCGCTCGCGGAGCCGCTCCTCCTCGACACCGGCGACCACCGTATCACCGTCCACAAGGACGGCTTCGACACGCGCGAGGAGGCGATCACGCTCGCGAGCCGCGACTCGCAGAGCATGCGCATCGACATCCGGCCCACCCCGGCCGAGCGCTCGCCGGTCGTCGTGGTCGCGCCACAAGCCCCGAGCGACCGCACGGCGTGGCTCTGGGGCACCTGGTCGGCGACGGCCGCGCTCGCCGTAGGCTCCGCCATCACCGGTGGGCTCGGCATCAGCGCCGCGAACGACCTGAACCACCTGCGCAGCACGTACAACCCTTCCGCGCGTGGCCAACTCGACTCGACGCAGCGCCGCGCGTCGACGCTGCTCGGCGCGGCCGACGTCCTCGGTGGCGCCGCCATCGTCACCGGCGGCATCGCGCTCTACCTCACGCTCTCCAGGCCCGCGGGCACGAAGGAAAAAGAGAAGGACAAGTCGAAGCCCCACGCCGAGCTGCGCGTCGGGCCGCGGTCAGTGGCGTTTTCGACGACGTTCTGAACGCTGCTTCAGTCGGCGGTGAAATCGGGGCCGATCGCGAGCAGCCGCGTCCGTACCTGATGTAGCTGCTCCAGGAACTCCACGGTCTTTGCGTCGGGATGTTCCTCGAGAAGTGCCAGCACGTCGGCCACATCGTGCTCTCGTTTACTTGCTCGCCGCTTTGGTTCCTCGGCTGCCTGAAGTTTCAGAGCCAACAGGTCGGCCACGCCAACGAGACGCAGGCGGATTCCGTCGCGCAATTCGACAAGAGTCGCGTGTTCCACTGCCGACGCGATACCAGCGTCTTCCGCAGAAAACTGTACGGCAGTGCGGTGCTTCAGAGGCCCAGGACCCGGCGCCCGCCAGTTGTCGCTATGCCATGACGACCGGTGTGCTCGAAGCCAGCGCTCAGTAACGCCTCGCGTGGAATGTCCACGTATGAGCGAACGGCGAGATGGATATCCAGAGTCGTACGAGGCTCGGCGGTGTGAAGTTGCACGGCAACCCCGCCGATGAGCGCGTAGGCCACGCCTTCACGCTCGAGGAGCTGCGCCACCAAACGTAGGGACCCTCCTTTGGTGTCGCCTTGCTCCAAGCCCATCGTCTCGCTCCATAGCTGGTCGAGGGCGTGCGCCGTGGCGAGCCGCTCCGTCAAACTTGCCGCGCTAGGCACGGCCATTCGTCAAAGGGTAACACTGGACTCCGGAGCGTGCCGCCTGATTGCCTCGGGACGGACTGGTCCGTCGTCGGGGCGGCGTCAGTCCCTTGCGTGGGGCCGCGGTCGGTGGCGTTTTCGACGACTTCTGAACGGAGCTGCACGCCTGCGGCACAGCGGGCCGCTCGGTCGATGTTATGCTCCATGCATGAGTGTTGACCCTCCGGACCTCCTGGCGCAGGTGCGGCGGGCGTTGGCTCAGCGGGGCGGCGTGGAGCTTGCGCTCCTCTTCGGATCGCGCGCGACGGGGCGGGCAGAGCCGAGCTCCGACCTAGACCTCGCGGTCGACGCGCCCGGCGTCGATCTCTTCGCCCTTGCCGGTGACCTATCGGCCGAGCTCGGCCTCGAGGTCGACGTCGTCGATCTGGCCGAGGCAAACATACCCTTGCTTCATCAACTCGTCCGCGACTCCCTCGTTGCGTACGAGAGCGCGAGCGGCCGAGCAGCGTCGTGGCGCTTCCATGCTCTCTGCACGCTCGAAACGGACCTCCCGTGGTTCCGGCGCATGCGAGATGCATGGCTCGAGCGCGTCAGCGAACGCGGGTTCTCGGATGGTCGATAAGGACCTGCTGGCGGCAAATCTCATCGAGCTTTCGGATCGTCTCGCTCAGATGCGCCGACATGTGCCCGGCACCGCCAGCGAGCTCGCCGCCGATCGCGACGCACTCGACATCGTGAGCTTCAACCTGATGCTCGCGGTTCAGGTGTGCGCCGACGTCGCCAGCCATCTCATCGCGGATGCAGGTTGGGTTCCCGCGAGGAGCCTAGCCGACGGCTTCTCTCGGCTCGAAGAGCACGGCGTCCTCACGGCGCAAACCGCGGACGCGTTGCGACGCGCCGTTGGTCTCCGCAACGTCGTCGCGCACGGTTACGCGCGCCTCGACGTGCCGCGGGCTTTCGATGCCGCGTCCGGGGGGGCCGCCGACCTCGAGAGGTTTGCTCGAGAGGTCGGCACCTGGTCCACCAAGAGGGACGTCTGAGTCCCCTCGTCGCGCCGCCCGATTGCTAGGCGGACAGCCGGTGCCGGCTCGGATCGCGCGCAACCTCGCGTGAGCGCGGCGGCTTACTGGCAATAATAAATGTCGGGGCTGAGCGAGCCGGCGTTCGAGAGGTGGCCCGACGAGATGTTTCTCGCCGGACAAGTGCAGGCAGTCCCGTTCAGATTGTCGGAGGGCGTACTAATCGACTGGCAGAGATCGGTCGCCTGCCTGCAGTAATAGGTGCTTGGGGTCACGGGATCGTCGTTTTTGAACTGGCCGTTCAAGAAGATGTTGCGAGCCGAACAACTGCAGGCCTGACCGTTGATATTGGTCCTACTGGCTTTCTGACACGTTGATTGGCGGCAATAGTAGGTCCGTGGAGTGACGGGATCGTCGTTCAGAAGCAGACCGTCACTGAAGACGTTGTTCGCTGCGCAGATACACGGCGTTCCGACCAGGCTATTGTAGCTCGCCTTTTGACAGACCTCGGTGGCACCCGTGGCTTGCCCGACCGGGTTGAGCTGACCGGTGGGATCGATGGTGACGCTCGTCGCCGTATTCTGGAAGGCGATTAGCGGGTTATTGGCAGTCCAGAAGAGGGCGTTGTCGAGGTTCGCGACGTTGTTCAGGTTCCCGCCACCGGGCTTGCTGACCAAATACGTGTAGAAGTCCTGGCACGTGCCGGGCGTCTGAAGCTGGATGTCGAGGACGTGCGCCTCATAGGGGCATTGTCCGTTCCCGACACACGTTTGCTGACTGGCGAACCCCGCAACCAGGGTCGACGCGAAGGACGAAGCGCTGAGGAACACGCCGTCGAATACCACTGTCTGGTCCGTCCGCGCGTCCTGAAGCGTGAGCAGGTCCGAGGTGAGCGGGCAGCTGCCGCCGCACTGAGCGAGCCCCGCTGCGGTCAGACCCAGCATCGATCGGTTCCCGTAGCCGGTGTACACCCGGAAGTCGGCGAGCATCTCCCAGCGGTGAAGCTCGACGCCGATCGTCGCGGCAAGCTCGGCCACGGCGGCCGTAGTCGCATCTGGAACCGAGCAAACCGCCGCACTCTCGTGAGCAACGGGCTCCGAGCTAGTGCTGTCGACGGTGCACCCCACCGTGCAAGCGACGACGCACTCAACCGCTCCCATCAACGCGAATAACCTCATGACCGGCCTCCCTTGAGGAACTCCTCGTACCACGGGCGCAGCTCGCGCACAAACGCAGGCGAGCCGTGTCCGTCCGGCGAACCGCGTCCTGACGCGTGCATAAGTGCCGCGTAGAACGCGTACGTGACGGACGGTTCAGCGGACGAAGGCGAGCAACGCTCGGCGGAGGGAATTGTTGTCGAGGCGCCGCTGAGCTTCGCTGTGCTCGAGAGTCTGCTTCCAGTACGCGGGGGCGAGCTGGAGGGCACGGTTTTGGGGCCAGTCGGGGAGCAAGTGGAAGAGGTCGCGCAGGTAGGCCCAGGGCTCGATGCCGTGCATCTGGCAGCTGGCGATGACGGAGACGAAGACGGTGTTGGCGAGGGCGCCGTCGTCGGAGCCGACGAAGAGCCAATTTTTGCGGCCGAGGGCTTCGCGCTTGAGGTCGCTCGGAGATCTTGTTCGAGAGCGGCAGTCGGCCGTCGTCGAGGAAGCGCTCGAGCGCTCGTTTTTGGTTAATGGCGTAGCCGATGGCGGTAGCGATCGGCGACTCGTCGAGGACGAAGTCTACCTTTCGATGCGGCGTCCGGGGGGGGCCGCCGACCTCGAGAGGTTTGCTCGAGAGGTCGGCACCTGGTCCACCAAGAGGGACGTCTGAGTCCCCTCGTCGCGCCGCCCGATTATTAGGAGGACAGCCGGCGCCGGCTCGGATAGCGCGTAACCTCGCGTGGGCGCGGCGGCCTACTGGTAATAATAAATGTCGGGGCTGAGCGAGCCGGCGTTCGAGAGGTGGCCCGACGAGATGCTTTTCGCCGGACAAGTGCAAGCAGTCCCGTTCAGATTGGGCGTACTAATCGACTGGCAGAGATAGCGATTTGCACAAGAGGTCCACGCCTCGGGCACACGTCGCGCCGAGCGATCACGCGGTGCCGATTACCTGCAGTAATACAGGTTCGAGTTTTGCGAACCGCTGTTCGTGAAGTGCCCCGCGGTCACGTTTTGGGCGGCGCACGTGCACTCCTGCCCATTGATGTTAACGTCAGACGACTGTTGGCAACGATCGCCGCTAGCACGGCAATAGTACGTATTCCTGGTCAGCAGCCTGTCATTTTGCAGGTTGCCGACCAAAATACGCCAATCGGGACATGTGCACGTCTGGCCGGCGATATTGATGGAGCTGTTTTGGCTACACCCCCAGGTCGCGCGGCAATAATAAGTGTTCCTGGTCAGTGACCGGTCATTCAGGAGCACGCCGCTGGTGACGCCGCCGGTGGCGCAAACACACGGTGTGCCGGCTAGGTTCACATCCGGACTAATTACGCTGCAGTACGCGATGTCGGCGGGAAAAGGCGGGTCGTAGAGTTGTCCGCTAGGATCGATAGACACGCTGGTTGCCGTGCTGTGAAAATCGATGAGCGGATTCGGCCCATTGTTCGCGGTCCAGTAGAGCGCGTTATTGAGATTGGCCGGATTGGCCAGATTACCTCCGCCGGGAGCGGTCACCAGAAAAGTATCGACGTCGCCGCATGTCCGAGGTGTCTCGAACTCGATGTTCAGCGCGTGAGCCTCGTAGGGGCACGAGCCATTCGCCGTGCATATCCGTTGATTCGTGAAGCCGGACGTCAGGCTCGACGCGAACGCCGCCGCGCCGAGGAACGAGCCACCGAGCACTACGGTCTGATCGGTGCGCTGGTCCTGCAGCGTGAGCAGTGCTGCCGTATTGGGGCAGCTCCCACCACACTGCGCCAACCCTGCCGCGGACAACCCCAACATTTGGCGATTTCCATACCCCGTGTACAGCTGAAAATCCGTCAGCAACTCCCAACGGTGCAGTTCGAACCCAACCGTGACGGCGAGCTCGGCGACAGCGATCGTCGTCGCATCGGGCATGGAGCACACCGCTGCAGCGTCCCGACCAAGAGGCTCGGAGCTCGAAGTGGCGACCGCGCAGCCGGCGGCACACCCCAACAAAGACGCAATGCCCCCGATCAATCCGAAGAAAACCCTCATGTGTTCCCAGCCATTCTTAAATCTCACTCGTCCGTCCTCAGCGCAACAGAGCGTGAGGACGACGTCGGGACGGCGTTTTGAGCCGGCCGCGTATTCTCACTTCGCCGACGCGAGGGCGAGCAGAGGCGTTACCGCCAGCACCGTGTATCGAGCACAAAATCGTGAGCTTCAACCTGAGGCCGCAGCGATTGGACGTGCAGATCTCGAGCGGTTTGCGCAAGCGGTCGGCGTCCGGGCAGCGGGCGCGCAGCACGAATAACCGTGGAGGCTGACCTACAGGTGCTGCGCACAACGAAGCGAGCCAGGCGCCCGTGGCGCCTGGCTCGTGAACCGGTCAGACCGGAGCTAAACGCTTACGTGCAGTTATTCCACGCAGTGTATTCGGCCGCACAGCTCATGCTACCAACGCGATCGACTTGGATCGTGTTCGGATAGTCGTTGCCGTCGTAACAGTAGAACTCGTTCGCGGGCGCGCTCACGGCGCAGGCGAGAAACGCATCGAACGTGTCGACACAGTCCTGCGAGACGTTTTCAGCGGCTCCGGTAAGCAGCCCGATGCAGTACGAGGCATCGCCCGTGCAAGCGACCGGACCGGAGCTCGTGGTGACATAGCCGGGCTTGTTGCAGATGTTCGTCGCGCGAGTGAGCCGGACTTCGTCCGGCGTCGGCTCGGTGGCGCCGCCTTCGCCGCCGCTCCCACCCGGGTTCTGACCACCGTTCGCGGTGTCGCCACCGGCGCCCGCGCCGCCGTTCTGCTCGCCGCCTGCGCCGGCGCCGGCGTTGCCGCCGGTCGAACCGCCCGTGCCGCCCACGCCGCCACCGGTGCCGCCCGAGCCACCCTTGCCACCGGTCGAACCGCCGGTGCCGCCCACGGAGCCGCCGGTGCCGCCGGTCGCGCCACCCGTGCCGCCGCCCGCGGAGCCACCCTTGCCGCCGGTGGCGCCAGAGCCGCCCTTGCCGGCGGTCGCAGCACCGCTGCTGCCACCCTTGCCCGAGCCCGCCTTACCAGCAGAGCTCGAGCCACCCTTGCCGGCGCTGCCGCCGCTGGTGGAGTTGTTGTTGTCGTCGTCGTCCCCGCAAGCGAGCGGAAGCGAGACCAAGCCCAGGATTAAAGCAACGGTTATAGAACGATGGCCCATGGTGCCGGGGAGCCTAGCCCCCCACGCGCATGCAGGCAAGATTCTTCTCCCCGGACAAGATAGAGAGACAGCTCCGGATGTAGGTGTAGGGGCGAGCACCTGCGACCTCCCCCCATTCTGCCTCACAGCACCCCACCCGATAGGTGGGGTCGAGTCGCCTCTTTCTAGCGAGGAGCCCGCGTGTCGATCCGAAGCACAGGCTGAGACGACCGAGACGCGCGCGTCGAAACAGCAACAAAACACGCTCCGGACGCGCTCATTCGTCACGGCACGAATTTCTCGCGCGCTCTCTTATTCCTCGCGGGCGATGGCCCGTTGGAAGTGTCCATTTTCGGGGCGTGCACATGTCGAGCGTGCGAGTTGTGCATTTGACGCCGTGTTGTGCACCCGCAGTCACTCACTGCCTCGCACCTCGGACGTCGCCGTCGTTCGGTGTGCGGCCGCGTCGTGCGCACAGCACCAAACCGCAGATTTCTCGGGGTTTTCGCGCGCGCACTGCGCTCATTCACGTGACCTCCAAAAAAGCGCCGAAATACCTACGTGTAGGCAAGCGCGCGAGTGAGTTCGGCACGGCACCTGCAAAAGGACTCCCCGAACTCACTGAGGAGATCATCAGAATGAAAAAGTTTGCTCCCCTAGTTATCACTGCTGCCGCCATGGCTTTCGCAGGTTGTGCCGTCGATACGGGCGCCCCGTCGGAAACGACGACCGGCGAAGACATCGCAGCGTCTTGCACTAACCCCGAAGGCACCAACGCTGCCATTGCCGTACTCGCCGAAGCGATCACGCATGAGCTCCACCGCTGGCAGATCACGACCGACTTCTACGTCGGCACCGGCAGCAACAACCAGCAGGTGCTCAAGCTCACCAGCGCGGGCCTGCAGGCCTGCGGCGGCAGCGGCTGCCCGGAGACCCAGAACATTCTCGCCGTCCAAGACTCGACCATGGACCAACAGGTCGTGATCGACGGCACGAAGGTGAGCTCCTGGTCGTTCGCGTCGCGCGTCGTCACCGGCTTCGGCAACCAGAAGACGTGCCAGCAGAACAGGCAGTGCCCCTTCGTCGCGCACGTGTTCGACTACCAGAACGGCACGTACGTTCAGCCGACCATTTCTCCCGGCCCCTGCATGACGCTCTTCACGCATCCGGTGAGCGCCCCCGGTGGCGCGGCGCTTACTGCGGCGCAGGTCAACCAGCTGGCGAATGCGCTCATTTGGACGACCGGTAACGGTGCGAACCCGTACATCGCGTTCCAGGGCACGGCGAGCACCGTCTCCATCGACCCGGGTGGTAACCTTAACCCCCCTGGCCAGACCCCTGGCGCGGGCGACAACTGCAACGTCTACAGCCCGGACGTGAACCTCAACGGTCAACCCTGCGTCTGCACCGCGCAAAACATCACCAGCGGTGTCCTCAAGAACAACAAGCCGCTCCAGAGAAGCACCTACTACTGCACGGCGATGTAAGCTACATCGGGGCAAGAACCGAAACTCTGTGAGTTCAACGAAAGCGGGCCGCCCTCCGGGGTGCGCCCGCTTTCGGCTGTTTGGGGGCCATGTGGTACAACGCCGTCCATCACCCGGTAGGGTGAGGCGAAGTCCGACGCTCAGCGCGAGCGTCGCCGCCGCGCGAACCGCCGACCACCGCAGACGACTCATGCTCCGTCGGCGCTGCTTCGTAGCTCGCGCACCCAAGCACGCTCGCCACCACGACGGAGCCCCCCCTATCCTCGAATGCCCAGCACCCCGGGGGAAAGTACTCCCTCAACAGCACTCGGTCATCGCCACGCGACTCAGCGCCGGAAGCGCCGGCGCATCAAGCTCAAGCCAGCGAGCGCAAGACCGAGCGACGACCACGGTGTCGCGCCGCTCGAGCGCCCTGTTCGGCAGGTGCAGGTCGGATCATGGCGTGAGCCGCTGCCCGTGCTCTCGGCCCCCGCGTCCCCCGTGTCGTCACCGTTGGACGTCCCGCCACCCGTGCCGTTCGCCATGGAGCCGGCGACTGCACCCGAGCCGCCGCTGCCGCCGACAGCCGTCCCTCCGCCGCTGCCTCCCGTCCCGTTGGGCGCCGCGCCCTCACCCGGCACGCCGGCGGTACCGGGGTCGCCGGCTTGACCGTTCACGCCGCCTTCGCCGCCCGCCCCCGTGTCGGGAGCGACTTCCACCAGAGGCTCTTCGCCGACGGTCGCGAACGCGTCGCGAATCAGCGACTCGTAGGGAGCGACCTGAGTGTAGGTGTTCCTCACGTCGGAGCCCATGCAGCTTGGGGCACTGATCAAGGAATAAACGCCGACTTCGGCGCCCGTGGCTTCCGAAAACAGAGGGCCACCCGAGTCCCCTTGGCACGGGCCCTCCCCGGTCATCAACGTTCGAGGAGCGACCCCAGGATCGCCTGGAATCGCGGAATTCGGAGCGCCGACTCCCAGAATCGACATGCCGTCGCGCTCGTGCCGTCCCGGGTCGCCCGTTTCGGTTCCGCCGTACCCGATCGCTCGTACGGCTTCACCGGCCTTCGTCGAGCGCGTGAAGCGCAAGGACGGCAGGGCCGCACCCCCGATGTCCACCGGACTCTCGAGTACGACGACGGCAATATCGTCGCGACAGATCTGCGGCGAGTTCGTCCCGTACACGGCTTTGGCATATGTCTTCGTGGTGCCCGCTATGACTCCGGACACCACGTAGATGCTGCTAGGATCGTAAGGGGCGCCGAAGTTTCCACCTCGGGAGCGTGGGTCCAGAGACCCGTCTGGTTTGCAGTTGAAGGACTTGCTCAGATCGAACTCGGTTACACAGTGGAGCGCCGTCAGCACGATATCAGGAGCGATCAGCAGGCCGCTGCAGGAGTCAGGGCCGCCAACTAGCGCGACGACCGCGTCGTCCGCTGCAACCGACGGAGTTCCGCCGACGATACCACTTTGCTCCTGCCCGGCGCCGGCAGGCATTCGGCCATCCGTGCAGCCGAGCACGCTGCCGGCGAGGCAAAGGCAGCTTACGGCAATGACGGTGCGCTTCACTGCATCCCGTCGAAGGTGAAGCAGTTGACCGGGTCGATCTTGCCGGTCAGTTTGGCCGGCGGCCCCGCGTCGTAGCGCAATTGATCGAAGTAGTAGGTGCCGCCCGGGTTCACGCACCAAACGCTCCCCGGGTCCTGACGCGTGCCGACATCGTCCCAAGCGGGGGGGCCCATGGCTCCGACAAGCTCTATCTTCGAAGAAGCAGACATGTTCAGTTGCGTGATGTACGTATCCATGTCCGTGCCCGGCCCCACGTCGACGACGGGCGTGCCGGACAAGAGGCTCGTCACCCGCAGCAAGCCCTTCGTAATACCCACACCCGTCAGCGGAAGTCGTGCGGCCGCGACACCGTACATGAGGTAATACGCCGAGTCGTAGTAGTTCTCGTACCCCGGAGCCGCCGTTACGTACTTCTTCTTGTAGCGAGCCTGATAGAGGTTATTCAACGTTTGGTCGGCGGCCGAGGGCCAGTTGAGACCGAGAACCCGCTTGTAGAGCGGCGTCGCGCTGTGAGACGCCGAGTGGTCAGCCTGCATGAACGCCTTGAGCTCGTTCTCGCTGCCCTCCAGGGCATCGAGGATGTAGAAAGGCCGGGGGGTCGAGTCATCCCAATTGTTCTCGACATAGGGCAGGATGGTGGTGACGAGGTCGGCCACGCTCGTGCCGAGCACGATCTGAGGCTTGAAGGAGAGGATCTCGGTCGCTGCAGTAGCCTGCGTACCCTGCTGGTCCGTGGGATCCGCGTAGGACGAGAGGACCGAGACGGCGTCGTAGTCACCGGCGGACAGGTTGTCGGCCACCGATTGACCGTTGAATTGCACGTTTGCTTCGATGTAGTTGGCGGTGTCGGCGAGGAACGGCTCGTCCGTTGCCTCGATGTGCGCAATCTTGACCGGATCGGTCGAGCCGAGCACTCCGTTCAGGCGCAAGTGGTCGATGGTCATGTCGATGAGCGGCTGGTACGTCACTGAAAGTGCGTCTGCGCCGGAAAGCATGTTCCAGATGAGGCCGCTGTCCGGCTCGTTCATGAGCGCATTGTCGGAATAAAGCGACATCATCATGAAGGTGCCTGCGTCTCTGGCAACGTTATCCCAGACGTAGCGCTGATCTTGCAGCCGGAGCGCGGCCACTATTCCGGGAACCTGCAGCTCGTTGATCAGGTGCTGCGCCGGCGGCAGCAGTTGGGCCTGAGTGTCGTAGAAGTCGTAACAGACCACCATCACGAGCTCGTGCCGGCGGGTCGTGCCAGACCACACTCCTCCAGTCGTGTGCGAAAGCTCATCCAGCGCGAGGTCGTAGTTGCGACCAATGACGTCGAGCGAAAGCCCGTTCAACGGAGCGAACCCGCCGAGGATGATCGCGTCCGTCGACGTGAGGGCGTTCCACTGGCCGTTGTCGTAAGTCGGCAAGACGACCGGACAGTCGGGACTCTTCAGTGGTACGCAGGTACCGTCCACGCACGCTCGCGGATTCGCCGAAGAATCATCGGGGTAAAGCGTGAAGCAGTCCTTGTGCGTCACGCACTCGGGGCCCTGCGTCATGCCGGCGGCACCGGCTTCATTACCGGTGTTGCCGGTTCCGCTCGCTCCGCCTTTGCCGCCTTTGCCGCCGGAGCCGCCTTTCCCACCCGTGCTGCCGCCGCTGCCGCCCACGGCCGACGAACCCCCCACTTCAGGCGGACTCCCCGCATCGCCGCCCGTGCCGCCCGTCAGCGTACCGCCCGTACCGCCGTCGGTACCGCCGGTGCCCCCGAAGAGCGTGCCGCCGTCACCACCCGTGCCGCCCGTGGCGCCGCTACCGCCGGCGCCGCACAACGCCTTGTTGCCGCACGCGCAAATGCCCGTATTGCACACCATCCCCGGACCGAAGTGCGCGCAGTCGTCGTTCGTCCCGCACTGGTCCGGACTCAGATCGTAAACGAGCGAACAGCTCGGCCCGAGCACGAGGAAGAACGGCAAGAGACCCATGGCCCGCGAAGCAAAGTTTTTCCGCATGCTCGACTCGGGATCCTAGCTCGGACGCTCTGCGTGCTCAACACGAGACACCCACAAATTCTCGCGGCCTACGTGCATGTAGAACACCCACATTTCGGTTCAAAATCGCTTCGGTAAGCGTTGCTTCAACGTGCTCCGCGAGAGGCCTCAGAGCCGTCACGCTGCGCGTGCCGAGCGTGAGGTACGCGAAAGCGTCGCCGAGTACCGATACTTCATGGGCACGAAACGCAGCCCGTCCCGAGCCGCGTCCACCTTGCGCACAGTGTGGGGATTTCTCCGCCCCGCACACACGTTCGCCCTAATTGCGCCACACGAGCGCGGCAGCCTTCTCCAACAAAAGCCGCTTTTCTCGCGCATTTTTGGTCATCGCAGCGGCGCGCTCGAGCTCCGCACGCGCCTCGCCGAAGCGCCCGAGCTTCGCGAGCAGATCGCCGCGCACCGCCGGCAACAGGTGATACCCGGCAAGCACCGGCTCCGCTCGGAGCGCGTCCACGAGCGGCAACGCCGCTGCCGCACCCTCGGCCATCGAGATGGCGACCGCACGATTGAGCTCCACGATCGGCGAGGGCGTCTCGCGCAGGAGCTCGCCGTAGAGCACGACGATGCGGCGCCAATCCGTGTCCGCCGCCGCACGTGCCCGCGCGTGGCACGCCGCGAGCGCCGCCTGCAGCACGTAGGGTCCCGGTTCGAGCGTCAGGCTCAACGCGCGATCCAGCGCCGCGAGGCCGCGCGCGATGAGCACGTGATCCCAGAGCTCGCGGTTCTGCTCGAGCAGCAAAATCGGCTCTCCTTCGGCCGAAACGCGAGCTTTCGCGCGCGACGCCTGGATATCCATCAACGCGAGCAGGCCGAACACCTCGGGCTCGTCGGGAGCGAGCCCGGCGAGCGTCATCCCGAGCCGTTGCGCGTCTTCGCAGAGGTGCGGCCGCATCCAGTCGTCGCCGCTCGTCGCCGCATAACCCTCGTTGAACACGAGATAAACGACCTCGAGCACCGACGCGAGCCGCGGCGCGAGCTCGTCGCCGCGCGGCACCTCGAACGGCACGGCCGCGTCCGCGAGCGTCCGCTTCGCGCGCACGATGCGCTGCGCGATCGTCGGTTCAGGTACCAAAAACGCGCGCGCAATCTCCTCCGTCGTGAGCCCGCCGAGCAGCCGCAACGTGAGCGCCACGCGCGCTTCCGTCGATAAAAGCGGGTGGCACGCGATGAACACGAGCCGCAAGAGATCGTCGCCGATCACGTCATCCGCGGCCGTTTCGAGCTCGCGCGCGCGCGCCGCCCCGAGCTCGTCCTGCTCGCGACCGAGCAGCGCGTGATCGCGCTCCACGCGTTTGTCGCGCCGGAGCACGTCGATCGCGCGGCGCTTCGCCGTCGCCATCAGCCACGCACCCGGCTTCTCGGGCGTCCCCTCGCGCGGCCAATGCTCGAGCGCCGCCACGAGCGCATCCTGCGCGAGCTCCTCGGCGAGCCCCACGTCGCGCAACATGCGCGTGAGCCCGGCGACGAGCTTCGGAAACTCGACGCGAAAGACGTCCTCGAGCGCGGTGCGCGGCGCGGGCGTGCTCACCGCTCGCAATCTCGCCGACCTTCACGCCGGAGCGCAAGGCGCGCTGCGTCGGAAGCTCGCCGGCCATTCAAGCGTAGGACGACGAGCCGCGACCCCCATTCGACGTGGATTTGTCGGGGCTCGAGGGGCCGCGCGGTCCGTCGCAGGCAGAAATGCGAACCTTGCGTTGCGGTCGCGCCCTCGTCGCTTTACGCGAGCACGAAGCGAAGATGTCGAACGTCATCGTCATCACCGGCGGAAGCAGCGGAATCGGCGCGGCGACGGCGCTGCTTGCGGGCGAGCGCGGCTACGCGGTCGCGGTCGGATATCGCGCGAACGCCGCTCGCGCCGAAGCGGTCGTCGCGTCGATTCGCGAGCGCGGCGGCCGCGCCGGCGCGGTCCAAGTCGACGTGCGGCTCGAAACGAGCGTCGTGCGCTGCTTCGAAACCGTGGAGCGCGAGCTCGGCGCGCCGAACGTCCTCGTGAACAGCGCCGGGCTCGCGCACGCCCAAGCGCGGCTCGAGGACATGTCCGCGGCGCGCATGCAAGAGGTGCTCGCCGTGAACGTGCTCGGCACGCTGCTCTGCGCGCGTGAAGCGGTGCGGCGCATGTCGACGCGGCACGGCGGAGCGGGCGGCAGTATCGTCAATCTTTCGTCGGCCGCGTCGCGCCTCGGTTCACCCGCTGAGTACGTCGATTACGCGGCGTCGAAAGGCGCCGTCGATACGTTCACGCTCGGGCTCGCACGAGAAGTCGCGAGCGAAGGCATTCGTGTGAACGCCGTGCGGCCCGGCATCATCGACACCGATTTTCACGCGCGCGCCGGCGATCCGGGACGTACGACGCGCCTGGCCAGCACCATTCCCGTGCAGCGGGTCGGGACGGCCGAGGAGGTCGCGTTCGCTATCCTGTGGCTCGCTTCGGCCGAAGCCGCATTCACGACGGGAGCGGTCCTCGACGTGAGCGGCGGGCGCTGACGCGAAGCGTACGGCGGCGTACGGCGGCCGAAGGCTCGCGGGGACGCGCCCACTGCCACGCTTTTGCTCTCGTTTTTCGCGCGCGTGCGGTCGCAATTAAGTTGCCGGCGGCGGTAGCCGTATGGGTGCGTGCGAGCCGCCTGCACGGGTCGCACACGACCATGAACGCGAGCACGATTGAGCTTCTGGCTGCGAGCTTTGCGCGGGTCAGCGCGAACAGGACCGAGGCCGCAACGATTTTTTACGCGCGGCTCTTCATGACGGCACCCGAGCTGCGCCCGCTGTTTCAGTCCGACCTCGAGTCGCAGAAGCGGAAGCTCATGAGCTCCCTCGCGCAGATCGTGGACTTTTATCGCATTGGAGTCGACCCCAAGAGCTACCTCGCGAGCCTCGGCCAGAGCCACCAGAGTTACGGCGTGCAGCGCGCGCACTTCGACTCCGTCGGAGACGCGCTGCTCTTCACGCTCGCGCAGGTGCTGGGCTACGAGTTCACGAGCGAGATCCGCGCGGCCTGGGTTTCGGCTTATGCCGAGGTGTCCGCCGCGCTGATCCGCGCCGGTGACATCGAAGCGGCACCTGCAAGTCACCCGCTCGCCGCGAGCGCGCGAATTTAGCGCCGCGGCGCCGGCTCGGACTATGCTCGCGGCGCATGCGCCAGAGCCTCTCGTTCCGTTCGAGTTTTTTGGGGGGTCCCGCAGTCGCGCTCCTGCTCGCGGCGTGCGGCTCGCCGCCGCCCGCGCAAGCACCAGCCGCGCCGAGCGCCGCACCGGTAGCTCCCGCGTCGCCACCCGTCGCGAGCGCGCCGCCGCCGGCGACCGCTCCAGCGCCGCCGGTCGCGTCAGCACCCCCGCCGCCGCCCGCACCCACGCCGGCCCCCGCCGAGGAGAACGGCCCCGGGCGTTCGCAAAAGGCGATCGACATCATGACGGCGCGCGACGCCGCGTTTCTCATCGACTACGCGAACTCGGACGCAAAGCAGCGCGCGGTAGAAAGCTGCGGCAAGGACAAGGATCCCGAGCGAGCCCACGCCTGTGAGGACAAAGCGCGCGAGGCCTTTCAAGGCGACGTGATCCGCTTCAAACGCGGCCCCGACGACAAGAAAGACTGGGAAAAATCCGTACAGCTCCTGATCTACAAGCGGAGCGGCTCCGCGCTTCGCGAAGTATCGGTCGGTCCGGTCGAGCTCGTGGCGGAAGGGAACGACGCGGTACGCGTGAAGCTCGGCAAGCAAAAGGGCGCTCGCCCGCTCTGGCGCGGCCAAACGTCGGTGCTCATCAAGGCGCCGAACGATTACAGCATCGAGTTCGACGACCCCGAATACGGGCACCTGCGTTACGACGCCAAGATCGGGCTCGTCACGGAGTAGGCGCACCCCGCGCGCGCTCCCGCACGGCTCGGCGGATCGTGCTCACGAGGTCGCCGACGTTGACGGGCTTGACGACGAAGCGATCGGCGCCGATCGAAGCGAGCTTCCGCCACTCTTCCGGCCCGCCCGTCGCCGTGAGCACGATGATCGGCACGGCGCGCGCGTCGGCCCGCGAGCGCAGGCGACGCGTGAGGCTCGCGCCGTCGACGTCCGGCATCTGTAGATCCGAGATCACGACGGTCGCGGGCTTGCGCTCGAACGCTGCCAGCGCTTCCGCGCCGTCGGCGACGCATTCGATTTCGGCGCCCTCGAACTCGGCACCGAGCGCAAGCTCGAGGATTTCACGCTGATCCGGGTCATCCTCGACGACGAGAATGCGCGCCGGCTCGAACGCCCGTCGCTTCGCCGCGAAGAGCTCGCGCCGAAATGCTTCGACGCTCGCCGTGCGCTCTTCCGGCACCTTGGCGAGCGCGCGCACGAGCACGTCGTCGAACGCCGGGGGTAAGCCGGCGCGCAGCGCGGTAGGGCGCGGCACCGGCTCGACCAGGTGGAGCGCCGTCAGCGTGACGCCCTGCCTGGCCTGAAAGGGCGGCCTACCGGTGATGAGCTCGTAGGCCACGCACGCGAGCGAGTAGAGGTCGCTGAGCGGCGTCGCGTCGCCTTGCCCGTGCAGGATCTCGGGCGCCATGAAGCCGGGGGTACCGACCACCTCACGCCTCGTTCGCTCATCGCGATAGGAAGCGGCGAGCCCGAGGTCGCCGATGCGGAGACGCGCTTCGCGATCGATGAGCAAATTGCCCGGCTTGATGTCGCGGTGCACCGTGCCCGCGTCGTGAATCGCGGAAAGGCCGCGGCACGCCTGTTCGAGGAGGCGGAGCGCGTCGTCGAGCTCGAGCAGGCCGCCCGCTTCGTCGACGAAGCGATCGAGCGTTTTGCCGTCGACGAGCTCCATCGCGAAATAGGGGGCGCCGCCGTGCTCCCCGAACGAGTAGATGGTCACGACGTTCGGATGGCTCACGAGCGCCATCGCGTGCGCTTCCTGCTGAAATAGCGAGCGAAACCCGGGCGACAACAGGTTCGGGCGAATCAGCTTCAGCGCCACGTTGCGCCCGAGCTTTTGGTCGAAGGCGCGCAGCACGACGCCCATGGCGCCGCCCCCGATCATCGCCTCTACCCGATAGGTGCCGGCGACGACCTCGCCGAGGGCCGGCATCTGATCGCTGCCAAAACCATCCGCCTCACCGAGCTCGGCCGGTTCGGTGAGCGGGACCAAGGAAACTTCGGTCAGCGTGGAGAAGCTCACGGTAGTTGGCTTCTTCTCTTGCACGTCGCGTGCGAGGCGACGGGAGCAGCCAGCCCAAGCGCTCGGACTGACGTTATCCGCGGGAACGGCGCTTTGTTTCGGTCGTGGACGCCAGGCGCCCCGCGCAAAGCGGCCACGCGCGAGCCATTTCGGCGCAACGGCGGCGGGGCTTTTTGCGGCACGTGTCTCTTTCCCTTCTTGGGTCGAGCGGATATCGTCCGCGGATGTCGTCGTGATGATGGCCGGGATCATCCGTTGGCTCGAGGCGGCGGTAAGCGCCCTCCCCGCGCCGTTTCTCGAGGTCTGGGGCCGGCTCACGTACCTCTTCGGCGCCGCCCTGGCGATTTGTGCCTTCGGCGGCTTCACGTTCCGGGTCGGCGGCAGCTGGCGTTTCGGTCGCCAGCGGCAGAATTGGGACGCCCGCGCGCTCTGGAGCATGCCGCTCACGTTTCTGCTCGTCACGGCGAGCGGCTATCTCGGCTCCTTCGTCGTGCTCGTGCCCGGCGCACAGACGTTCGAGTCCTTGAAGGACCTCGCCGTCTTCGTTTGCATCCTGTGCTTCGGCTATCCCGCGCTGATCACGGTCCCGTTCGCGTACGGCGTCTCGGATCTGGTCGAAGGGGTCCCGCCCGATTTCTTGCTCGATTGGCTCGCCGGCTACTTCATCAACCCGGCGTGCTTCTGGATCGCTTACGAGCTCTTCGGCAAAAGCCCCGACTTCCGGCGCGCTCGCACCTGGGGACTCTACGCCGTGTTCGTCGCGCTCTTCATGGTCACGGAGCCGATCCTCTGGGGCTACGTGTGCGCCGACAAGTTCACGCCCGAGATTTCGTATCGCACCATCACGCCGGCGCTGCTCTTCACGACCGCCGTCACTTGGGTGGTCGCACCGCTCGCGATGCTCGGCGCGTTGCCGCTCGCGCGCCGGGTCGGGCTGTTTTGGGCCGAAATTCCGGAGCATGTGCGCGAGGCACCGCTCGGCGCCGACCGGGTGTGGGAATCGGGGTGGCAGGGCGAGCAGAGCGCGTCGATCGGTCCGACGCGCGGCATGCCGATCCGGCTCTTCATCCTGGCGCCCTTCATCGGTCTCGTGCTCGTGATGGTCGCGGCGGCGGCGTACGTGACGCTCACGAGCGCCGAGGACGACGCCACGAAGCTCGCGACCCGCTTGCACGAAGAGGTATCGGAGAACATCAGCCTCAGACTCGACGAGTATTTGACCGCACGCGGCGAACGCGGCGCGGCGCCGGCGCGCGGCGACCTCGACCGATTGCTCTCCGAGCTTCCCCTCTCCAAGGACGGGCGGGCGTTCGTGCTCGACGGCGCCGGTCGCTACGTCGCCGAGTCCCGCACGAACGACGCGATCATCGCCGCGGCACGCAAGAACCTGCTCGAACGCAGCGGCTCCCCCGCGAGCCTGGCTGGGCCGCTCGAGTTCAGCTTCGCTCACATCACCGCGCGGCCGCTCGCGCGCGAAACCTGGCTCGCGCTCGCGGCACCGTACGCCGACCGCGCCGGGGGGCACGCCGATTGGGCGGTCGTGACGGTGCTGCCCGAAGCCTACTATTTCGCCGGCATCCGCGCGGGCCACAGCCGCTCGGCGCTCGTCTTCGCGGTCGCGCTGTTACTCGCGCTCGGCGTGGCGGGGACGATCGCGTCCAACGTGACGGGGCCGCTCGGCCGCACCGCGCGCGCCACACGCACGCTCGCCCTGGGCGATCTCGCGACGCGCGTCCCGAGCAGCCACCTCGCCGAGCTCGACTCGCTCGCGCGCTCTTTCAACGACATGGCCGACGAGCTCGCGCGCTCCTTCGCGACGCTGAAGAAGGAGGTCGAAACACGCAAGGACACGGAGCTCGAGCTCAAAGCCAGCGAGTCACGCGTGCGCAAGAGCGAGCTCCGCCTGGAAGAGCTCGTGCGGCAACGCACGCTCGCGCTCGAGCAAGCGAGGGACGAGGCCGACGCGGCGAACCGCGCCAAATCCACGTTTCTCGCGAACATTTCGCATGAAATCCGCACGCCGATGAACGCGATTTTGGGCTTCGGCCAGCTCGTGGAGCGCGACGCGGAGCTCACGCCCGAGAACCGCGCGCGCGTCGCCAAGATCATGGCGAACGGCTATCACCTGCTCGAGCTCATCAACAACGTCCTCGCGCTCTCGAAGATCGAGGCCGGGCGCATGGAAGCGACGCTCGCTCCGACGGATCTCGTCGCGCTCGTCCGCGGCGTCGACGCCACCGTCCGGCGCTGGATGACGGAGAAGGGCGTCGCGTTTCACGTCGAAGGACTCGAGGCGGTGCCGCGCTTCGTGCGCACGGACGCCGCGAAGCTCAAGCAAATCCTCTTGAACCTGCTCGGCAACGCGGCGAAGTTCACGGCCGAAGGCGGCGTCGTGCTGCGGCTCGCGCCGCTCGCGGACGGACGCACGGGGGCGCGTTTCGAAGTCGAAGACACGGGCCTCGGCATCGCGGACGACGAGCTCGCGAACGTGTTCGAACCGTTCGCGCAGACGAAAAGCGGCGTGGTCGCGCAGACGGGCACCGGGCTCGGCGCAGCAATCAGCCGGGATTTCGCGCGCTTGATGGGCGGTGAGCTCGAGGTGGAGAGCAGGCTCGGTGCAGGGACGACGTTCGCGCTGACGCTGCCGTTCGAGCGCTGCTCGGCCGAGGACGTCGCGACGGAGCGGGAGCCCGTGGGCGCCGTCCTCGGCATCGGCGAGCGCGGCGCACCCGTCCGCATCCTGGTCGTGGACGACGAGCGCGACAATCGCGCGCTCCTCCACGAGATCTTGAGCAAGGTCGGGATCCTCGTGACGGAAGCGCGGGACGGAGCGAGCGCCTTGGAATGCTTCTCGGCCGTGATGCCCGACCTCGTGCTGATGGACGTGAAGATGCCCGGCGTCGACGGTGTGGAAGCGACGCGCCGGATCCGCGCGACCGCGGGCGGCTCGACCGTGCCGATCGTGATGCTGAGCGCGTCGGTGTTCCAGGAGGACCGCGCCGAAGTGTTGGCCGGAGGCGGCAATGCCTTCATCGCCAAGCCCTTTCGCGAGTCGGAAATTTGGGACGCCGTCGAGCGCCACCTCGGACTCACGCTCCACCGCCGCCCCCATCGCTCGACGCCGCCCCCGGCTCCGCCGCTCACGCGCGACGAAGTGCAATCGCTCGGCCCCGAAGTCGTGGGCGCGCTGCGCCAGGCGCTCGAGCTCGGTTACGTAGCGCGCGTGCCGGCCATCCTCGCAGCTTCGGCGACCGGGCACCCGCGCGCCGTCGCGGAGCTCTCGCAGCTCGCGCGTCATCTCGAGCTCGAAACGCTGTCCCGCCTGGTCACGCCTGAAGCTCGAACCAAAACGTAGCGCCCGTCGGCGCGTGGTCGTCGATGCCGATCGCACCGCCGTGCGCGTCGATCGCGTACTTGCAAAACGCGAGACCGAGGCCGGCCGAGTGATAACGCTTGTCGCGACGCGTCGTCACGGCGCCGAACTTCTCGAACACCTTTTCGCGCATATCGACCGGCACGCCGGGCCCCTCGTCCGAAATCGCGACGCGCACGCGACCGTCCGCCGCCGTCAGCGCGATCTCGATACCCGCGCCGGCGGGCGTGTGCTTGACCGCGTTGTTCAGGAGGTTCTCGACGACGCGGCGGACGAGCCCGACGTCACAAGTCACGACCACCGCTTCCGAGGCGTCGATACGGAGGGCTCGCTCGCGATCGAGCGCGCCGATGCCGCCCGCCACCTCGCGCAGGAGCGCCGCGAGCTCGCAACGCTGGCGCTTCAGCTCGAGCTTGCCCTGCTCGAGGCGACTCACGTCGAGCAGATCGTTGGCGAGTCCGCGCACGGCCTCGGCCGCGCGCACGGCGGCGCGCAGATCGCGGTCCGCCTCGTCGTTCCACGAGCCGGCGCCGTCTTGGCGGAGGAGCGTCAAATGGCCCGTGAGCACCATCAGCGGCGAGCGCATGTCGTGCACGATCATGTGCACGAGGTCGTCGCGAAGCTGTTCGAGCTCTCGCAGCCGCGCGTAGCTCTGCTCGAGCTCGCGCACCGAACGCCGCAGCGCGAGGTGCGTCCGCACGCGAGCGTGCACCTCCTCGAGCTGGAAGGGCTTGGTGATGAAATCGACGCCGCCCGCCGCGAACGCCTTGACCTTGTCCGCGAAGTCGCTCAGCGCGGTCAGGAAAATCACGGGGATATCCTTGGTCTTCGCGTCGAGCTTCAGACGCGAGCAGACCTCGTAGCCGTCCATCTCCGGCATGCTGATGTCGAGCAGGATCAGATCCGGCGGATCCTGCCCCACGGCGAGCAGCGCCTGACGCCCGTTCGTGACCGGACGCACCTCGTAGTTTTGTTGCCCCAACATGCTGGCGAGCAACCTCAAGTTCTCGAGCGTATCGTCCACGATCAGGATGTTGGCGTTCGGAGTCATGGGGCGTCCGGGCCGAGCGCAGCGAGCAGCTCGTCGTAGCGGAAGCTGTCCGCGAGCAGGACGATGTCGCGCGCGCCCCCTTCGGAATAGGCGCGCACCCTTTCAGCGAGAGTCTTGAGGCGCTGTGCACGAGCCTTGCGTGCGGCGTCACGCAGGTCCTCCACGAGCTCCGGCGGCAAGAGCGCGCGCAAGCCCCGTAGTCCAGGACCGCCCTCGGGCCGCGCGCCTTTCGCCACCGAGGCTACGTCGTGCTTCGGGTAGACGTATTCGATCTGCAAGGTGGCGGCAATTTTTGCCAGCAAATCGGCCTCGCGATACGGCTTTCGCACGAACGCGTCGGCCCCCGCCGCGAGCGCCTGAGGCTCCGCGTCGGTGAGGCCGCTCGCCGTGATCGCGATGATCACCGCCTCGGACCCGGCGGCGCGGAGCCGCGCGGTCGCTTCGAGTCCGCTCATGCCGGGCATGCGCAGGTCCATCAGCACGAGCTCGGGCCTCCACGCGTCGTGAACGTCGATCGCTTCGGCGCCGCTTGCCGCGACGCGCACTTCGAACCCGATGCGCGAAAGCAAATCGACGAGGAGCTCGCGGTTGGTCGCGACGTCGTCCACCACGAGCACCTTGGGCACGGCGCGACCCGCTGCGAGTCCCGTCGCGAGCGCGCCGTTGGTCGCGGAGACGAGCTCGTCTTCCTGCGCGAGCTCCGCTTCGAAGCTGAACGTGAAGATGCTGCCCTCCCCGACCACGCTGTCGACCTCGATCGCTCCGCCCATCAGCCGCGCGAAATGCGAGCTGATGGCGAGGCCGAGCCCCGTACCGGTCGTGCGCGCCCCCGCGTCCGCCTGATCGAACGGCCGAAAAATGCGCTCGATGTCGCGCTCCGGAATGCCGGGGCCCGTATCTTCGACGCTGATGCCGACGCGGTAGCGTCGCGGCTCGCGCCGAGTCGCGCTCGCTCGCACCCGCACTTCTCCGCGCTCGGTGAACTTCAGCGCGTTGCTGAGGAGATTGATCACGACCTGTCGCACCTTGACGGCGTCGCCCTCGAGCGCCTCCGGCAGCGGCCCGACGAGCTCGACCGACAGCGCGAGCCCCTTCTCGCGCGCCAAGCCGACGAACATGCGTTCGACCTCGTGGAGCAGCGCTTCCACCCCGAACGGCTCGACCGAAAGCGTGGCGCGGCCCGCTTCGATTTTCGACATCTCGAGGATGTCGTTGATCAGCGTGAGCAGGTGCTGCCCGCTCGAATGAATCACCTCGAGGCTTCGCTTCTGCGTGGCCGTGAGGGATTGGTCGCGATGCAAGAGCTGCGCGTAGCCGAGGATCGCGTTCATGGGCGTGCGGATCTCGTGGCTCATGTTGGCCAAGAACAGCGACTTGGCGCGCGTGGCGGCTTCGGCCTCGTCTTTGGCGCTCTTGAGCTTCGTCACGTCGACGAGGTAGGCGAGCGTGCTCGGCCGTCCTTCGTAGCTCACCTGCCGGAAGGTGCCGCGTAAATCGATGAGCCTCCCGTCGGGCCCGAGCGCTCGTGTCTCCACGTCGTCGAGCGACTCCCCGCCCGCGCCGCCCTGCAAGAGCGACCAGAGCCCGGCGCCGTCCCCGTCTTCGCCGCGGCGATCGCCGAAGTCGTCACCCGCGCGCAGGCCGAAGAACTCGGTGAAGAGCGAGTTGGCGTAATGGACGCGGTTCTCACGGACGATGGCGACGGCGGTGGGAGCCACGTCGAGCATCGTATGCAGCTGCTCGCGTTCCCTGAGCTCCACGAGCTCGGCGTTCATGCGGTGTTGGGTCGTCACGTCGCGGACGGAGCCGACGAGATACTTCGGGTGACCCTCGGCGTCGAACACTGGCGTGATCGCGACGTCGCCGCGCCGCACGCCGGTCGGATATTCCGTCACCTCCTCCCAGCGCAGCGTGGCGCGAGCCCGGATCGCTTGCGCGTACTTCGAGAGTACGAGCGAACACGACGGTTCGGGAATCACGTCTTGAACCAGCTTGCCGTTCACGTCCTCGGCGGAGAGGCCCGTGGTCGCCGCGAAAGCCGGATTCACCGAAACGAAGCGATAACCCACGCTTTCGACGCGCAGCTGATAGAGCACGTCGGCCGAGTGATCGTAGACGAGCGAGAGGTGCTGGCGACTCTCCTCCAAGGCGGCTTGCCGGCGGTGCTGCTCGATCGCGATCGTCGCGAGACGGCTCGCGCGCTCGGCGAGCGCGAGCAACCAAGCCGTCGGCGAGCGCGGCTCCGAATAATAGAACGCGAACGTGCCGAGCACCTCGCCGCCGGAAGCGAGAATCGGCGTCGACCAGCACGCGCGCAAACCGAACGACAGCGCCTCTTCCCGATAAATGCGCCAGCGCGGGTCCGTGGCGATATCCGTCACGATCACGGGCTCTTTGAGATACGCCGCGGCGCCGCAGGAGCCGCGATCGGGCCCGATGGGCTCGCCGTCCACGTGCTGAGCCCACTCCGGCGGCATGCTCGGCGCCGCCGCGGTCTTCACGGTGTCGTCGGCCTGGAGCAGTAAAATCGTCGCGAGCATGCCCTCGGCTTCGCGCTCGAACAGCCGAGCGAGGAGGTCGAGCGTCTCCCCGAGTGGGCGGCTCGCCGCGACCATTTCCAGAACGCGCGCCTCGCCGGCCGCGAGCGTCTCGACGCGGCGTGCTTCCGTCACGTCACACAAAGTGGTGATGGCCCACCGCACCTTGCCGGCCGTGTCGAGGATGGGCGTGGTGCGACCTTCGAGCGCGCACACGCGGCCCGCGAGCGGGCAGACGCAGCCGTCGAAGGGCACCGTCGTGCCCGCGAGCACTCCGAGCGCGAACAACCGCTCGGGCGGGTACGGCGCGCCGTCGGACGTCCGGAGCGAGCACGCAGCCACCACGTCGCCCGGCGTGAGGCCGGCGCCGAGCGGCCGCTTTGCGAGCTCGTTGGCGCGTCCGTTCGCGTACGCCAGGCGCCCGTCGCGGTGCCACAAAAGGACGCCGGATTTTACGGCGTCCAGCACGCTCGCAAGCGCGGGCAGCTCGCTCGCTTCGTCGAGCTCGCTCATGAGCCAGGCGAGGTTACCCGAGCGTTTCCGCCTGGGCCATTAGAATTCACCACGACCGCGAAGGCATCGGCGCTGCGGAGGTCGACTGCCGTCCTCAGCGAGCCGCCTGGCCTCAGCTTTCGCCCGGATACGTCACCCGCTCGCCGTCCACCTTCGCGAAGGACGTGAGAACGTGTCGGTTCGCCTTCGACGGCGTCATGATGTGCGAAACCTCAGCGCCGCGCACGGTGAGCACGTCGGCAACGAGCGAACGATGGCAGCGCCACGGCACCGCCTCCGCACACATGATCGCCACGCGCCCGCGCTCGGCGAGAGTGTGAAGCTCGCCGAGTCCGAGCTCGAAATCCGGCGTGAGCAGGTAGTCGGCGTAACCGCGAAAGCTCTCGTTTCGCCAGCCCGTGTTTTGCGAATCCTTGCCTGCGTGCCTGAGGCCGCCGAGGCGCCCGAGATGCGCGTACTCAATGCCCAAGGGCGCGAGCGAGCGCGGCAGCGCGTCGGTGTTGAACTGCGGATTTTTGCGCGAGCGCGGCACGGTCCGAACGTCCGCGAGCACCCCGATCTCGAACGACTGGAGGAGCGCTACGAAATCCTCGAGCGGTCGCGTCGAGTGGCCCAACGTCCAGACGTGCACACCCTGCCAGCTCTTGCTCTCGGTCACTGCTCAGTTATGGGGCGGCCGGGAAAAGGCTCAACGCGGCGAACTGTCACGCCGCCGCCTGCTTTCGGTCCGTACAACGGCGCGCCAGTTAGCTAGCGCAGCAATACGAGGCACTCTGCCGCGCCGGGCTCCGTAATGCCTCGCGCAGCCACGGGGACCGCGCGAAAAATCCCCGGAATCGCGGGCGGCATGACTCCTGCTGATGCCGGATCGGTCGCGGCTCGGGCCGCACAGCGAAAGAAAGAGTCAATGCTTCATTGGGCTGCCGTTTTCTTCGTCATCGCACTCATCGCAGCGGTCTTCGGATTCGGCGGAATCGCCGCGAGCGCCGTCGGGATCGCGAAAATCCTATTCTTGGTCTTCCTCGTGCTGGCTGTCGTCTCACTCCTGGTCGGCCGCCGCGCGCCGCTCTAAGAAAGCACCGAAGGCTTGGAGCGTGCCTACTTGCTGCCGCCGGCGCCCGGCGTCCGACCGAGACGACGGAACTCGCGCTCGAGAGCGAGAAGCTGTTCATCCGTCAGCTCGTCCACGTTGACCATGCTCGTTCGCGCGGAATCGAGGGCGCGCAGCAGTTCGTCCAACTTCAAGCGGTTGGCGCGCGCATCACGGTTCTGAGTGTTCTGGATCAGGAACACCATGAGAAACGTGACGATGGTCGTGCCCGTATTGATCGTGAGCTGCCAACTGTCGCCGTAATGGAAGGCGGGACCGCACGCCGCCCAAAGGACGACGGTCAAGAGGGCGGAGACGAATGCCGCGGGGGTTCCAAGCGCATGGGAGATGCGCTCTGCGAATCGAGCGAAGTACTGAGCCATTCGTCTTTCGTATCGCGACTCGCCAGCGTCGGAACGGAAAGAGTTTTTCGGCGCGACGGAACCATCACGCCAGCGAAAGGCGCCGCCGCCCCGGGAGGCGGCGCCCTGACGTTCACGGGAATTTGAGCGTGGGGTAGGCGGCCACGGCGTTCGCCTTGATCGCCGTCACGTCGCTCGCGCTCAAGAGCGCGTTCGTGATGAACGCCTCGCGCATGAGGACCGGATCCGGTCCGCTCAGATCACCGCCGCCGCCGAGGTGGACGGCCGTGCCGGCGTTGATGTTCGCCTTCGGGGGTGAATGCGAAAGCACCTGGGTGCCGTTCAAGAAGGTGACGACGGCATTCGCGCCCGGGTCGAACTGCGTCACGACGAGCGCGTTGTCGACGGGGGACGTGCCGTAGTCGTAGAGGTCGTTGTTCTCCTCCTCTTCCGCTCCCACGCAGTACTTGTTGGACGCGCCGCAGTTGACCGCGATGCAGCAGCCGCTCGAGTCCTTCCAGCCGTAGGCCAGGGCGAGCATGAAGTCCGTGCCGAAGGTGTCGTTCGCGTTGTACTTGTGAGTGATACCGAAGACGCCGCAACAGTAGTGATTGTTGGCGACCGGCTTGCCGTTGTACATGAGGCCAATCGCCTTCGACCCACCATTGACGCCCATCGCGAACGCGTCGCCCGAGAGCGCGTATTCCTGCGGCGTCACCGTCGTGAGGATCGGCAAGCCCGTGCCCGACTCGATGGTCAATTTCGAGGCGCAAGTGTAGCCGCCGGCGCTACAGTCCGGACCCCAGGGTGCGTTCCAGACCGCCGGCATGAGGTCGTTGGCGCCGCTGTGGACCTGGCCGTAGATCTTCGAAATTACGCATTTGGACTGATCGCCGCCGCAGTAGGCGCTCCATGTCGTCATGTCCGCCATGTGCGCCGCGGTCTGACCGATATCGAGCGTCTTGGCGTTCTTGTCCGCGGCGAGTCCAATCTGAAAGAGCGGCCCCGTGTAGCCCGCCCGCATCGCGCGCGTGACGCTGTATGCTTCCGCGCAGCCGCCACTGAGCAGGTCGCAAGGCCCTTGATACGTGCCCGTCGAGCCGGTACCGGCGCCTCCGCTGGTCCCTGCGGAGGCCGTGGTGCCGGCAGCAGCGCCGCTTCCTCCGGTCGCGGGCACTCCCCCGCTGCCGGTCCTCCCACCGCTTGCTTGCCGGCCACCCATGCTGTCGGAGCCACCCATGTTGGTTGCGCCGCCGGTTCCGCCGCCGGTGCCTCCACTCGCGCCGCTACCGCCGGTCGAGTTCGTGCCGCCCGTTGCCCCGGTTCCACCCGTCGTCGTGGTGCTACCACCCGTCGCGGTCGTGCCGCCAGAGCTGGTCGTGCCGCCACTGGTCGTCGTGCCGCCGGAGCTGGTCGTGCCGCCGGAGCTGGTCGTGCCGCCGGAGCTGGTCGTGCCGCCGCTGGTCGTCGCGCCTCCCGAGCTGGTGGCGCCGCCGGTCGTGGTCGTGCCTCCAGAACTGGTGGTGCCGCCGCTACCCGTACCGTTACCCGGGCCGGTGCAATTCGAGAGAGTCAGCACGACGAGCGCACCGAATGAGAGGACGCTTGTTCTCATGGCCTGTCGACGCTTACACGGTTTGGGTTAAAATCTCTTCTCGTCGCGCGCAGTGTGAGTCAGCGCGATCTGCGACAACGGAGCGGCAGCGCTGCAACATTGTGGGCACGGCATAGATCACGGCGAGCTCGGGGTGCCCAAGCGGTGCGCGAGGAGGTACAGCGCGCCGGCCAGGCCATAGCCCGCGGCTCCAATCAGGATCACGGCCGAAAAGCCCAAGTTGGTGATCGCCGTCATCGCCCACGATGAGCCCCACACCGAGGACAGCGTGGCGACGGCATAGGTCGCGGGCACCGCCGCACGGCGTCCGGCGCCCACGACGCGCTGCACCCCGAGAGGATAGAACATCCCGAGGAACGTTCCGGCGGGCAGCACGCACAGCGCCACGCAGCCGAGCTTGAGCGGCAAGGGCAGCGAAAGCATGCGTGCTTTGCACAGGTGCGTGGCGAGGACACCCCACGCGATGGCGGCGACGGCCGGCAACACGAGCGTCGCCGGACCGCGGAATACGCGCACGCGATCCTGCAGGTACGCGCCGAGACCGTTCGAGGCGAGGAACAGCGCCAGGATCACGGCCACGGCGTAGAGCGGGCTACCGAGGAACAGCTCCGTCTTGGCGATGAGGCCGATCTCGACGCACATGTAAGAAACGCCGGCCACGAAGAAGTAGAGCACCCAGGGCCAAGGCACGCGACGCTCGCGCTCCTTGCGGAGTCCCACGATGGCCATGACCGCGACCGCGACTGCGCCGAAGAGCAAGATCGTAAAGACCTTGATCCAGCTCGAAGCATAGAGTTGATCGATGAAGCGCGCCTTCGCCGGCAGGAGCTCGAAGTCGCGCCAGGCCACTTCGTGCACGAACGGCCGATCGTCCGTAACGAGCGGCTCGCGCGCACGTCCGAGGACGGCATCCACGAAAGCCGGCACGCCCTCGCCCGACGGCGAATAGAGCACCCTTCGCGGGTAGGGCCAGGACGCGACCTTGCGTTCGACGGCGGTGATCTCGTCGGGCGTGAGCCCGCTCGGTTTGACGAGCATGCTGTCTTGCCCGCGGGTCTCGGGGGCACCGAAAGCGAAAACGGACTTCCGGACGTCGCCGAGGCCGCGCTCGCCGAAGAGCAGTCGCAGGCTCTCGGCCTTCTGCAGCACGGGCTGGTTCATGAATACGATCATCGAGTCCGGGCCCGGGGCCAGGTGGTCGAGGTACGAGGCCATCGCCTCGTAGGTGTCGAGGTACTTCCGCGTGTCGCCGGTGCGCTCGGCATTGACCGAGCCGTTCGTGGCTACGAACACGAGGTCGTAGCGCCCGCGATCGTTGTCGAGGAAATTGCGCCCTTCGCGCACCACGAGGTGAATGTTCGGCCGCGCGAGGAAGGCTCGCAGATTCATGCCGGCGAGCAGTGGGTCGCGGGAGAGGTCGACGACGTCGCGGTTCAGCTCCACGCCCGTGATGTCCGCCTTCCCCTGCGCCAGGCAGTCGAGCTCGACCATGTCACGCCCGACACCCGCGAACAGCACGAGCATGCGCTTGGGCTCGTGTCCCATGACGAAGGGCAGCGCGTGGTGCAAACTATAGGGCAAGAGCTCCGCAGGTGTGTCCGCCGGATCCCAGCGCGCGACCCGCACGTTGCTGACTCCGTCGTCCTGAACGATGCCCCACGCGTTTGCGCCGGCGTTCGGGTTATCGGCGGCGCCGCGCAAGAGGCTCGTGCGCGCGAGGTCGTTCCAGCGCACGCGCACTTCCTCGACGTTCCTGCGAGCGTAACTGCCGAGCGCGTAGCGCGCGAGGTGCGCCGCGTCCGGGTGCTCCTCGAACACGCTGCCGCGGTGAGCCAGCAGCGCGACCGCGCAGTAGCCCGCCGCGCCGGCGCCCAGCGCGAGCCGCCGGCGAGCAAGCGGCGTCGTGAAGAGGAGCACGAGCGCGCCGAAAAGCACCGTCATGATCGCCGGCGGCAGCCCCGCCCACGTCAGCACGAGCGGCGCGAGGACACAGCCCGACGCCGCGCCCGCGAGGTCGAAGCAGTAGAGCCGCCCGATGCTCTCCTTGCCCGCGTCGAAGTAAAGGGCGAGGAGCGCGCCGAAGATCGCGTACGACGGCAGGAAGACGCCCGCGTAGGCCAGCAGGCGCGCCGCGTCTCCGTACGGATTCTCGAGCGAGACGTGGATGACCGAGAAGAACGCGTTCGCGATGACGAAGAAGCCGATGAACGCGGCGGCAAGGACCGGCAGCACGAGCGCCTGCAGGGTCGCGATCAAGCGGCGCGCGTCCCCCTTTCGCTCGCGGTGCACGAGTAGCGAGCCGAGCGCGAGCCCGAAAAGCGCCACCGGGATGGCGAGGAAGTTCGAGATGCTGCCGAGGAAGAAGGCCAGCATGCGGGTCTGCAAAAGCTCCACCATCAGGCAAACGAGCCCGACGACGAAGCTTCCGATCTGGAGCTCCCGCTCTTGGCGCGTCGGAGACGCAGCGCCGGCGTTCTCGGGCATGGGCGTAACTTATCGCACGAGGCTCCGCCGAGGCCGCGCGACGGCGGCGCTTTCGCGGCGAAGACGGCTCAGCCAGAGCCAGTCGAGCAGCGGCGGGGCGCGCGAGACAGCGCCGCTACGAGTACCTTCGTCGCTCGGAGTGCCGGGCCTCGCTCGACGGGTTGCCGAGCGAGGTGCCCCGCGCGTTCATTGAGTCTTTTGGAGGTTGGCGACTGCGAAGTCGACGCTGCCGCTGCCGCCGCCCGTTTCGACCAGAATCTTGGCTTCCAGCAGCGTGCCGAGCTTCATGCCGGCCGCGTCCCAGCCCTTGAAGTGGTCGGAGATGGTGATTGTTCCACACTGACGGGCTTTTTGGCGGATGCTCCAAAACTGAGTCCAACTCGAGGCGTTGCAGCGCGAGCCACCCGTCCCGTTGGTGCCGTTCGAATAGAACTTGTAATTCTCACCATCGATCATGGTGGGAGAGCCCTTCTGGCCCGAATTATAAGGCGTGAACGGCATCGAGCCGAATGAGTCATCCACGATGTACCATTCGACACAAGGGTTCGTCGACCACCCGTAAATTCCGATGTACGAGAAGCCGCCACCACTTCCGGTCTTCTTGAAGGTAAAACCGGCGGTGATGGTTCCGTATTGGTCGTACGTCTTTCCGCCGTTGCCCCATTCGAAGCCGAGGCGACCGAGGTAGTCTCCCGAATTGTTCCACGCGGCGCTGAAAGCCGGGGTGCTGAACGTCATCAGCGTCCCGGTGCCTTGGTTGGACCAGATTTGCCAGGCAAGGTTGTTCGACCCGCCCTGACTATTCCCTGAATGTTGCGTCCCTCCGGTCGGCATGGTCGCGTTGCAGTCGACGGTCGCTGCGCCGCCCGAGCCAGACGTTCCTTGCCCGCCGCTGCCGGCGTTGCTCGCGCCACCCGCGCCCCTGCCGCCGTTCGCCGAACCGCCCGTGCTGGCTCCGCCCGCGCCTCTACCGCCGTTCGCCGAACCGCCCGTGCTGGCTCCGCCCGCGCCTCTGCCGCCGCTCGCCGAACCGCCCGTGCTGGCTCCGCCCGCGCCTCTGCCGCCGCTCGCCGACGCACCCGCAGCCGCGCCTGTCGCGAAGCCACCGGTCGCAGCTCGCCCGCCGCTCGGAGCCGCGCCTCCCTTCGCACTCTCGCCACCCGACGAGCTTCCACCAGACGAGGTGCTCATCGTACCGCCGGTTTGAGCGATCGAGGTTCCGCCGGTGCCACCCGTGCCACCCGTGCCGGTTCCGCCGGTTCCGCCTCGGCCGCCGTTGGATTGGAGTCCGCCAGTCCCTAGGTACGATGAGGTGTCAGGTGCGTCGATGCCGGCAGAGCAGTTCAACATCACCGACGCAACAGTCCCAGCACATATCTGAAGCCACTTCGTACGCACGTCTTCCTCCGAAAGGGTTTGGCGCTAGTAGAAGCAGTGCGGAGCGATCCCGAAATCCGTCACTCGTTCCGGTTATTGCGATGCGCTTCGTCGCTATGCTGCGCGTACGAATCGCGTAAGTAACCCCATGGGGTGAAATCGGTTGCGCGGCGAGCGGATTTTTCCCACGCTGGTGCGATACCTTCGGACAGCGCCGCGCAGCCGTCGTCAGGGTCGCTTCACTCCCTCCGATGCCGCATGGGCGACATTCCCGAATTGCGACGTCAGGCTCTCAGGCGGCGAACAGACATCGGGAGCCCGCTTCCGCGTTACACCCAAGCTCGCTTGGGTGTATCGAAACAGGAAAGTACCGACGGGACAGACCACGCCAAAAGCTAGTGAATTTTGCGGACCTCACCCAAGTGGGGCTCCAAAATTCACGATCGATGCACGTGGTCCCCGGTGTAGTGCAAAAGCTTGGGGTCCCGACGTGAGCAGCAGAGCCAAGCCGACCATCAGTAAAACGTAGGTCGCCAGCACCGGGATGTCGCCCGTTTTCGGTGCGCCGGCGGGGCGCGCGGCGCGAAATGTGACGACGAGCGCGAGTACGAAGAGAAATCCGTCGATGCCGGCAAAGGCGAGCAGCCACGCAACGGCGGCGACGACGATGCGCTGCTGCTGCGAGAGCGCCGTGAAGCCGCGCGCTCCGTCGAGCTGCCACACCGGGAGTAGATTGAAGAGGTTGATCCACGCGCTCACGTGGCCAATGGCGTGCACGACCGGGGAGCCGGTGAAGTGCCCGAGGAGTAGGCAGAAGACGGCCGCGCTGGCGCCCCAGACCGGCCCGGCGAGGCCCACTCGCGCATCCTCGGCCGGGGTGGCCGGGTACTGGTGCAGCCGCACGAACGCGCCGAAGCCCGGCACGAACATGGGCGCGCTCGCGGCGATGCCGTAGCGCCGCAGCCACACGACGTGCCCCATCTCGTGCACGTAGGTGGTGAGCACCAAGCCGAGCGCGAACCACCAGCCGAAGGCCATCGTGTATACGCCCGCGGCGAACACCATCGACAAGAGCGTCTTCGCTTGCGTGAGGCCGAGCAGGAGCACCTTCGCCTTGCCGAGCAGGAGGAAGAGCGCCCATTTGAACTTGGCGAGGAGCACGCCGACGGCTCCGAGCCCGGCCGCCCCCGCGCCCTTGGCGGTGCGCCCTTTCGACGTTCCTTGGTCCGCCGCTCGGGTTTGCTGCGGGCGGGCTCCGAGCGGGACGCGCGCGCTCAATCCCTCGACGTGAGCCGATATCTTCCCGTGCTGCACGGTAGCTCGCGGCAAAAGCTCGAGTGCGTGCCGCCAAGCCGCCAGAGCGCGTCCGTAGTCACCGTCGCGCTCCGCGGACTCACCTTCGCTCGCCAAGCTGCGGAGCTCGTCCGCGTGCACGAGACACCCGCAGGTGGGACACGCGAGAAAAGCTCTTGGTATCTCGGTCCCGCACCCGCGGCACACGCGCGCCGCGAGGGCGGAGGAGAAGGACTCGGTCACGGTAAGGCAGCAACGGGTGCTGGTGCGGCGCCGACGCGAAATGGCCCTGACACGGGCACCCGGCGATTGAGCTTCCAGGCCTCGTACAGGGCAATCCCGATGACCACGAGCCCCATGAGGTTGCCGGCGCCCGCGAGAAAGGGACTCGCCAACGCGATCCCGAACACGACTGCGACGACCATCATCATACTGCCGAGGCCTGACGAGCCTGCAGCATCCGCCTTGGCTTCAGGCGCTTTCGCGAGCGCGGAGCCGGCCGCGTCGGGCTTCGGCGCCTTCGCATCGTCTTCGGTCGCGACCTGTCGGAAACCGTCGAGCACGAGCGGGACGTAGCTCGTCGTGATCGAGACGTACGTGAGCCCGATCGCGAGCGCCTGATAGCGCCACCCGCCGCGGCCGCGCGAGCCACGGCGCACCGCGAGGCCGACCAGAAACCCCACCCCGATTGCCACCAAGCCGAGCTCGCTGTGAAAAAGCTTGACGACCAAGAACCAAACCAAGCTTCCGGCGATCGCCGCAACGCCTCCGAACGCGAGCGCCCTG
>JAICUB010000055.1 GCA_025936045.1 Polyangiaceae bacterium | reverse complement strand
GGTCGGCGCCGCGACGGAGCCGACCGCGCGTGCGAACACCGTCTGGTAGCGCTCGGCGTCGAGCGGCTCGTCGCCGCGGCCGAGGTACGGCGGAATCGGCACGTGCCCGGAGCGTTCGAGCCACGCGTCCACCCCGCCCTCCGCGGCGAGCGCGACCTCGAGTGGATCGCCCTGCCGCACGATGCGTGCGGCGAGACCCGGCGCGGCGAGCAGCGCGCCCTCGCGGAGCGGTTTATTGGCACGACCTAGCGCCTGCCAGCGCTCTTCGCCGCCCGGCTCCCCGAGCCTCCGGAGCAGCAACAACTCGACTTTGCCGCCGGTCTCCGCTTTCGACAGCAAGAGCCGCGCGTGGCGCACGCGCGTGTCGTTGACGACCACGAGCGCACCCTCCGGCACGAGCTCGGGGAAATCACGCACGGCCCGGTGCTCGAGCCCCAGAGCCCCGAGCACGAGCAAGCGCGCGCCGTCGCGGCTCGGGAGCGGGCGCACGGCGATCGAGCGCTCCGGAAGCGCGTAGTCGAGAAGAGCCGTCTTCAACGCGATTCGATGTTGATCCCGAGCCGCGTCATCTTGCGCCAGAGCGTCGTCGGGCTGATGTCGAGGATCTCGGCCGCGCGCTCGCGGCTGCCGTCTGCGTTCTTGAGCGCGGTCTCGATCGCCTGGCGCTGCGCGTCGTCGACGATGTCGGCCAGCGTGCGGCCGACGGTCGCGTCGACCGAGCGCGGCTCCTCCGGCAAGATGTCGTCCACGCCGACGACGCCGTTCGTGCAGAGCGCGACGGCTTGTTCGACCAGGTTCTCGAGCTCGCGCACGTTGCCCGGAAAACCGTAAACGAGCAAACGGTCGAGCACGCCTTCCCCGAGCCGCGCGCGCCGGCCCATCTTGCGCGTGTACTTACCCAAGAAAAACTCGAGCAAGAGCGGGATGTCTTCGGGCCGTTCGCGCAGCGGCGGGAGCACGAAGCGCACGACGTTGAGGCGGTAATACAGATCCTGCCGGAAGCGCCGATCGGCGACGGCCTGCGCGAGATCCACGTTGGTGGCGGCGACGACGCGCACGTCCACGCGGATCGGCTTATTTTCACCCACGCGGCGGATCTCACCTTCTTGGATCGCGCGCAGGAGCTTCGCCTGAAAGGCGGGCGTCGTCTCTGCGATTTCGTCGAAGAAGAAGGTGCCGCCGTCGGCCTCCTCGAACAAACCTTTGCGTGCGGCGACGGCGCCCGTAAACGCACCGCGCGCGTAGCCGAAGAGCTCGCTCTCGAGCAACGACTCCGTGATGGCTGCGCAGTTGACGGTGACGAACGGGCGATGGGCGCGCTTGCTGTTCGCGTGGACGGCGCGTGCGATGAGCTCCTTGCCGGTCCCGCTCTCTCCCGTGATGAGCGCGGTCGCCTCCGTGGGCGCGATCTTGATCACGCGCGCGAGCACGTCCCGCATCGGCTGCGAGCGCCCGACGACGTTTTCGAGGTGGTAGCGCTCCTTGAACTCCTGCGCGAAGAGCTGCACCTGGCTTCGCAGCTGGCGGCTCTCGAGCGCCTTGGTCACCTTGACGCTGAGCTCCTGCTCCGTGAACGGCTTTTGGATGTAATCGAAAGCGCCGACACGCATGGCCTCGACCGCACTCTCGATCGTGCCGTACGCGGTCATCACGATGACCTCGGTATTCGGCTGCGCTTCCTTGATTCCGCGCAGAACCTCGATACCGTCGTCGTCCCCCATCCGCAGGTCGGTGATGACGACGTCGTAGGCGCCCGCCGCGCCGAGATCCTTGCCCTGCGCGCCGTCCGCCGCCTCGTCCACCTCGTAGCCGGCGCTCCGCAACATGAGCGCGAGCGTCGTCCGCATGTTGCGCTGGTCGTCGACCACCAGGATCTTTCCCAGGCGGACCGACGGCTGCACATCGTCGGCAGGAGCGCCTTCATGGCGCTGGATGGACGCTTGCTGGGACGTGGCGGCCTCCTCTACCACATTCCTAGCGCCGGGCCCTCCACGGCACCAGCGTCCGAGCGCGGAAAAATGCGGCCGGGCGGCGGTCTCGTCGTGGCACGAGGCCCCCAGCCCGAGCCCCGCGAGCGGCCAACGAACACCGGACCGCGGTGAGAACGATTGAGGGGCCGCGCGCTGAGCCGATCAGTGGCCGTTGAGGTACAGGACCGCGAGCGCGAAGAGGATCCCGGCCACGCCGACCCCGTAACCGATGATGGCGATGACGCGGTTCGGATCACCGCGGTGGCGCGGCACCGAGCGCGTGCTCGGCGGGACCACCCCGGGCAGCGAGCCGCCCGCGGACGACAACCCGGACGACGAGAGACCCGACGTGCCCGTGATGGCGCTCGCGCCGGTGATCGAGATGCGGTCGCGGCCCGTCGGCGTGAAGACGGGCTCGTTCGAGAGGAGCTCGTCGGGAGCGCCCGCGGTGCGCGAGCGGAGCGAGGAGCGCACGGCTTTGCGCCGCTGCTCGATGCGATCGCCGACCACCCGTTTGAGCAAGCCCGCGACACCGCTCTGCGTGACCACGATGCGCTGCGACTTGAGGTACTTCCTGAGGTCCGCCTCGAGCTCGGTGGCCGTCTGGTAGCGGGCCTGCGGATCGCGCTGGAGCGCGCGCATGACGATGCGCTCGAGCTCGGGCGGGTACGTGGGGTCGAGCGACGTCGGCGGGGGAACCCGGCTCGAAATCACGAGCTTCAGCGTCTCGATGTCCGTGTCTCCACGGAAGAGCCGCCGGCTCGTCGTGAGCTCGAAGAGCACGATGCCGAGCGCGAAGAGGTCGCTGCGCCGATCGATCCCCTTACCGCGGGCCTGCTCGGGCGACATGTACCCGAACTTGCCCTTGAGCTGACCCGCACGAGTCGCCTCGCTCACGCGCCCGACGGCCTTGGCGACGCCGAAGTCCACGAGCTTTACGGCGCCGTTCGTGCCGATCAGGATGTTGTGCGGCGAGATGTCGCGGTGCACGACCCCCCGCGGCGCCGCGTGCTCGTCGCGCAGCTCGTGTGCGGCATGGAGCCCCGCGGCCGCTTCGGCGATGATGCGTACGGCCATCTCCGGCGGGATCGCGCGGCGCTTGCCCGCCTCCGCGATCACCGTATGCAGCGATTCGCCCTCAACCCATTCCATCGACATCCACATCACGCCGTCGGCCTCGCCGACGTCGTAGACGTTCACGACGTTCGGATGCCGGATGGAACGGACGAGGCGTACCTCGTCGAGGAACATCCGTACGAACTCCGGCTCTTCCGCGAGCTCGGGCAACATGGCCTTGACCGCGACGAGCCGGTCCTCGTTCGCCGTATGCTCGCGGGCGACCCAGACCGTAGCCATCCCTCCTCGGCCGATGCGGACCAAGAGGTCGCAATCGCCGAGCCGGGAACCCGGCTGGAGGTCGTTCGGCATCGCGGAGGTTTCTCGAGCTTCTTTTGCACCATCGTCCGGCGAACCGCAAAGCTTCGGGCGGTTTCGACCCCCGAAAAGCCCCCCTCGGCGGCCCGCGCCAAAAAAACCTCGCCCGAGCGGGACGCTGGCACTAGGCTCCCCGCCCCCCGGACCCGCCCGACGGCGGCGGCTAGACACGAGGATTCTTGATGGCATCGCTCAGTGAGCAGCTCGGTAGTGGCGACACGCGCGCAAAGGTGATCGAGGACGCTTGTGGCGTTCTCGATCAGGAGGTTGCCGACAGGGGCGGTCTCTCGGGCATCGCGATCAAAGGCGCCTACAAGGTGCTGCAGGGGATCAAGCCGGGCTTCGTGCCCGAGGTGGTCGACAACCTGCTCGACGACTTCCTCGCGGCGCTCGATCCGCTCTATCAGGAGGCCGCCTCCAAGCAGCGCCCCGCGGGAGCGTACCTGCGCGAAAACGCCGCGCGCGTCGCCGACGCGTTGCTGGCAGTGACCGACCGCCGAGCGAAAGACGCCAAGCGTCAAGTCATCCGGTCCGCCTACGACAAGCTCCGATCGATGGCTAAAAAGCAGGTCGAAGCGGCCGTACCGCGCCTCGCCGACATGCTCGACCGCCATGCGGCGAAGACCGGCTGAGCCGAGGAGCTGACGCCCGTCACCCTGCTTGCTTGACAACCCCCGAGCGGGGTCGAAACCTTGCATAGTTTTGGCAATGTCATGGAACCAGTGAGTCCGAGTCCGCCCGTCGCCGAGCACCCCAGCCGCGAAGTGATTCGCGGCGCCGTCGTCCGTTTCGCCGGTGATTCCGGCGATGGGATGCAGGTGACCGGCGATCAATTCACGGCCGCCGCCGCGCTCGCGCGCAACGACCTCGCGACCTTCCCGGATTTCCCCGCGGAGATCCGCGCGCCCGCCGGCACGACTTACGGCGTGTCGGGCTTTCAGGTGCACTTCTCGTCGCAGGACGTGTTCACGCCGGGCGACGCCCCGGACGTGCTCGTCGCGATGAACCCGGCCGCTCTCAAGACGAACCTGAAGGATCTCAAGAAGGGCGGTCTGCTGATCCTGAACAGTGGCACCTTCAACGCGACGAACCTCAAGAAGGCCGGCTACGAGGTCAACCCGCTCGAGGACAACTCGCTCGACGGGTACACCGTGCTCTCGATCGACATCACCAAGTTGACGGTGACTTCGGTGAAGGACACGGGGCTTTCGAACAAGGAGGCCCACCGCTGCAAGAACTTCTGGACGCTCGGTCTGATGTTCTGGATCTACAGCCGGCCCCTCGAGCCGACACTCAAATGGATCGAGAGCAAGTTCGGCAAGCGGTCGGACCTCGTGGCCGCCAACATCGCCGCGCTCAAGGCCGGACACGCCTACGGCGAAACCGCCGAGGTTTTCCAGCACCGCTACGAAGTGCCGGCCGCGCCGGTCGAAAAGGGCGAATACCGGAACATCGGCGGCAACACGGCGACTGCGCTCGGGCTCGTCGCCGGCGCGCAGCTCGCGGGGTTGCCGCTCGTGCTCGGCGCCTACCCGATCACGCCGGCGAGCGACGTGCTCCACGAGCTCAGCAAGCACAAGCAGTTCGGCGTCACGACCATCCAGGCCGAGGACGAGATTGCCGCGGTGTGTGCGGCGCTGGGCGCGTCCTACGCGGGCAACCTCGGTGTCACGAGCACGAGCGGCCCTGGCATGGCGCTCAAGATGGAGGGCATCGGTCTCGCGCTCTCGGTCGAGCTGCCGCTCGTCATCATCGACATCCAGCGCGGCGGGCCGAGCACCGGCCTCCCGACGAAGACGGAGCAGGCCGACCTGCTCCAGGCGGTCTACGGCAGAAACAGCGAGGGCCCCGTATGCGTCATCGCCGCATCCACGCCCGGCAACTGCTTCGACATGGCGATTGAAGCCGTGCGCCTTGCGCTCAAGTACATGACGCCCGTGATCCTGCTCACGGACGGCTACCTCGCGAACGGCGCCGAACCCTGGCGCATCCCGCGGGTCGAGGACCTGCCGAAGATCGACGTGAAATTCCGCACGGATCCCGCCGGGTTCCATCCGTTCTTACGCGATCCCGAGACGCTCGCCAGAAACTGGGCGATCCCGGGGACGCCCGAGCTCATGCACCGCATCGGCGGCCTCGAGAAGGACTATAACTCCGGGCATATCTCGTACGCGCCCGACAATCACGAGCGCATGGTCAAGGTGCGGGCCGCCAAGATCGCCGGCATCGCGAACGACATCCCGCCCCTCACGATGGAGGTCGGCGAGGACAGCGGAAAGCTCCTCGTGCTCGGCTGGGGCTCGACGTACGGCTCGATCCGCGAAGCCGTGCAGCGCTGCCGCGATCGCGGCCTGAGCGTCTCACACGCCCACCTTCGCTACATCAACCCCTTCCCCTCGAACCTGGGCGAGGTCATGAAGCGCTTCGACCGCGTGCTCGTCCCCGAGCTCAACCTCGGCCAGCTCGTGAAGATCGTTCGCAGCACGTTCCTCGTCCCTGCTGAGAGCTTCGCGAAGGTTCAGGGCCAACCCTTCAAGATCTCCGAGCTCGAAGACAAAATCCGCCAGGTGCTGGAGAGCTGAACCGATGTCCGATCTGATAGCGCCGACGAAACTCACGAAAAAAGACTTCGAGACCGATCAGGACCTGCGCTGGTGCCCCGGTTGCGGTGACTACTCGATCCTCGCGAACGTGCAGCGCATGATGCCGGAGCTCGGCATTCCGCGTGAACAGATCGTGTGGGTGAGCGGCATCGGCTGCAGCAGCCGCTTCCCTTACTACATGAACACGTACGGGTTTCACACGATTCACGGGCGTGCGCCCGCCGTCGCGCTCGGCGTGAAGGTCGCCAACCCGGAGCTCTCCGTGTGGCTCGCGACCGGCGACGGCGACGGCTTGAGCATCGGCGGCAATCATCTGATGCATTGCCTGCGCCGGAACCTCGACGTGAAGATCCTGATGTTCAATAACCGGATCTACGGCCTCACGAAGGGCCAATATTCGCCGACGAGCGAGCTCGGCAAAGTGACGAAGAGCACGCCGGCCGGCTCCGTCGATCAACCGGTCGACCCCGCGAGCTTCGCGCTCGGCGTGAACGCGAGCTTCGTCGCGCGCTCGATCGACACCGAAGCGCAACACCTCGGGGAGGTGCTGCGCCGCGCCGCTGCCCATTCGGGCACCGCCTTCATGGAGATTTACCAGAACTGCAACGTCTTCAACGACGGCGCCTTCGACGCGTTCACCGACAAGGCCGTGCGCGCCGAGCGCCAGGTCCGCGTCGAGCACGGCAAGCCCCTGCTCTTCGGCGCGAACCAGGAGAAGGGGCTCCGGCTGAACCCACGTACCCTCGGCCTCGAGGTCGTGAACGTCGGTGAAGGCGGGGTTCCGCTCGAGGAGGTGCTCGTCCACGACGAGACGAACCCGACCTTCGGGCAGCTCCTCGCCCGCATGCCGTTCCCCGAGTTCCCGGTCGCGGTCGGCGTGCTCCACGCGAGCCTCCGCCCGACCTACGACGGGACGCTCCGCGCCCAACAAAAAGCCGCACGTGAGAAGCTCGGGCAGGGGGACCTCGGAAAGCTCTTGCGCGGCGGCAGCACCTGGACCATCTAAGCGCCCGTCGCGGCGTGCCTCCCCGGCCTTAGCGACATCAAGACATCATGGGAACCCCGCAAGATCCACGTACCCGCCGCCGTCAGCGCCTGCGCCGCGCCAAGAAGAACCTCGAGTGGGAGGCCGCTCGCGCCCACGAAAACGCGGAAGCTGCGAAGCCGAAGACTCCCGCCAAGAAGGCGACCTAGCCGGGCGCGGACTCGCTCCGCGATCGGACGAGCGAGCCGAACGCGGCATTCATGACACCCTTGCACGGGTGTAGTGCGAAGCTCCGCCTTTTCGAGCCCAGGGTGAAGATGGCAACGTCGCCACATGGGAAACAGGTGGCACTCGCGTGCTCGTGCGCGCTCGGCGGGTTGGCTCGTTGCAGGCGGCGTGTCGTTCGCTCTCGCAGCGTGCACCATCGAGGTGAAACGTTCGGACGGCGACGCGGGCGTGCCCGACGAGGCGAGCGCCGGCGGTAAAGGCGGCTCGGACGCAACGTCAGGCAGCGGCGACACGACGTCGACCGGCGGCGGAAGCGCCGGTGGGGACGCGAGCGGCGGCCCGAACGGCAGCGGCGGAGCGGCCGGAAAAGCCTCCGGATCCGCGGGCGCAGGCATGGGAGCAGCAAGCGCTGGTACGGCCGGAGCTGCGCCGAGCGACAACTGCCCCGACGACCCGAGCGCCGACCAAACGGACACGGACGGCGACGGTAAGGGTGACGCCTGTGACGACGACGACGACAACGACGGTTTCATCGACGAAGACGATCCTTCGCCCAAGGATCCGAAGGTGCCGGGGGACTTCTCGACGCCCGAGAAGATCCTCGCGGACCCGCGCGTCACCGCCGCGATCGCGGCGTTGAAAGACGCCGGCTACGACCTAAAGACCCACACCGAAACTTCGCCTCCGGACATCACGGGCTACTACCGCAAGGAATCCGGCAGCGGTTCGTTCGTTGCGAACAGCGGCGGCGGGGGCGTCGGGCAGACCATCGTCGGCCTGGAGTTTCACGAGGTCCAGCACGACGACGGGCATCTCGACGGCTACACCGTGGCCTTCAGCGGCGACGCCGCGACCTCGTACAGCATCGAGCGCTCGACGACCATTCGGGGCACCGGCAGCGAGTACACGACCTACAGCACGAGCCGCGGTGTCTGCACCGAATCCAGCTCGAATTACACGCTCTTTGCCATCAGTATCACGAGCGCGAGCGTCGAGCCCGCCACCGGCAACCTGCTCGACCAGCTCAGTCTCGGCGTGACGATCGGGACGCTCGGCGAGCTCACGAGTGCGTGCGCCGAACGCTACAACGGCAACGTCGAGAACGTCGGCGAATGGACCGCCTCGCAGGTGAACCTGCAGCAGCGCGTGCAGCCGTCCGACCTCGAATACATGTGCGTCGACGCCGACGCCGCGTACGTTCCGACTCAAACCTGGACGGAAAGCGGCGGCAAAGCGTGCGAGTGTACCTCGGCCTACGCGAAGAGCTGCGCGAGCGGTTGACCTCGCTCGCGCGGTACCGCGCGCCGGAGTAGCGAAACGCCACGTGCCCGCGAGCGGCGGCTGTGGTCGCGCCGCTCGCGTGGCGCGTCACGTGCATGAATGCTCGGCATGAACGAGGCTCTGCACGTCGCCGTTCTCGTCGGCAGCCTCCGCAGAGGCTCCTTCAGCCGAAAGGTAGCCGAGGCATTGGTAGCGCGCGCTCCGGCGGGCATGAGCTCGGAGTTCGTCGAAATCGGCGCGCTTCCGCTGTATAATCAGGATCTCGACGAGGGCGCGCCGCCCGCGGCATGGGCGAGGTTCCGCGAGTCGCTCGGGCGCGCGAGTGCGATCCTGTTCGTCACGCCCGAGTACAACCGCTCGATCCCCGGGTGTCTCAAAAATGCGCTCGACGTGGGGTCGCGCCCCGCGGAAAAGAACGTGTTCCGGGGGTTGCCCGCCGCAGTCGCGAGCGTCACGCCGTATCAGCTCGGCGCCTTCGGCGCGAACCATGCGTTACGGCAGACTTTCGTGTTTCTCGATATGCCGGCGCTCCAGCAGCCCGAGCTCTACGTCGGCCGCGTCCGCGACGTCCTCGACGAAGCCGGCGCCGTCAAGGATCCCAAAACCGACGAGCTCTTCCGTAACTTCATGGCGGCGTTCGCGCGTTTCGCCGAGGCGAACCGTGAGCGCCCCGCGGCCCCCGATTTCGAGGCGTTCATGCAGAAGCGCGCCGCCCCCGCGCGCGGCACGGTCGTCGAAGTGCTGCACCGGGAAGCGAGCGGCAACCTCGCGTTTTGGACGGGCATCGAGCACGCGCGGGTGGCGTTCGACGGCGCCGAAACCCCGCTCGGGATGAAGCTACGCGTGACCGAGGTTTTTCGTTTCGAGAACGGCGATTTCAGGCTCGTGCACCGCCATGCGGAGGCCCAGCCCGAGACGAACAGCGACCGCTGAAGCCTGGGGCCGCACACTCCGGGGAGCGCGGGTTCGGGCGCCCTGCGCTTGGGGGTCGACAAAGCGGCCGACCGTGCCCAAGATCAAGCCTGGTCATGGCGACGGACAAGCCGAAAACCCGGCCGGATACCCAGGGCGACCTCGGGGTTCAAGAGCGGCCGAAGGTCGAGAAGCCGCGCAAGTACGTCGTCGTCTTGCACAACGACGACTACACCACCATGGAGTTCGTCATTCACGTGTTGATGAAGTTCTTCCATCTCGACGAGACGGAGTCGACGCAAGTGATGCTGCACGTCCACCACCGTGGGTTCGGCATCGTGGGCACCTTCACCCGCGACGTCGCGGAAACGAAGGCGTCGAACGTCATGGCCTACGCCAAGGAGCACCAGCACCCTCTGCGTTGCACGGCCGAGCCGGAGGGTTTTGGGGATTCGCCATGAAAGTCAGCGCCGAAGTCGAAGTAGCTTGTTCGTTCGCCCTGCGCGAGGCCGTTTCGCGCCGTCACGACGTGATGGCGGTCGAGCACCTCCTCTATGCCCTGCTCCACGACGACGCGACCGCGAAGGTCGTCCGCCGCTCGGGAGGCAAGGTCGACAAGCTCAAGCGGACGCTCGAGCGCATCCTGAACGAAGAGTTCAAGACCGTGGCGGGCGACCAGCCCGTACAGCCGACACCGACGCGCGGCTTTCAGCGCGTGCTCCAGCGCGCGGCCATCCACGTGCAGTCGAGCGGTAAGGACGAGCTCAAAGGCCAAAACGTGCTCGTAGCCATCTTCGCCGAGGCTGATTCTCCCGCCGTTCAGGCGATGAACGACTCCGGCCTCACCCGCTACGACGTCGCGAGCTTCATTTCACACGGCGTCGCGAAGGACGGCACCGACGACGACGCGCTCGAGATGAGCCCCGGCGCGGGCGGCGCCGAGTCGGAGGACGAAGAGGGGGAACCGACCGGCGATCCGCTCGAGCGCTTCGCCGTGAACCTGAACGAGCGGGCGGCCGCCGGCGACATCGAGACGCTCGTCGGACGCGAGAAGGAGCTCAGGCGTGCGATCCAGGTCCTGAGCCGAAGGAAGAAGAACAACCCGCTGTTCGTGGGGGATGCCGGCGTCGGCAAGACGGCCATCGTGGAGGGCCTCGCCGATCGCATCGTCAAAAAGCAGGTGCCGAAGCCGCTCCTCGACGCGGTGATCTACGCGCTCGACATGGGCGCGCTCGTCGCGGGCACCCGCTTCCGCGGTGACTTCGAGAATCGGGTCAAAGGCGTCTTGAAGAAGCTCGACGAACGGCCGGGCGCGATCCTGTTCGTGGACGAGATGCACACCGTCGTCGGCGCCGGCGCGGCGAGCGGCGGCACGCTCGACGCCGCGAACCTGCTCAAGCCGGCGCTCTCGAGCGGGAAGCTGCGCTGCATCGGTGCGACGACGTTCGAGGAGTACCGCACGCACGTCGAGCGCGACCGCGCGCTCGCGCGCCGTTTCCAGAAGATCGAAGTGCTCGAGCCGAGCCTCGATGAAACCATTCAGATCCTGCAGGGCTTGCTCCCCCACTACGAGGAGTTCCACGTCGTCAAATACGCGCCCGAGGCGGTCGAGGCCTCCGCGCGGCTCGCCGATCGGCACCTCCACGACCGCAAGATGCCGGACAAAGCCATCGATCTCTTGGACGAGGCCGGCGCGGACGCGAAGCTCGAGGAAGGCGACAACGCCAAGGTCGGGGTCGAGCGGATCGAAGCCGTCGTCGCCCGCATGGCGCAGATCCCGCCGAAGCAGGTGAGCTCGAGCGACAAGAGCGCGCTCTTGAACCTGGAGCGTGATCTCGAACAAGTGGTGTTCGGGCAGAACCGTGCGATCAAGGAGCTCGCGACGGCGATCAAGCTGTCACGCGCCGGCCTGCGCCCGCGCGAGAAGCCGATCGGCTCGTACCTGTTCACGGGCCCGACGGGCGTCGGCAAAACGGAGGTCGCGCGCCAGCTCGCGAAGACGCTCGGCATCGAGCTCATCCGTTTCGACATGAGCGAGTACATGGAGCGGCACACGGTTTCGCGCTTGATCGGCGCGCCGCCCGGCTACGTCGGCTACGATCGCGGCGGGCTGCTCACCGAGGCAATCGCGAAGACGCCGCACGCCGTGCTCTTGCTCGACGAGATCGAGAAGGCTCACCCCGACGTGTTCAACGTGCTCCTGCAGGTGATGGACCACGGCACGCTGACGGACAACAACGGCAAAAAGGCCGACTTCCGCCACGTGGTGCTGATCATGACGAGCAACGTCGGCGCGCAGGAAATGGCGCGCGGCATGGTCGGCTTCGGTAACCGCGACGTGCGCGGCAAGGAGGACCTGGCCCTGCGCAATATGTTCAGCCCCGAGTTCCGGAACCGGCTCGACGCGCGCATCCAGTTCGACTCGCTCGCGCCGGAAGTGATGGAGCGCGTGGTCGACAAGTTCATGAAGGAGCTCGGCGAGCAGCTCGCCGAACGGGAGGTGACCCTGTCGCTCACGCCCGCCGCGCGCGCTTACCTGTCCGAGAAGGGCTACGACAAAGAGCAGGGCGCGCGCCCGCTCGGCCGCTTGATCCAGGACGAAGTGAAGCGTCCGCTCGGCGACCAGCTCCTCTTCGGCGAGCTCGAACACGGCGGCCACGTGACGGTCGATTACGATGGCAAGGAGCTGAAGTTCGACGTCGAGGGCCGGCCGGCCAAAGCCGGCACGCCCTCGGGGCCGAAACTCCTCAACTGAGACGCGCCGACGGGCGACCCGCCGCGGAGCGGGGAGCCCGGCTCGCGGCGTCAGTGGTCGTCGTGTCCGAGCGCCGCGCGCACCGCGAGCGCTAGCGTGCACCCGTTCACCTGGCGCGCCTCGGCGGCGAGGATCTCGGGGGCCTGCACCTTGCGCACGCCCATCGCGACGAACTCGCCCGACGCGTCCGCGCGGAGCCGCAAGATCTGCCGGCCTGCGACGAGGTCCCAGATCGCGACCCGCGCCGGATGCCCGATGCGCTGCACGCGCTCTTCCGGAGTCTCGCCCGCGTCCGGGATTTCCTTCGGCAGCCCCCCTTCCGGATCCTCGTCGAGCACGAGCGTGAAGTACTTCGAGCGCGCGAGGATCTCGGCGGCAATCCGCACGTCATAGCGGGTGACGCTGTCCAGATCGCGATCGTACGCGGTGACGGCAAGCTCGCTCGTCGCACCGTGAAGCTCGTCGGTCCACTCGTTCGAGAGCACCCTCAACGTGCGGTACGCGAGGCGCATGTTGTAGGGGACCGGCGGATCGGTGCAGGCGTTCCACTCGTTGCACAGCTTTCCCGGTGCACACTCCGAGGTCACCTTGCATGCCGGGCCTTGCGTCGGATCGGGCGCGTCCTTGTGCACGAACATGCACGAGGTAAAACCGTCGTGGAGCGAAACGCGCGCCGCCTTGCGGATGTCCTTGGCCGTCTTCGCGTTCGCGAGCCGGAGCCGCAGGTAAACGCCGGGGCTCTGCCGGATCTGGTCGTAAGGCGGCGCCGCGACCACCCGATCGCCTGGGTACGGGCCCGCGAGCTCGGTCGTCCAACCTTCGATCTTGTCGCGAAACGGCAGAATCGACGGGCCGATGGTGCGCGCGATAGCGCGCTGCTTCGCCATCACTTGCGCTTTCGCGCTCTCGAGGTGCCCCTGCGCGATGCGCCAGTACACGACCGAGAAGAGGCCGATCGCCGTGAGCGACCAGAGCCAAAAGTGCGGCGGGACACCGCTCAGCCGCACTCGTCCGAAGACGACCGCGCGGCGCTGCTCGGCCTTCGCTTGGTTGACGGACGGCAGTCCGCGCTCGCGCGCGCCGACGTCCCTACGCACAGTCGCCAAGCGGACTTTCCGACAAAAAGGAAACGGCGCGGCGGCTCGAGAGAGCCCGCCGCGCCGAGTCCTCGCTACTGCTTACCCAGGCGCCCGACCATGAAGCTCACGTTCGGGTAACCGGCGAAAGCAGCCGTCTGAAAGACGCTCTTGACGACGAGCGCCTGAACCTTGCGGTCGACCTGGAGCACGATCACGCCCGGGAAGTCCTTACCCGGGTTGAGCTGCTTCCAGAGCTCGCGCTTGTTCTTCAGGATGTTGAAGAGCTCCTCCACGCGCTGGAGGCGGTTCGCTTCCTCGATCACGCGGGTGCTGCCCGCGGGGGAGCCGTCAACCAGGATCTGCGTGCCGGTGATCGCGCACATCGGCGCGTCCGTCATGTCGATGACGTTCTCGGCGTTCGGCAGCTTGATCGTCTTGTCGATCGGGAGCTCGCCGCTCGCCGAGAAGCTCGCGAGCAGGAACAGCACGATGCAGAGCAAGAAGTCGATGAACGGGATCAGCGGGATCTCGGAGTTGACCGAGCGCCCGCCGCCGCCGGCGACCTTCTTACGCACGAACTTGAGCGGGATGTGATGGAGCAGGCGGCGTCCGGGGACCGCGACGGGCTGCACGAAGCGAGAAAGAGCCTTTTCAGACATGGATCCTCAGTTGACCGCGAAGGTGACGTTGAAGGCCGCAACCTTGTCGGTCTTCCCGCCGAGGGAGAACTCGCGCTTCGGCGTGTAGATGGCGTCGATCACCGCGATCACGTCGGAGAACGGCGTCGAATTGTCGGTGTGAAGCACAGCCTGGTCGAGCTTCAGATCGCTCGCGGCGCGGTGCGTGCCGTTGGCGGTCCACTCGTCCGTGATCTTCTTGGCGAGGTCGGGGAAACGGTAATCGCCCTGGTTGCCGACCGGGACCGACTTGCGGTCGAGGTCGATCGTGTTGACGACCGTGTTCCCTTCCTTCCACACCAGTTGGAACTTGGTGTCGCCCTTCATCTCGACGTGGAGCTGCTTCTCCTTCGGCGGATCCTTCGGCTCGTCGGGCTGCGGCGGACCGGGAACGCGAGCGTCGGCGTTGATACGCGCCATCTGTGACCAGACGGCGGTCACGAGCAGGAACGCCACCAGACAGAGAAGGAAGTCGATGAATGGGATGAGGGGGATCTCGTGGTTCGTGGAGCGCTTGCCACCGTGACCACCAACGTCAATACCAGCCATGAAACGCCTTCCTTCTCAAAAACTCACACGCGGGGGAACTTGAGCACCGACTCGCCTCCGCGGGTGCGGGACGACGAGCCGGTGCTCGGGGTGTCGACCGAAGCTCGGTCGGCTCAGCCCTCCAGGCCCTGGAGGTTCACCTTCTGGCGGTTCGCAACCACCAGGTTCAGCACGGTGACGGACGCCTCGTTGATGTCGTCTTCCATGCCCTGCGTCTTGCCGTTGAGGAACGCGAAGCCGACGAGGGCGGTGATCGCGGAGATGAGACCGAAGGCGGTGCAGTTCATCGCTTCCGCGATGCCTTCGGCGAGGATGCGGGCCTTCTGGCTCGGATCCACCGACTCGCCGCCGACGGCGCCGAACGCCTTGATGAGGCCGACGATCGTCCCGAAGAGTCCGCAGAGCATCGCGAGGTTCGCGAAGAGCGCGAGGAAGCCCGTGCGCTTGGTGATCTTCGGCATCTCACGGAGAGCGCCTTCGTCCATCGCCGCCTGGACCTCTTCGTCGGGGCGGTTGACCTTCACCAGGCCGGCCTGAACGATGCGCGCGAGGGGCGCGTTCGCGGCCGAGCACATTTTGACCGCCTTCGCCACGTCCCCGGCGAGGATGCATTTCTGCATCGTCGCGAGGAATACGTCCTTATTGATGGACGCACCGAACAGGTAGACGCTGCGCTCGGCGATCGTCGCGATCGAGCAAACCAGCCAGAACAGGATGAGCCACATGGCCCAGCCACCCGCTTGATAGTGATGCCAGAGATCAGACATTTTCTCGTTTACCTTCCGCCCGCCGGCTCATTTCCGCGTCTTTGCGCCCTTTTCGGGCCCTCCGGACACTATTCTGAGACCGACGGCTTCTTGAGAGCCTCGGAACACCCGTTCCCGCGTTACGGCGGTACTGGACGGCGCCATCTTGCTGAGTGGAACCCAGCCAGTCAAGAGAGATTGGGTCGCGATCGCATCGCAAATTGAAATCGAACACCGCCAAAAATTTCCACGGCGTTCGCGAGACACGGCCGGCGCGCAGGAGAGGTCGCCCGACCGACGCGCACCTTGTCCGACCGTGTCAGGAATCTGCGGCGCCTTCGACCGGCCCCCATCAGAAAAAACCTCAGAGCGACGCGCTCTTGCTCCGCGAAACGACGCGCGACTATAGTGGCCCTCCGACAAGCGGGATGCCCCCGCATCTCGCGTAAAACGTCGAAAAGTAGTCCTCGAGGAAAGGGACAAGGGGAATGCAGCTTTTGCTCCTAGCGGCCGAAGGCACCGGTGGATCCAGCCAGCTCGTAGAAGCGTTTCGGCACAACCCGACTTTCATGGTGCTGAACCTATGCACCTCGGCTGTCGTGCTCACGCTGGTGATCGAGCGCTTCGCCTTCCAGCTCACGCGCTATCGCGTAAACTCGAAGGAATTCTTTGCTCAGGTCAAAAAGCTCGTGCAAGCGGGCAACATCGACCGGGCGATCAAGCTCTGCGAGGCGAGCGACTACCCGATCCTGCAACTCGTGAAATCGGGCCTGACGCACGCCAACAAGGGCCCCGACGAGATTGACGCCGCGTTGAGCGAGCGTCTGTCGGAGCTCAAACCGCAAGCTGAAAAGCGTGTCGGTGCGCTCTGGTCACTCGCGAACATCGCGACGCTGATCGGTCTGCTCGGCACGGTGAGCGGCCTCATCGCGACGTTCAGCGCCATCTCGCAAGCTGGCCTTTCGCAAGCCGACAAGCAGCGCTTGCTTTCGAACGGCATCGCGGAGGCCATGTACAACACGGCGCTCGGCCTGGGCATCGCCGTGTTCTGCATGATCACCCACATCATCTTGCATACGCGCGCGAAGGCGATTCAGCACGACCTCGAATCGACGATGGAGCGCACGTTCAACTTGCTCACCATCGGTCAACGCCCGAGCTGAGGCACGCGCCGAAGGCGATGTCCGACCAGCTTTCAGCGGCCCAACGCGGCAAGATTCGGCGGCTGAGCCAGCCGCGTGAGCTCGCTCCCGACGAGGAGGGCGGCGAGCTCAACATCGTGCCGTTTCTCGACATCATCGTGAACATCCTCATCTTCGTGCTCGCCACCGTAGCGGTGACGTTCACGTCGAGCATCGAGACGACGCCGCCTTCGGGCAAGTCCGCGGGCGTGCGCAGCCAAATCCAGTCGGAGGCGCTAAACCTCACGGTTTTCATCGTGAACGACGGCTTCTCGCTCAAGGCTTCGGGCGGCAACATTGCGCCGGGCTGCAGCGGCCCCGGGCCCGGCATCGCGATCCCGATGAGCAACGGCAAGTACGACTACGCTGCGCTCACCGCCTGCGCGACCAAGCTGAAGGAAAAGTTCGAGGACGAGGATCAGGCCTACATCACGGCCAACCCTGGCACCGAGTACCAGATCCTCATCAACGTGATCGACGCGCTCAGGCGCACGGCCACGGGCGTGCCGCTGTTCGAGAACGTGAACTTCAAGGTACCGCGATGAGGGAGGCTCGACCGTGACCCAATCAGCGACCGCCGGGGGCGGCACGAGCCCCAACATCATTCGCTACAAGGCCGAGCTGCGAAAGGCGATCCGGCGGAACGCGAACGAGCCGGACGTGAACTTCCTCAACATCACGGCCATGCTCGACATCATGACGATCATCCTCGTCTTCTTGTTGAAGAGCTTGGGTGAGTCGAGCAACGCCATCCCGCAGAGCGACGATCTGCGCTTGCCGACCTCCGTGGCAAAGACGGATCCGCACCAGGAGGGTGTGACCGTCACGCTCTCGAAGAGTCAAATCTTGGTGGGCGACCAGAAGATTTTGGCGCTGCCGGGCCGCGAATCGCAGGCGCAAACCGGCGTGGGCGCCCAAAACAAGCGCGGCGGCCCGAACGACCTCTACATCGTGCCGCTCGGCAACGTGCTTCAGACCGCGCGGCGCACCGACGTGGCTCTCAGGCGCGCCAAGGGGCTCGACCCCTCGACCTCCGAAGCGATCATCATCGCCGATCGCGGCACGCCCTATCGCCTCTTCATCGAGGTCCTGTTCACGCTCGGCCAGAGCGAATTCGGCAAGTATCACCTGATGGTGATGCAGTCGAAGACGCTCGGAGGCTGAGCTCGGGGTCGCGGTTCGCGCGGGCGGCGCCCCGCGCTCGAGCGGCGCAATCGACTCGCAGACTGCTCGAGGGGGGTAGCGCTGGCGCGCTCCGCTCGAGTACTGAACGCGTGGTCGATTCGTGACGGAGCTCGCGCTCATTCTCGTGCTCGAAGTCGGCGGCTTGTTGCTCGCCGGCGCGCTCGCGCGTGCGGCTTTCGGCGTGCCTGCGAGCGCGGCCGTCCGGCGCGTGCTCGCGGCCATCGAGCGCGCGACACGCGTGTTTCTGGCGCGCGTGCTCACGCGCGCGGCAGTGATTGCGGCGCTCGTGCTCGTTCTGCTGCTCGCGTTCGGGTTCGGGTTCGGGCACGCGGACGCCGCCGTTCCCGGCGCCCTCGGGCTCGTCGTCGGAGCGGCGTTGGCGGCATTCGTAGCGCTCGGCGCGGGGCTCCTCGGGACACGCGCCGCCGCGGCGTTGCTCACCCGCGCGGCGGCGCGCTTCGATCTCGCGCTCGCGACGGCCGTACGTACCGCCGGAGCGACCGGCGTCGCCGCGCAAGCGCTCGGTGTGACCGGCGCCCTCGTCTTGCTCGGCTTTGGACATTGGCTCCATCACGCCGTGATTCCCTCGCCCGAAGCAGCGCGACTCTCGGCGCTCGCGCTGCCCGGGTACGCTTCGGGAGCGGCGCTCGTCGCGTTCGTGGTGCAACACGCCGCCGGCAGCTACGCGGCCGCCGCGCGCGCCGGCGAGCTCCGCGGTGAGCTCCTCGACGCCGCTGTCGCACGAAGTGCCGTAAAAAACCCCGCGCTCGTCAGCGCGCTCGTCGGTGAGCGGCTCGAGCACGGCGCCGATGCTGCGCGTTCCTTCGCTGCCGCGGCGCTCGCGGCGACGGCGCTCGTGTGGCTCGCGCTCGGCGGCGGCGCCGCGCGTCCGCTCGAGCCACGCGTCATCGCGTTCCCGTTGGTGCTCTGGGGCTTCGGGTTGGTCGCCAACGGCGTCGCCCTCTTCGTCACTCGCTCGCACGAGGCGCAAGGGGCGCTCCCCGCGCTCGCGCGCGCGCTCGGCAGCGCCGCGGGCGTCTGGCTCGTGGGCCTCGTGGGCGCGGGCTATTGGCTCTTCCCCGAAGCGTGGCCCGCGCTCGCGAGCGCGGCGGTCCTGGGCTTCGTCGGCGGACTCGCGGTTCCGAGCGCGATGGCTCGAGCGTTCGCTCGACGCAGAGGGCCGCTGCGCGAGGCGCTCGACGGTCTGCAAGTGGGGCCGGCGTCCGCTCAAGCGACGGCGCTCGGCTTCGGCCTCGGATTCGGAGCGCTCGCGCTCGCTCTCGTCGGCGCCGTCGCCCTCGTTTCGGAAGAGCTCGGCAGGGCATCGGGCGAGCTCGCCGGCGACCGCCTGGCGCTCATGCTGGCACTCTTCGCAGCGACGGCGTTCGCGCCCTATGCGCTCGCGGTCGCCGTGGGCGCGCGTCTCGGCGAGACCGCGCGGGCGGCCGGAGCGATGGGCGGCATCGAGGGTGAAGCCCTCGTCCGGGCGCAGCGGGTCGCCGATTCTTGCCAGCTGCCGGCGGCGGTGGGCCGCGCGGGGCTCGTGCTCTTGGACGGGCTCGCCGCCCTCGCCGGGGCGCTCGCGCTGCTCGGGCCGAGCACCGAGAGCAATAGCGCCGGTCGCGTCGCCCTCCTCGGCGCCGGTCTCGTCCTCGGCGTGAGCGGCGTGTCGGCGCGGAAGGCCGCTCGTGGCGCGCGTGAGGTCGCCCTCGAGGTCGAACGTCAATTGCGGTCAACAGCGGTGGAAGTGGCCGCCGACGGTCGAACCCCGAGTTATCGCGCTTGCGAAGAGCTCGCGGCGCGATTAGGACTGGGTGGCGCGGCGTCGGGAGCTGCCCTGGTCCTCCTCGGACCGGTTCTGCTTGGCATCGCTCTCCGGCTCGTGTATCGAGAGTCAGGCCCTCGGCTGGCGGCCGAGGCTTTCGCGACGTTCGTTGCGGGAGCCGCGGTGACTGCCCTGGGGGTCGCGCTCGCGGTGGACGGTGCGCGCGCGGTTTTGGCCGGCGCGCGCCGCGCAAGTCGTCCCGAGGGAGACCCTGCATCTCATGCAGCCTCGGTCACCGGTAGCGCACTAGTCGAAATCTTGGGCAGCGCTGCCGGGCCGGTAGCCTGCGCCACAGCGGTCATCGTCACTGCCCTAGCTCTCCTTGCAAGAACCTTCCTCCACTGACACCGCCGCCCGCGAGGGGCGGCCCCTCATCGCGCAGCATCGAGCCGTGTCCTCCCTAGCCGACGCCCTATCCACTTTGTCCGATCGCGGCCTGCGCCGCCTTTTGGGGGCTCGCACCTTCTTGCGCGGGCTCGACTACGAGAAGCGCAAGGTCGTCGAGGAGGTGGACGTGAACGACTCGACCGCGCAGGGCAAAGTGCGCGGGTCCGACCCCGATCCGTACGCGGTAACGATTCGCCTCGGCGGGGAGGGCATCACCTCGCACTGCACCTGCCCGGCGTTTCAAAAGACCGGGCAACATTGCAAGCACGTGGCGGCGCTCCTCATCACGGTGCGCAACCGCGCGCGCTCCGCGCTGCCGCGCAACGTTCCGCAGCCGGGCGGCGCGCCCAACCCTCCTCACGTTCACCAGCAACAGCAGCACCAACCGCAGCACCAACACGGCGGCGGGGGCGGAAGCAACGGCCTCGACGGCAGCAAGGCCAGCCGGCGCCGCGATCGCCGCCGCCGCGTGCAAACGCAACAATTGAACGTCCCGACCAATCACTACACGCCGCCCACGCCGGACGCGACCGCACGCCCGACGGGCATCGGTGCCTGGCTCTCGCCGGAAGGCTCGACACGCCAACTCCAGCTCGAGTTCCGTGTGCACGTGCGCCAAGGCGGACTCACGGTCACCGTGCTCGACGTCGACAATCGACGCCCGCTCTTGCCGAGCGACGCGCTCGGCTGGCAAGCGCTCATTCCCACGCCCGATCGCGCGGCGCTCCGCGTGCTCGCGCGCTTCGAAAGCGGCAATCCGCGCCACCCCGCGGTCGACATCCGTGGCGAGGACGCGGCGGAGCTCTTGCCGCTCGTGCGTGAACGGCGCGTCCTGCTCGAGCCGGCGCTGATGCAGCTTCGCTTCGTCGACGAGCCGCTGCGCCCACGTTTCGATCTCGAGCTCGTCGGCGCGGAAACCATCGTCGCCAAGGTGACGTTCGAGCGTCCCGACGGGCGTCGCTTCCAACTCACGAGCGGCGGCTGGTTCGAAGGCGCGCCCGGTTGGCACGTCGACACGAGCGACGGCATCGCGCGCCCCCTCGATCCGCGCGTTTCACCCGCCGCCCTCCGCCGCTTGCTGCGGAGCCCTACGATCGCCGAGCCCGCGTCCGAGCTCGTGAGCATGATCACCTACGGCTTGCCGAAGGTCGCGATCGAAGTCGGCGCCCAGCTACCGGATCTGTCGCAGGTCGCGGACGTGGTCGACATGGAGCCGACCTTCCGCATGCGGGCGGGTGGGTCGCTGACCGACGTCGAGGTCGCGCTCAAAGCCGTCTACGGCGACCTCGAAGTCGAGGTCCGCGCCGACGGCATCTCGCCGCCCGTCATGATCCTGCCGCCGCGTGAAGGCCAGAAGCGCGCGCGCTGCATCCGTTGCGACATCGTCGCGCAGCAGAGCGCCGTCGAAAAGCTGCTGGAGCTCGGCCTCGAGGCGGACGAGAGCGGCCAGCACTTCGTCTCCCACGGCGACGACGCGATCGCGTTCTGGTCCGAGGGCGTAGGTTCCCTCCCCGAGGATTGGGATCTCTACGTGCCGGAGGAGTTCGTCGGCACGCAGGTGCGCGCCAAGCCCGTGATGATGAACGCTCGCGTGTCGAGCGGCGTCGATTGGCTCGCCGTCAAGGTCGCGTACGAGAGCGAAGGCGTCGGCGTCGATCGCGACGAGCTCGAGCGCTGCTTGCGCGAGGGCAAAAAGTACGTGCGCCTGAGCGACAACTCGTTCGCGCCGATCGACGCCGAGCGCGTGCAGAGCATGCTCGACCGCGAGGTCGAGCTCATCACCGCCGCCGGCAAGAGCGGCAAGATCCCGCTCTCCCAGGCCGGACGCGTGCAGGAGCTCCTGCAACACACGGCCAATTCGTCGATCACCGGCAGCGCGAAGGATCTCTTCAAGAAACTCGAGTCGATCGACGAGATCAAAGCGGTCAAAAAGCCCAAAGCGCTCAAGGCGACGCTCCGTCCGTATCAAGAGCAGGGCCTCTCTTGGCTGCGCTTCATCCACGAGATCGGCTCGGGCGGCGTGCTCGCCGACGACATGGGTCTCGGCAAGACGATCGAAACGATCGCGCTTTTGCTGTCGCTCAAGGCGGAGAAGAAGGACGAGGCCCTGCGTGCGCTCATCGTGGCGCCGACGAGCGTGGTCTCCAACTGGGTGCGCGAGATCGAACGCTTCGGTCCGTCGCTCACGACGGCGCTCTGGCACGGCGCGGGCCGCAAGGAGCAAGCGGACGAGCTCGAGACCTCGAACGTCATCATCACGAGCTACGCGCTCCTGCGGCGCGACATCGACCTCTTGAAGGAGCTACGGCTCGACTACGCCATTCTCGACGAGGCGCAGGCGATCAAGAACCCGGTCAGCGCGACGGCGCAAGCCGCGAAGGAGCTCAACGCCGAGCACCGGCTCGCACTCACCGGCACGCCGATCGAAAACCGCCTGAGCGAAATCTGGTCGCTCTTCGACTTCGTGAGCCCCAACATGCTCGGGAGCTTGCAGAAGTTCGAGGAGCGCTATGCCCGCCCGATCGAACAGGGCAACTCCGAGCGCGCGGCGCGCATGCGCTCCGTCATCCACCCCTTCATCCTGCGCCGTACGAAGAACGAGGTCGCAAAGGACCTCCCGCCGAAGCTCGAAGTCGACAAGCTCATCGACATGGTGCCGGACCAGAAGGCAATTTACCTTCAGGTCCTGCGCGAGGTGCGCGCGCAGGTCATGGGCGAGGTCGAGCGCCAGGGTATGGCGAAGAGCCAGCTCCACATCCTCGCCGGTCTCACGAAGCTCCGGCAGGCGGCGTGCGATCCGCGCCTGCTCGGCTTGCCGCGCGAGTTCAGCCACGACGACAGCGGCAAGCTCTCGGCCCTCCGCGAGCTCGTGGAAGAGGTCGAGTCCGGCGGCCACAAAGTGCTCATTTTTAGCCAGTTCGTCACGATGTTGAAGCTCATCGCGCAGTCGCTCGACGAGGACAAGATCAAGTACGAGTACCTCGACGGCAGCACGATGGATCGCCCGGAACGCATCGATCGCTTCCAGCAAGATCCGACGATCCCCGTCTTCCTCATCAGTCTGAAGGCAGGCGGCTCCGGCCTGAACCTCACGGCCGCCGACACCGTGATTCACTTCGACCCGTGGTGGAACCCCGCCGTCGAGGATCAAGCCTCCGACCGCGCGCACCGCATCGGCCAGAAGAAGGTCGTCACCGTCTATCGCTTGGTCGCCGCGGGCACGATCGAAGAGAAGATCCTCCAGCTCAAGCAGAAGAAGAAGGATCTCGTGAACTCCGTCCTCAGCGAAGACGCCGGCGGCGAAAAGATGCTCACGAAGGAAGACCTGGACGATCTGTTCAAAGTCGATTGAGGTCGCTCGCCAGTCCGTTACCGTCGCATGCTGACGTTCATCAATAGGCCCAAGCCCACCATCATGGTGACGACGCTCGAGCCGCCGTACGAAAACAACGGCAGCGTGACGCCGACGACCGGCAGCAAGCCGACGGCCATGCCGACGTTCAGCACGACGTGCCAGAACAGGTTCGCGCCGACGCCGATGGCGAGGGCGGCACCGAAGCGATCCTTGGCCTGCGAAGCGACGTGAATCGCCCAAATGCAGGCGAAGCAGTAGAGCCCCAAGAGGACGACCGCGCCGGCGAAGCCCCAATCTTCGCAAAAGACGGCGAAGGGGAAATCCGAGAACTGATCGGGTAAGAGGCGGAACTGGTTCTGCGTGCCCTGCATGAACCCTTCCCCGAAGAGCTGCCCGTTGCCGATCGCGGTTTGGGACTGGAAGGCGTGCCAGCCGGCGCCCGTCGTGTCGTTCTCCGGGTGCAGAAAGCTCGTGATGCGATCCTTCTGGTACTGGTGCAGGACGAAATTCCAAGCAAGCGGTAGGGCCGCGGCGCCGCTCGCGACGAACGTCAGGACGCTGCGCGTCCGGATGCGCGTCATCGCAATCATCGAGCCGGCCGTGAGCATGTAGATGAGCGCCGTGCCGAGGTCCGGCTGCGCCATCACGAGCACCACGGGCACCGCCGTGATGAGCGCCGGGCGCACGAGATCGAGCAACGTGCGCGGCTCGACTTTGTTGTCGTTGTGCAGGTAGCGCGCGAGCACGAGGATCAGCACGATCTTCATGAACTCGCTCGGCTGGAAGTTGAAGCTACCGATCGCGATCCAGCGCGCGGCGCCGCGAATGCTGCGCGAGACGACGAAGACGAGCGCGAGCGAAACCAGGCCGCCGAAGTAGGTGACCATCGCGAGCCGATCGAGGCTCCGGTAGTCGATCGAGGCGACCAAGATCGCGAGCAGCGTGCCCACGACGATCCAGTAAATTTGCGAGACGTAGATGTCGGCGAGCGTCGCTCGCTGCGCGTCGTCCGCGTACACGCTGGTCGCGCTGTACAGGTTGACGAGCCCGAGCGTGATGATCGCCATGATGGCGATCAGGAGCGGCATGTCGATGCTCGGCCCGCCGCGCGCGGTGATGTGATCGCGGGGCAAGGCTAGAGGTTCCCCTTGCCGGATCCGGCCGTGGGGCTACGCGCGGCAAGCCGATCTTCCTTCAGTTTTTGCCAATCCCGTACCACGCGCATGGCGACGGGAACGGCGTTCTTGCCGCCGCCGCCGCCGTGCTCGATGAGCACGACGATTGCAATCTCGGGCGACGCCGCAGGCGAGTAGCCGGCGAACCAGGCGTGGTCGCGGTTGAAGTACCACTCACGCTGCGGATCGACGCTCCGGGGCGTGACGTGGCTCACCTGCGCGGTACCGGTCTTGCCGGCGAGATCGACGCCCGGAATGCGACCCGCGTAGCCGGTCCCGTGTTTCTCGCTCGTGACGCCCTGCATCGCGCTCTTCACCATCGAGAGGTGCGACTGGTCGACACCGACGATGCGCCGAACGCGCGGAGGAAACTCCTGGATCACGGTGCCGTCGCTCGTCTCGATGCTGCGCACGACCTGCGGCTGGTAGACGGTGCCGCCGTTCGCGAGCGCCGCGTACGCGAGCGCGAGCTGGAGCACGGTGACGGTGGTAGCGCCCTGTCCGATCGCCGAGAGCACGGTGAAGCCGCCGCGAAACGCCTCCTTGTAGCGCCGCGTGTACCAGCCGCGCGTCGGCATGCGGCCGCGCGCCTCCGGGTTCACGCCGATGCCGGTGCGCACCCCGAAGCCGAAATCCAGCCCAATCGAGGCGAGGCGGTCGATGCTGATGCGCGACCCGAGCTCGTAGAAGTACGTGTTGCACGACTGGACGATGGCGTTGTGCAGGTTCACGCGCCGGTGGACGCCCGTGCAGCGGAAGTAGCGCTTGCCGTACTCGAAGCCGCCCCGGCAATCGATCTCGGCCTTGGGATCGACCAAGCCGTCCGCGAGCCCGGCGAGCGCGGTGAACGGCTTGTAGGTCGACCCCGGCGGATAGGCCGCCGAGATCGTCTTGTCGAGCGTCGGCTTCAACGGATCGGCGTAGAGCCGCGTGTACGCCTCGCTCACGGCCTTGATCCCCTGCCCGCCCGAGACGACGTTCGGATCGAAACTCGGCTTCGAGAGCAGCGCGAGGATGCGGCCCGTGCGCACGTCCACCATTACGGCCGCGCCGGCGAGCTGGCCGTGCATGGCGCGCTCCATCGACTCGATGAGCTCGATGTCGAGCGTGAGCGAGATGTCGCGTCCCGGAATCGGCTCGACGCGCCGCGGCTCCTCCAGGTACTTCGCCTCGAGCTGCTCGGGATCGAGCCGTCTGCCCGCGCCTCGCACGGTTTTGCGCATGCCGCGCTGGCCGCGCAGGTAGCTCTCCCAACGCCGCTCGATGCCGATGGCGCCCGTGCGATCCCCCGCTCGGTAGCCGCGATCGCCGAGCCACGCGAGCTCCTCGCGGTTCACCTCGCGCATGGTGCCGATGACGTGCGCGCCGAGGGCGCCGTACGGGTAGTAGCGCACGGGCGAGGGCGCGACCTCGACGCCTTCGAGCTCGCGTTCGTGCGTCTCGAGGTATGCAACCGCATCGCGATCGATGTCCACCTTGACGAGGATCTGCTGCTGGCGCCGGCGATCCTTCGCGTCGAGGCCGCGGCGCTCGTTGATCTTCTGCTCGAGCGCGGCCTTCTCGGCGTCGTCCAGGTGCGTCACGCGCGTGAGGAGCGGCCACGCCTTCTCCATGTCGAGCCGCGAGGGCGTGACGTACACGTTGTACGCCGGCCGGTTCGCGGCGAGCACGCGGCCGAGCGAATCGCGAATCACGCCGCGCGTGGTCGCCAAAAAGCCTTCGCGGACGATGTTGCGGCGCGCCTGGGCGCGATGCACGTCGCCCTCGACGAGCTGGAGCAACACGAGACGGCCGACGAGCGCCATGAACGCCCCGACCACGATGAGCACCATCCAGCGGTAGCGGCGGCGAAACTCGCCGACATCGGAGCGCTGGACGAAGAGGCGCATGGGTCAGCCCTCCGGTGCGCGCGCAGGCGCCGCGCTCTGGCGCAAGCGCTGCGCCAGCCGAAAGACCGGCGGTGAAAATAGCGCCGTCGCGAGCGAGCGCGGGATCACGACGCTCGCGACCTCGACCGGCCGGCGATTGTCCCCACCGAAGACGGCGAGCAGGATCAGCACCATCGCTCCCTCGACGAGCGAGAACGCGAGCGCGAGCGAGATGCGCGGCAGCGCCGTCTGCGCCGTGAGCCGTACGCCCGCCACGCGCGCGAGCCACCAAATGGCGACGGAGATGAACGTGAAGAGCCCGACCGGCGCGCCGCTCATCAAGTCCTCGGCATACCCGATGCCGAACGCGAGCAGCGCGCCGCGCGGCATCGACGGCTCGTGCACGCCCAAAAACACGACGAGCGGCAAGACCAGGCTCGGCGTGATGCCGTGCACCCAGCGCGCTCCGAGCAAGCTCCCGAGCGGACCGAACAGGCGAAAGAGGTTACTCTGGATCAGGAGCAGGAGAACCGCGACGCCGAAATAGGCCGTACTGCGCATGATGGGCTCCGATTATCGCTTGGCGCGCGGAGAGCGCGCCTGCGGCTCACGCTGATCGCATTCGCTCGTGTCGGTGAGCACGACGAGCACCTCTTCGAGCCGCGAGAAATCCACCGACGGCTCCGCCTCGACCGTCTGGTAGATGCCGAAGTCACGCCGGAGCACCTTCGAGACGCGCGCGACGGGAATCCCCTTCGGGAAGCGGCAGCCGACGCCGCTCGTCACGAGCAGGTCGCCGACCTCGACGAGATCGGTGCGCGGTACGTACTCGACGCGCACGGCGTATTTCGAGCGGTCGCCGGAGCCCCGCACGAAGCCGCGCGCTCCCGTGCGCTCGACCACGACGTCGACGCCGAAGCCGCTGTCGACCGTGAGCTCGACGTCCGCGTCGCGCCCGGCGACGCGGAGCACCGTACCGACGGCGCCGTCGAGCGAAATGACGGGCATGTTCGGGCGAATCTCCGCGTTCGGTGCGTCGATCGTGAGGTGCCAGACGCGAAAGTACTCGGTGGTGTCCTTCGCGACGACGAGCGCGCTCACCGTCTCGTGCTGCACGGTGTCGCGCAAACCGAGGAGGCGGCGGAGGCGCCGATTTTCGGCCTGTGTTTCCGCGAGCTCGCGCTGCGCCGTGCGGAGGCGCGCGTTCTCGTAAACCAGCCGGTCGTTGTCGCTCTTCACGTCGACCAGGTACACGTACTGCCCGAAGATGCCCGAAATGCCGCGCGAGAGCGCCGCAGCGGCGTACTGAAACGGCGCCGCGACCCGAAGCACGATGCGATCGACCGCGTTCAGCTGCTCCGGCTTGCGGATGCTCGAGCGCAGAAAAAAGAAGGGCAGCGCGAGCAGGAACACCACGAGTCCGGTGTCGCGCAGTCGCTTGAAGAGCGACATGGCTTACCCGATCGCTACTTCCTTCAGGAGCTCGATGTGATCGAGCGTCTTACCGCTGCCGAGCACGACGGCACTGATCGGATCGTCGGCGACCATGACGGGCAGCCCCGTTTCCTCGCGCAAGAGCACGTCGAGGTTCTTCAGCAGGGCCCCGCCACCCGTGAGCACGATGCCCTTGTCGACGATGTCGGCAGCGAGCTCCGGCGGCGTGCGCTCGAGGGCGAGCAGCACGGATTCGACGATGGCGTTGATCGGCTCGGCGAGCGCCTCGCGCGTCTCCTCCGAGCTCACGAGCACGGTCTTCGGCACGCCCGCGACCATGTCGCGGCCCTTGACCTCCATCGTGAGCTCTTGGTCGAGCGGGTGCGCGTTGCCGATCGTCATCTTGATGCGCTCGGCCGTCTGTTCGCCGATCGCCATGTTGTACTTGCGCTTCATGTACGCGACGATCGCCTCGTCCATCTTGTCGCCGCCGACGCGAACGCTCTGCGAGTAGACGATGCCCGCGAGCGAAATCACGGCCACCTCCGTCGTGCCGCCGCCGATGTCGACCACCATGTTGCCGCTCGGCTCGGTGATGGGAAGACCGGCGCCGATCGCCGCAGCCATCGGTTCCTCGATCAGATAGACCTCACGCGCTCCGGCGCTCTCGGCGCTCTCGCGCACGGCGCGCTTCTCGACCTCGGTGATACCGAACGGCACGCAAATGATGATGCGCGGCTTGACCAGCGTGCGGCGGCTCGGCGCCCGCGTGATGAAGTAACGCAGCATCGCCTCCGTGATCTCGAAATCGGCGATGACCCCGTCGCGTAGCGGCCGGATTGCGACGATGTTGCCCGGCGTGCGTCCGAGCATGTCCTTGGCTTCGCGGCCGACCGCGAGCACGTTTTGCTCACCACGCGCATCGCGCTGGACGGCGACGACCGACGGCTCGCAGCTGACGATGCCCTTGCCCTTCACGTAGATGAGGGTGGTCGCCGTACCGAGATCGACGGCTAGGTCGTTTGAGAACAGGCCGTAGAGCCAATCGAAAATCATCGACCGAGGTCGCGTCCAGGGCTGAGGTCGATCCGCTGGGGCACCGTGCCCCCCGCCGCCCTCGGCACCCGAATGGGCGCTGAGGTCGGGCGGGCCAACCGGCTGAGACGCGCGCGCCACCTCGTAGCATGCGGATCCGGCGGGCCGCAATCCGCAGCCCACTCTTTTCCGGATCCGTCCGGGTGTTCAGCACCCAGCCGTACGACAACGGGAACGCACAATTGTATGTGCTCGAGAAGACGAGTGATTTCTGGGAGCGTCAAATCGACCGGCGGACCGAAAATTGCGTTCAGTCCTCGTCGTCGCGATTCCACGAACGCCAGTTACCGCCGCCGCCGCGCTCCGGCGGGGCCGCTCGGCCCTTGCTGGCGCCGCCGGCGCCCTTCTTCTTTTTCTTGGCGCGGGCGTCGCCTTCCTCGCCGCCTTCGGGTGCGCCGCTCATCCCGCGACGCCGCCCGTCGGGACGGCTACCGGGCGGAGGCAGCTCCGGTGGCGCGTTCGAATACCCGCCGCCGCCGCCACCGCCGCCACCCGACCAGCCACTACCGTCTTCACGCGGAGGCCGCGGACCACCCACGCCGCGTCCACCGGCGCCCGGCGCCGCGCCGCGCGGATGCGCGATGTTCACGAGCAAGCGACGCCCGCGCACTTCGACACCGCGCAGCGAAATGATCGCCTGGTTCGCAGCGTCCGCGCTCGCGAGCGTCACGAAGCCGAAGCCGCGCGGCCGTCCGTCGGGACCGGCGGGCAAGTGCACGCGAGCGATCGCAGTCACGCCGTGCTCGCCGAGGAACGCGATGACCTCTTGTTGTGATGCGTCGTACGGCAAGTTGCCGACGTAGAGCGTTCGATCCTCGCTCGCGCCCCCGCCGGCAGCGCCGCCGGGCGCGCCGCCTTCGCTTCTGCCTTCACCGCGCCGGGGCGGCTCCGATGAAAACGGACGCACCGAAATGGAGCGCCCCGCTTGCAACGAACCGTCGAGCGATTGCCGCGCGTTGTTTGCTTCGTCCGGGGTCGAGAAGGTTACGAATCCAAAACCACGCGGTCGACCCGTCGCGCGATCTCGCGGTAGCGAAACATCGACGACCGTGCCACCCACGGCCTCGAAGATTTCGCGCAGGACGTCCTCCGTCACGGAGTCCGGCAAGCCCGCCACGAAGAGCTTGCATGCGTCCTCGGTTGCCATTGTCTTCTAATTGTTGTCGGAAACGGGGCCAGCGCCGGCCGGCGCTAGGTAAAGCCCAAAGTCCGAGGACGGTAACGCTACCGCTATCCGCATTCAAGTGATCTCGGTTCCGCCCCCTCGGACGGCGCCCAATGTGCGATCCTCCCTCGGCTTGAAAGTAGCCCTCATCGTCAACCCCACCGCCGGGAGCGGGGCCGCGGGGCGAGCCGCCCCGACCGTGCAACGTGCCCTCGAACGGCTCGGCGCCAGCGTCACGCTCGGAGCCACCAAACAGCCCGGGGACGCGACCCGGCTCGCCCGCGAATCCCGCGACGCGCACCTCGATTGCACCGTCGTGATGGGGGGTGACGGCACGCTGAACGAGGTGTGCCAAGCGTACATCGACCAACGGGGCGAGCCGCTTGCCGGACCACCCCTCGCGCTCGTTCCGTCGGGAACGGGCGGTGATTTCAGGAAAACACTCGGTCTCGGCACCGATCTCGAAGCCAACGTCGAGCATCTGGTCCGCTCCGAGCCGAGGCCCCTCGACCTCGGCATTCTCGAGGCTTCCGCTCACGACGGACGACCGGTGACGCGAGCTTTCGTCAACATCACGAGCTTCGGGCTCGGTGGACTCACCGACCGGATCGTGAACGCCGGGCCCAAGTGGCTTGGCGGAAAGTCGGCGTTTTTCCTCGGTACGCTGCGTGCGCTCGTCGCGTACCAGAACGCCGCGGTGCGCATAAAGGTCGACGGGACCGTCTGGCTCGAGTCGGCCGTCGTCAACGTCGCGCTCGCGAACGGCCGTTTTTTCGGCGGCGGCATGCAAATCGCCCCCGAGGCCGACCCCGCGGACGGGCTCTTCGACGTGGTTGCGCTCGGTGATCTCACGCGGCTACAGACCGTCGGGCTTACGCAACGCGTCTATGCAGGGACGCACCTCGGTCAGCCCCAAATCAGCTCGACGCGCGGCGCGGCCGTCGAAGCGGAAGCGCTTGCACCGAATGCCGAGGTGCTCATCGACATGGACGGTGAAACTCCCGGACGCCTGCCGCTCCGCGCGCGGATCGCGGCCGGAGCGCTACGGTTTCGCGGCTGACGCGCTGAGTCGGACGGGCACGGCCGGAGGGGCCGAGCTCTCTCGCGGCAACCGCACGAGCAACAGAACCCCGACGGCGAAGAGCGGCAAGCAGCCCCATTGCGCCGGCGTGAGAGCGAGGTAGCGCGCGTCGCCGCCGGCGATCAACCCGCCGGCCTCGACCCCCGCGCGCTCGCGCAAGAAATCGAGGAGGAAGCGGAGGGGCGCGTAATACACGCACATCACGCCCGCGAAGAAACCCCATGGCCGCGGGCGCCCGCGCTGCAACCACAGGAAAACCAGCATCAGCGGCAGCGTGATCGAAAGCTCCATCAAACCGAGATCGATGCGGCCGCCGTCGGGATAGCGCACCGCGAACCACGCGTTCGAGTGCACGCCCGGATGGTCGTGCGCAATCGAACACCCCGTCCGCCCGAAGCTCCAGCTCAAGGGAAAGCAACTCGCGACCACGTCCGCGTACGGCAAAATGGGCGTCTTGTACCAGACGCGCCAAGCGAACGCGCCGATGATGCAGCCCGTGAAACCGCCGAAGCTCGAGAGCCCCTCCCACAGCCGCAAGAGCGACCACGGATCGCGGAGCGCCTGCTCGGGATAGTACGAGAGCGTGTCGAGCACGTGTCCGAAGAAAAAGCTCGAGACGACGATCCACGTGAGGAACGACGTGAGGACGCGCTCGCTCACGCCGCGCCGCCGCGCGTACACGAGCGCGGCGCTCGACCCCGCGTAAAGCCCGAGCGCGACGAGGGTGCCGAAGGGCTTGAGCGCGATACGCGCCGCCGGGAAAGCGCCGAAAGCATGCGCCGGAACGAGCGTGAGGTCGGGGATTTGAACGTACGGGATCATGGGAGCCATGCGCGCGGCTCAATTCTTCGGTTTGGATTTGGGGGTGGGCGCCTTCGGCGCGGGCGGCGATGGAGCGGTTGGTTGCGGCGCGGGACCGAACGCAATCTCGTCGTCACTGCCGGGGTCGACGGCCGCGGTGACCACGACGTGAACGCCGTCGCACGCGCGCTCGAGCACCACGGGACTCACCGCCGCGCGCTCGCAGCCGTCCGCAGACAGCTCGGGGCCGAGCGCGTTGCCGACAATCGAGAGCGCGCGTCCGATCGCCTCCGCGCGCGACAGCGGGTCCGCGAACGAGACGGGGCGGAGGTCGAGCGCTTCGCCCACGCGACTGAAGAGCTCGCGACCGTGGAGGCGAAGTCCCGCGAGCGCCCCCGCCGAGAGCGAAAGCTCGACGACGTACGCGGCCTCGCGCGGAATCAGCTGCGTACCGGACGCGGGGATCGCGAAGCGCGGAGCCGAGCTCCGCGAGCAGACGTCGAGTGGACAGGCCGCCGCCGGCTCGCCGATCGCAAAGCGCTCGCGCACGTCGGCGGGTAGCGCGGCGAGCGGCTGTCCGTAGCTTCGCACCTTCGCGAGAGCGGCAACCCACGCCGCGAGCTCGGCGACGAAAGCCTTCCTTTGGTCCGCGGCGCGGGCGAGCTCTGCTTCGAGCGACTCGACGCGTTCCGTGCGGGCCGCTTGCCGCTGTTTCACGAAGCGCCTCGCACTCTCGAGCTCCTCGATACGGTCGCGTACCTCTTTGATGCTCGGACCGTCAGGGAGGCTTTTCGCATACGCGAGCAGCAACGGGAGCACGTCGTGAGCTCTCACGACGTAAGCACGTTCGGCAGGCGGGAACCACGCGCGGAGCTCCGGCGCGTAGGGGCCGTCGGGAGCGACGTGCAGGTAGCGGTTGGCGGCGGCGAGGCGCTCTTCCACCGTGGGAGCGAGACGCGTCGTGCGGTAAAGGCAGTACGCGTCGCGCGAGCTCACGAGCTGGCTGCCGACCGCGCATCCGGCGGCGAGCGCCCCGACGACGACGAGCGCCGAGCGCTTCACGGCGTCACCTCCGGGCAGAACTGGCATTCGCTCGGAGCCAGGCGAGCCTGATCGCGCGTGTACTTCTCGTATTGGCCGCAGCCCGTCGCCTCGAGCGCGTCGAGACAGACCTCACCGTCGTGGACGAGCGGCACGCAACCCTCGGGCAGCGTGGGCAGCGGGTAGTCGGGCGCGCAGACCGCGGTGCAAAAGTCGGTCGTGAAGTGACACTCTGCGCACTTCTCACAGTCGCGCGCGCGCTTGAGCTCGAAAAACGTGTCCGTATCGAGCATGTCCGGGTGCTGCCCACAGCCGCCGACGTCCCCCGGCGTGGGCGCGGCGCACACCGCGGCGAGCACGAGGACGAAGCCGAACCTGAATGCCGCGTGACGCCTGAGCCCGCTCATGGGAGCACCTCGTGATCGAACCACGCTCCGATCTGGAGCGCGATGACGGGGATCGCCGTTTTGGTGCGGTCGGGCGATGCCGCGCCGTAAAAGAAGCTGCCCACGAGCTCGGCGCTCTCGCCGATGACCCACCAGAAGAGCCACGCTCCGCCGGCGTCAGCCTCGAGTACCAGGAGTGTGTACGGAGTGAGCACGATCGGCAGGCCCGCTCGGCCGCGGAAAAGGGCGTGCTCGCCGACGGGCAGGAGCGCGGCGTAGTACGCGCCGAACACCTGTTGGCCGACGCCTTCCGTAGCGCTGAGGAGGGACAGCTGGAAGCCGTGCTGCAGCGAATCCGGCGGACCGAACGCGAGCCCCGCGCTCAAGTCGACGTACGCGGCGGTGAAACCGAACGCGTCCGACGTGCCGAGCCGATAGGGATTGTTCGTGTGCACGCCCCTCCCGAGCGCGAGCTCGGCGAAGGCGTGCACGTAGGTCCCGAGCGGGCCGGTCCGCGTGCTCCCGACCGAACGTGACAAATCGAGCCGCGAACTGTCCTCCCCGCCCTCATCCGCGCGCGCGGGTCGCGCGGACGAGAGGACGAGCGCCGCCGCCCCCGCGACGACGATGCGGCCGTGCGCCGCCAAGCCTAGCCCTTGCACGCCAGCTCGACGGCTTCGACGTGCTTCGGAATTGCTTCCGAAAGCACACGGGCGCCCGCTTCCGTCACGAGCACGTCGTCTTCGATCCGAATACCGATGCCGCGAAATTCAGGCTGCACTCGCTCGTCCGTCTCCGTGAAGTAGAGGCCGGGCTCCACCGTGAGCACCATGCCCGGCGCGAGCGGCCGCGCCTTCTTCGCAATGTAGTAGGCGCCCACGTCGTGCACGTCCATGCCGAGCCAGTGACTCGTACCGTGCATGAACCACGGCTTGTAACGCTTGTTCTCCACCGCGTCTTCGAGCGGACCCTCGACCAAGCCGAGCTCGATGAGCCCCGCGGTGAGCACGCGCGCGGCCGCCGCGTGAACGCTCTCGAGCGTCGCGCCCGGTCGGACGGCCTCGATGGCCTCGAGCTCCGCCTCGAGCACGAGCTCGTACACCTTGCGCTGCGCCGGCGTGAAGGTGCCGCTCACGGGAAACGTCCGCGTGACGTCGCTTGCGTAATAGTCGTACTCGGAGCCCGCATCCACGAGCAGGAGGTCGCCGTCGCGCATCTGCCGGTCGTTCCTGCGGTAGTGCAGGATCGTTCCGTTCGGACCCGAGCCGACGATCGGCGGATACGCGTGGCGCTCGGAGCCTTGCTGCCGGAACGCGCCGCGGAGCAGCGCCTCGGCCTCGTACTCGTACATGCCCGGCTTCGACTTCCCCATGACGGCGCGGTGCCCTTCCGCGGTGATCGCGATGGCCCGCTCCATGCGCGCGATCTCCTCGGGGCTTTTGATCAGGCGCTGCTCGTGGAGCACCGTGGTAGGATCGACGATCGAGCACGGCGCGCTCGTGGTTCCACGCCGCGCGAGCCGCCGAACTCCGTCGAGCGCCTGCAGCAGCACGTCGTCGTTCGCCCGCGCGCGGCCGAGCGCGTAGTGAACGCTCTCGACCCCTCCGAGCAAGCCGGGCAGCTCCTTTGCGAGCTCATCGAGCGGAAACGCCGCGTCGGCGCCGTACGTTGCGACGGCGCCTTCGACGCCCGCGCGCGGGCCGTCCCACGCCTCTCGCTCCGGGTCGCGCGGCCGAACGAAGAGAACGAAGCGCGGCTCGGTGCCGCCGCGCAGCACGAGCACGCTGTCCGGCTCGTCGAAGCCCGAGAGGTAGTGGAAATCGGACTCTTGGCGCCACTCGTTTTCGACGTCGTTGTTTCGGTAGGAGTAGGGCGCAGCGAACACCACGAGCGCGGCGTCGCCCATGGCCTCCCGGACGCGCTCGCGACGGCGCTGGAAGTCGACGGACATGTTGCCTGAGTTTGGCACGCCGGCCCGCCGCGCACAGCGGCATTTGACGAGCGCGGGTGCCGGCGGTACGCGTTCGGCGTGACGAGCGAGCCTGCTGGCGGGCCGGACCTCGATGAGTCCGAGGTCGATCGCCGCGGACTCGAGCGCATCATTCCGGTTCTCGTGAAGCGCATCCTCGAAGCCGGCATCGAACGGCTCAGCGAAGGACCCGACAGCGTCCGGCGCGTCGTCAGCGAGCTCCGACTTCCGCGCGAAGCGATCGCGTCCGTCCTTTCACAGCTCGACGAGACGAAGACGGGCATCTACCGCGTCGTGGCGAAGGAAGTGCGCGATTTTCTCGAGCAAACGAGCTTCGCGGAGGAGCTCACGCGCGCGCTCACCGCGCTCTCCTTCGAGATCAAGACCGAGGTGCGCTTCATTCCGAACGACGCGCGCGCTCGCCCGACGCCCGACGTACGTTCGAAAGTGAGCGTGAAGCGCAGGAGCTCGGCGCCGCCGGAGGAACCGGCGCCGGCACAAAACGAAGGAACGCCGACGAGCGACGCGATGGAGGAACGAAAATGAAACCGTTGAGTGCCGGCTCCGAGATCGACGCCTGGTGCACCAAGTGCCGGATGGACCTCGGACACCGCATCGTGGCCCTCGTGGCCGGCGTGCCGAAACGTGTGATTTGTCAGACTTGCGGCGGCGAGCACGCGTACCACGCCCCACGTACGCTCCCGCAGAAGGCGGGCGTCTTCATCCGGCGGAACGGCGCGACGCCGGCCGCGGAGAAGCGCGCGCAACCCGCGGGTGTCCGCGCGACTCAGCGCGCGCGCGTCGAGCAGGAGCGCTACGACGCGTGGGCGGACAAGACACTCGGGCGCACCGTGGATGCCTTCAGGCGTTACTCGATGGAGCTCACGCTCGCGCGCGGCGAGCTCGTCTTGCATCCGAAGTTCGGCGAAGGATACGTCGACTCGGTGCGTGAGGACGGCAAGGTGAGCGTCATGTTCCGTGACGGCGCGCGCACGCTCGCGCACCGCGCGCGCTGACCGACGCGGTCAACGACGGCGGTCGTCGCGACCGCGCGTGGGGCGCTGCGCGTCGCGCGCGCGCGTGGGGCCGCGCTCCGGGCGCTGCGCGTCGCGCGCGCGCGTAGGGCTGCGCTCCGGGCGCTGCGCGTCGCGCGCGCGCGTGGGGC
>JAICUB010000037.1 GCA_025936045.1 Polyangiaceae bacterium | reverse complement strand
TTTCCGGCAAGCTCGACGGACAGCGGGACTTTCCGGGTGTGACGGGCCGCTCACGACGGCAGCAGCGCGCCGAGCTTGCGCCACTCGCCGACGGCCAGGACGTTTGCCTTGGCGATGCGGCGGAAGTCCGCCGAGAGGCGCGGCTCGCGCGCGGCGCCGCGCCAGAAGTCGAGCGCGGCGCGGCTCGCTGCGTCCCAAGCTCGAGCGTCGGCGGGCTCGGGCGGCGACAGCACGAGCGGAGAGCTGATCAGGTTTCCAGCCTGCGCGGCGTAGCGCGCCGGGCCCATGTCGTAGGCGGGAGCGAGCTCGAGCACGCGTGCGCCGCGCGTGAAGAAAGCGAGATTGCCGCCGTGCATGTCGCTATTGCCGATCAGTCGCCCGAAGAGCTCGAGCTTTTGGACCGGGAGCACGTGGCGCGTGTCGAGCACGCCGGCCTCGGCGAGGCGCGCGACGGACTCGCTCCAGCTCCGGAGGCTGCCCACGAACTCGGCGTCGAGCGTCATGAGCGAGAGAACGCCGCGACGCCCCCCCTGGAGCGTGCGATCGAAGCGCTCCACCTCGAGAAAGGTGCGCCCGCCCGCGACGAACAAACTCGAGCTTGCCGTTCGGAGCTTCGCCCGGCGTAAGACGACGTGAGCCAGGTGCTCGGCCACCAGCAGATCCGCGCCCCTTCGGCCCACGGCGTCACGCACCGGCGGCGAGAATTTGACGAGCAACGGCAGCTGCCCTCGCGGTCTCGAGACGAGAAACTTCGGCTGTTCACCGCCGACGGACGAGCCTGGAGCCGTCACCAAGCTGCCCATCGCGAGCTCGGGGTACTTTCTGGCGCGCTCCCTCGGTCGCACCAGGTCGGGCCCCGCCGCCGCCTGCCCGACGTAGACTCGAAAAGCCTCGTCGCCGAGGACGAAATCCCCCGGCAGGTTCCAGCCGTAGCGCGCCGCATAGCGCAGCACGTGCGTGCCCGACCAGTTGCGCACGTCGCTCGGGGCGCCGAGCTCCGGGTGCTGGTCGGATGCAAGCCGACCCAGGAAGCCCGACGGCCGGAGCTCGTTGAGGAAGTAAGGCCAGTCAGGATGAAACCCCGACCGGACGTCGGAATCGTGTGACTCGACGTACCAAGCTTCCGGCAACAGGGCGTGCAACGTGGCGACGCGCCGGGCTCGCGCTCGCTCGTCGAGCTCGTAGAGCGGAACACGGTCGCCTACGTCCGTAACGACGCGGCGCGCTGCGTAGCGCCGGGCCCGCGCCTTGCCGATCACGAGCAAGCGCTCACCGAGCCGTGCCACGAGGCGGGAGAACGTCGGCTGGCTCAAACCGAGCGCGCGCGCGAGCTCGGGCGCGCTGCTGAGCCCGAGCCGGGCTAGCTCCGCGAGCAGGCGCGGCTCGATTCCGTCACCGGCCGCGAGGGCCATGCTGAATAGATACTAGAATCGATACTGGAAGCAATACGCCCCCACAATTTGGGATTTTTCTGGCCTAAGCAGCCGAATATTCGCGCGCGAGGTGAATGAATTTCGGCAGGCTTCCGTGCTCGGAGCCGGGTGCCCCCGCGCCTGGCGCACCGGCAATGCTTTTCAGCCTCGGCCGCACCTCGCGCGAAGGTGGCCCCGAACCCGCTCGAGCTCGGCCTTCGCGGCGTGCTTTTTAGGCGGTGAGCAGGCCCGGCGCCGGGAAGCTCTTGCACACTTCCTCGACTTCGCGCGCGATCCTCGCGCTGAGGGCGTCGTCGGACGGGGCTTTGACGACTTCGTCGATCCAGCCGGCAAGCTTGCTCATTTCGGCCGCGCCCATGCCGCGGGAGGTGACGGCGGGCGTGCCGATGCGAAGGCCCGACGGATCGAAGGGCTTGCGCGTGTCGTAGGGGACCGCGTTGTAGTTCGCGCAGATACCCGCGCGATCGAGCGCCTTCGCGGCGACCTTGCCGGTCACGCCGCGGGAGGTGAGATCGATGAGGATCAGGTGGTTGTCGGTGCCGCCCGTGACCAGCGTGAAGCCGCGGCCGAGGAGGCCTTCGGCGAGCGCCTTGGCGTTCGCGACGGTGTTGGTCGCGTACGCCTTGAATTCGGGGGTCATCGCTTCCTTCGCGGCGACGGCGATGGCGGCGGTCGTGTGGTTGTGGGGCCCGCCCTGGAGCCCCGGGAACACCGCGCGATCGATCTCCTTCGCGTGCTCTTGCTTGCACATGATGACGGCGCCGCGCGGCCCGCGCAGCGACTTGTGCGTCGTCGTCGTGATGACGTCGGCGATGCCGATCGGCGACGGGTGCGCGCCGCCCACGACGAGCCCGGCGATGTGCGCGATGTCGGCGCAGAGCTTCGCACCCACCTCGTCCGCGATCGCGCGGAACGCCGGAAAATCGAGCGTGCGCGGGTAGGCGCTCGTGCCGCACCAGATGAGCTTCGGTTTGTGCTCGTGCGCGAGGCGCCGCACCTCGTCGAGATCGATGCGGTGATCCTTCGGGCTCAAGCCGTACGGCACGCTCTTGAAGTAGCGGCCCGTGATGCTCACGTTCCAGCCGTGCGTGAGGTGGCCGCCGAACGGCAGGCCGAGGCCCATGATCGGATCGTTCGGCTGGCAAAACGCGAGGTATGCCGCGAGATTGGCCGGGCTTCCGCTGTACGGCTGCACGTTCACGTGCTCCGCACCGAAAAGTTGCTTGAGTCGCGCGATCGCGAGCGCCTCGACCTGATCGATGACGGCTTGCCCCTCGTAGTAACGCTTGCCGACGTAGCCTTCCGAGTACTTGTTCGTGAGCACGGAGCCGGACGCCTCGAGCACGGCGCGGGACGCGTAGTTTTCACTCGGGATCAGCCGGAGCGTGCGCGCCTCGAGCTCGGCTTCTTCGCGAATCAGGCGTGCAATCTCCGGGTCACGTTCGGCAAGCGAGGGGTCACGGGTCGGCATGGCGCGCGGAGGCTAGCACCGCGCGCGCCACGCGCGCGCCGGCAAGAACCGGTGCGGTTTCGGCTTCGAGTTACCTCGAGAAGGCGATCGTTCAGGCTGGCTGGAAGGCCGGAGCGCTCGCCTTAAGATCGGCGTCTCGACCTCCGCCGGCAGAGGACTAAGATCGGCAGCTTAGACTTTCATGGCAACCACCCGGCGAGCCAGCGGCGAGAAAGGCGTCGCGCGATCGAGCTCCGAGCCTCGCCCACCCGGGACCGGATCTGCACCAGCGCCGTCGCGCCGCGTGTCGAGTGAGCTCAACTCGGACGAGGTCGATACCGCCGATCGCAAAGCGAGGCCTGAGACGCCGAGCGCGCCGCCCGCGCGCGCACCCAGTGTGCCGCCGCCGCTGCCGCTCGGCCGGGCACCCAGCGTCCCACCGCCGAAGCGTCCGCCCAGCGTCGCGCCACCCGTACCGCCCGCTATCCCGGAAACCGTAGCGCTCTTGCCCGCGGTCGAAGCGGAGATCGGCGACGACGATATCTCCGACGCGGACGAGCCGCCGAAGACCGATCCCGAACCCGCCGCCGCTCGCGCGGTCGAGCGCGTCGCCGTTCCCGACAGCGCGCCGCCGAGCATTCCGTCGGCCGCTGCCGCCGCCGCCGACGCCGGCACGCGCGGAGGCGCGCCCGTCTTGCCCGGGCACGTGATCGCCAACCGGTACGACGTGCTCGGCGTGCTCGGCGAGGGCGGCATGGGCATCGTGTACCGCTGCCGCGAGAAGTCGACGGGGCAGCTCGTCGCGATCAAGCGGGTGATCCCGCCGCCGGGAAATCTCGCGAACGAGTACGTGATGTGGTTCTACAAAGAGGCGCGCGCGCTCGCGGCCCTCGACCACCCGAACATCGTGCGTGCTCACGATTTCGGCCAGCTCCGCGACGGTTCGCCCTTCCTCGCGATGGAGCTCGTTTCGGGCGCGTCGCTGCACGATCTCACGCACGCACGGCTCGGATTTCCAGTCATTTGGACGATCGTCGATCAGATCCTCGACGCGCTCGCGCACGCGCACGCGCGCGGCGTGATCCACGGCGACCTGAAGCCGTCGAACGTGCTCGTCGAAAAGCGGGAAGGTGAAGCGCCCTTCGTGCACGTGCTCGACTTCGGGCTCGCGTGGCTGCGCGTCGACGCCCAGGACGAGCGCCTGAGCGGCTCGCAGCCGATGGAGTTCGCGCCGCACGCGGGTGCCGGCACGCCCGGCTACATGGCGCCCGAGCAGATCCAGCACGAGATGCACCACGTGTGCGGTGCGACCGATCTGTACTCGCTCGGTTGCATCCTCTACCGCTTGCTCGGCGGCAAGGCGCCGTTCAGCGGGAATTCGAAAGAGCTCCTGCGCGTCCACGCCTTCGATCAGCCGCCGGAGCTCAAGCCGGTGCTCGACCTGCCGGACGGCGTGGTCGCGTTCGTCCACCAGCTGCTCGCAAAGCGTCCTTGGGATCGCTGGGAGTTCGCGGCGGAGGCTCGCTACATCTGGTCGAAATGGCGGCCGACCGTGAGCGACGCAAGCGTCTGGCGCTTCCAGTCGCCGTCGCGCACGAGCGAGCCCGGACCCGTGACGCGCCCGAGCGGCGCGCGCTCGCCGAACCCCGACCTCGAGCCGGCGCCCGATCGCCCGCCGGGCTTGCTCAGCATTCGCCCGAGCCCGCTCGTCGGTCGCGAAGACACGCGCCGGACGCTGCGCGAAATCTGCAACGAGCTCGTGAACGGCGAGGGGCCCCCGCACCGTCTGGCGCTCTTGGTCGGGCCCGCCGGAGCCGGTAAGAGCCGCATCGCCGAGTGGCTCTGCGAGGTAATGCACGAGGAGGGCAAGATGGTGCCGCTCCGCGCGCGCTACCGCGCGATCCGAAGCCCGCTCGACGGCATGCTCGGCGCCGCGCTCACCTATTACAACTTCGAGCGCGTCGACCGGCACACGATCGAGCGCTCACTGCTCGATCGCTGGAAGGTGCGGCGCGACGACAAGAACGGCCGCGCGTGGGTCGCCGGCGCCGCCGAGTGGATGCGCCCGATGGGCTCCGATCAAGCGATCGGCCCTTCGGGTATTCGCTTCACGCTCGACACGCTCGAGACGCGGCGCATGGTCATCCGCTACACGCTCCGGCGGATCGCGAACAAGCGCCCGCTCTTGTTCTGGCTCGACGACCTGCACAACACCGGTCCCGCGACGATCGACGGCTTGCTCCGCATCCTCGAAGACGAGCCGGATCAGCGCATCTTGATGCTCGCGACGGCGCGCTCCGAAGAGGTCGCGCTCGGCACGTCCGCGGCCGACCGCCTCCGGCAGCTGCGTGAAGCGACCAACGGCACCGTGCTCGAGGTGCCGCCGCTCACGCCCGAACGCACGGTGGAGCTCATTCGCTCGTCGATCCCGCTCGACGACGCGGCCGTCGAGGAAGCGGCGCGCCGGAGCCGCGGCAATCCGCTCTTCGCGCTGCAGCAGCTGCATGCCTGGGCCCTCTCGGGCCACATGGAATACTCGGGCAACGTCTACCGCGTGCCGCCGGACGTCTTGTCCGTCCGTCCGTCGACGACGGCCGAGCTCTGGGACAGCCGGCTCGCGTCCGTCCCGGATCAGCACCGCGTCGCGGCTTTCGCCGCGGCGACGCTCGGCGGCGACGTGCGCAGGAACGTGCTGCACGCCCTCTTGAGCTCGCTCGGGCAGCCCGCAGACAGCGCGATGTTGAGCCTGTCGAACGCGGAAGTTTTGATTCCGCGCGGCCCCGGCCGCTACAGCTGGCCGCACGAGCTCTTGCAGGAGCACCTGCTCGCGCGGCTGCAGGGGCGTCCCGACCGCGAGAAGATTTATCGCGCCGCGGCCGCGGCGCTCACGCTGCATCCGCTCGCCGGCCAGCGCCGCATCGTGCGCCAGCGCATGGTGAACCTGATCGAAGCGAACGATTCGGACACCGCGGCGCTCCTGCTCTTCGACTTTTTGCAACAGAGTTGGAACGGCGCGCGCGAGCCGCTCGCGACGCTCGCCGATCTCGAGCTTTTGAAGGGCAAGCTGCGCGGCCGCACGCTCGCCTTGAAGAACCGCTGGCAGGCGGAGGCGCTGCGCCACATCGGGCGCATGGCGGAGGCGAACACGTACGCAGAGCTCGCGCGTGCGCGCTTCGAGGAGCTCGGCGACGGGGAGAACATCGCGCACTGCCAGCGCTTGCTCGGCCAGCTCGCGAGCGAAACGGGCGCGTCCGCCGAAGGGCTCGACCTCGCGCGCCGCGCGTTCAACACCTTCGACGCGCTCGGCAACGTGCTCGGCAAGGCGCTGTGCCAGGCCGCGGCGGGCGAAATCGAGTACCAGCTCGGCGACTACGAGCAGGCGCGCGACACCATCGTCCAGGCCGAGCGCGCGTTCGCCGAGCTCGACCAACCGCTCGGGCGCGGCCAATGCCTGCTGTTGCTCTCGTGGATCGAGCACTCCGAGGGCGCGACCGAACGCTCGCGGCGTTTCGCGCAGGAGGCACGCGGTGAGTTCGAGCGCGCCGGTTATCGCCTCGGCACGGCGCAGGCCGACGTGTCGCTCGCCCACATCGAGCACCGCTTGATGAACTACCACGGCGCCGAAACCGGCGCGCTCGAAGCGCTCGTCGTCTTCGAAACGCTGCGCACTCCGCGCGGCCAGGCCGCGTGCGATCGCCTGCTCGCGATGGTGGGCCTCGACACCGACGACATGGAGATGGCCGAGCTCCACGCCACGCGCGCCCACAAGACTTACGCGAAGACGAACGACCCCTGGGGCGTGATGGAGACGAAACTCCTCTTTTGCCAGATTGCCCTCTTCGGTCACGACACGGCGCGCGGCCGCGCCCTGCTCGAGGAATGCAGCCGCATCGCCGTGGAAGAAGCGGAGCCGCGCCAGCACTTCTTGCTCACGCGCGCCTGGCTCGAAGCCGAAAACGGCGACCTCGATCAAGCGCTCGAATCCGTCGAAGCGGCCGCGGACGTCTTCGGTCCCCGCACACGCGCGGGCGATCACTCGCCGCAGCTTCTCACGCGGCTCTTGCGCTATCGCTTCTCGGAACAAGCGCGCGCGCGCATCGATGCGTGGCGACATCAGTTGAACGATCGGGCCCGGCGCAAGCAGGGCTGACCGCGCGCTCCCGCGTGACGGCTGGTTCTTGCGACCGCGTCACGGCTGAAGTGTACCGGCGCCGGGTTCTCCGGAGCGCGCTCCGCATGCGAAGGTCGAATGCATGTGGAGCGAGAGTGGAACGTGTAGGGCCCGGACGAGGATCCGCGCCGTCGAGTCGGCCTGCGCCGTCGTGATTTTTCTGAGCGTGAGCGCGTGCGGCTCCAACCCCGGAAATGCGGATGATTCGGCCGGAACCGGCGGCTCCGGAGCCGCGTCGGGCGGCGGGTCGAGCGGCGGCTCGGGCAACGCGAGCTCTTCGAGCGACACGGTGCCGGACTGTGGAGCGAAGGCGCTCTCGGCGACGCGCCTCCCCGGCAAGAACGTGTCTCAGGCGCGCGTCGCGGGTGGAAACGTCTATTACGGCGATGAAAACGGCGTCTATCGCGTTCCGCTCGGCAATCAGACGAACGGCGGACAGACGCAGCTGTCGACGGGCGGCGGGCTCTACTTGAACGACACGCAGTTCGGAACGTTCGAGCGCGTGACGTATCCCACAGGCAACCTGCGTCTGTTTCCGCTCGCGGGCGGTGACTCCACGACGCAACCGTCACAGAACGAGTCGATCATCGGCGACTGGCGCTACCCGGGGAAAACGCAGACGCTCTTCGGGCTCACGAGCTATCGCCCGATCGCGTACCTGCGCCATGACGTCGCGACGGGCTCGGAACAGGTCGTCACGACGACGCTGAACGGTGTCGGCCAATACGATACCGACCTCGTGCAAGGCCCGACGGGCCTCTTCCTCGTCGTGAGCGGCGACCAGGACACGGATCCGAGCACGCTCTATCGCATCGAAAAAACCGGCGGCGATCCGGTGCCGATCACGACGAACATCCCGGTTCGCTTCGATCTCTACGGCGTCGACTCGAGTTACGTCTACCTGGCGGTCGACGGCGGCACGGGCACGGAGATGTACGGCCCGGCAATCTGGCAGGTGCCCGTCAACGGTTCGGGTCCGGCCGTTCGCGTCCCAGTGACGATTTATCACACGATCGTGACGGAGGTTTACGCGACCGACGCCGGCACCTTCATGCACTTCTACGACGCGTTCAAAGCGCAAGGCTACGCGACCTATCGCATCGGGCCGTCAGCCGCGGACGCGGCCGCGCCCGTCCCCGTCTTCGGCTCGCTCTTCTGCGAGCTTCACTGGATCTGGTCCGCCGGCAGCTCCATGTACGGGCTCGTCGAGGAAGACGATTACAGCGCGTGGCTGCTCGAGCTGCCGCCCCCTTGAGCTAGAAATCGCTCCGGACGGGGAGCGTCGTGGTCGTAGCTTCGACTCCCCGCAGCGCTTCGTCGCGGGTCCTTCCCTCGCCCGGCGCGCCGCTCTAAAACTCGGGCATGTCCGACCCGCAGAGCGAGGCGCTCTTCCGAGAAGCCGAGGCACTCCTACCCGGCGGAGTGAACAGCCCCGTGCGCGCGTTCCGCGCCGTGGGCGGCCATCCGGTGTTCGTCGAGAAGGCGCTCGGCGCGCGCATCTTCGGCGCCGACGGGCGCGAGTACATCGACTACATCGGGTCGTGGGGCCCCGCGATATTGGGACACGCGGAACCCCACGTCGTGAAAGCCGTGCAGGATGCCGCGAGCCTCGGCCTGTCGTTCGGCGCGCCGACGGAGCGCGAGGTGCGTTTCGCGAAGGCCGTCATCGAGCGCTACCCGAGCATGGAGATGCTCCGCTGCGTCTCGAGCGGGACGGAGGCGACCATGAGCGCCCTCCGCGTGGCGCGCGGCTACACCAAGCGGAGCGTGATCGTGAAGTTCGACGGCGCCTACCACGGTCATGCGGACGCGCTGCTCGTCAAAGCCGGGAGCGGCGCGGCGACGTTCGGCAACCCCGATTCGGCGGGCGTTCCGGAAGGCATGGTCGCGACCACGGCGACGTTGCCGTACAACGACGTTCCGGCTCTGAAAGCGCTCTTTTCGGCGCGCGGCCGTGACATCGCCGCCGTCATCGTGGAGCCGGTCGCGGGCAACATGGGCTGCGTGCCGCCGGCGCCCGGCTTTCTCGCCGGCATCATCGAGCTCTGCGACGCGAACGGCGCGCTCGCCATCTTCGACGAGGTGATGACGGGTTCGCGGCTGTCGCGGAGCGGCGCGCAGGGCCTCTACGGCTTACGCCCGCACATGACGTGCCTCGGCAAGGTCGTGGGGGGCGGCATGCCGCTCGCGGCTTACGGCGGCTCGCGCCAGGTGATGCAGTGCGTGGCGCCGCTCGGCGCCGTGTACCAAGCCGGAACCCTCAGCGGAAACCCACTGGCGGTGACGGCCGGGCTCGTCACGCTCGAACGCCTCGACGCGCCCGGCACCTACGAGCGCCTGGAAGAGCTCGGCGCGCGGCTCGAAGCCGGCATGGCGAGCGCCCTGCGTGAAACGGCGACGCCCGGTTGCGTGCAGCGCGTCGGGTCGATGCTCACGCTGTTTTTCCACCCCGGCCCCGTCACGGATTTTCGCGCCGCGGCCGCGGCAGATACGGCGCGTTTCTCGCGCTTTCACGCCGGTTTGCTCGCCGGGGGCGTCTACTGGCCGCCTTCGCAGTTCGAGGCCGCGTTCCTCTCGCTAGCCCATACGGAGGCCGACGTCGATCGCACGATCACCGTCGTTCGGACGGCCCTCGAGCGTTCGCGCGGATAGTGTGGCAAGTTTCGAGAACCGGCGTGCGCATCACGTGCCCGATCTGTAAAACCGTCATCGAGGACGCCCCGGAGGACGGGCCGCACCCCTTCTGCTCGCAGCGCTGCAAGCTCGCCGACCTTCACAACTGGCTGAGCGATGCTTACCGTATTTCGTCCCCGCTCGACCCTGGCGAGCTCGAGGACGACGAGCTCAAGCTCAGCTGAAGCCCTCCCCGATGTCCGCACCCACCGACAGCGTGCTCCGCGCCATCACCGACGACGGCGCTTTCCGCGTCATCACGGCGCGCACCTCGCAAACCGTGCGCGGCGCGATCGAAGTCCAGGGCGCAACCGGCAACACGGCGCGCACGTTCGGTGAGCTCATTACGGGCGCGATCCTCTATCGCGAGACGATGGCGCCGCAGCTCCGCGTTCAAGGGGTGCTCAAGGGCTCGGGCGGGAGCGGCAGCTTGGTCGCCGACTCACACCCGAGCGGCCGGACGCGCGGGCTCGTGCAGCTCAAATCCGGGCGGGAGCTCGACCTCGAGCGGGGCGCCGTGATTCAACTCATGCGCACGCTGCCGAGCGGCCGCATTGCGCAGGGTCTCGTCGAAGTACCGACGGGCGGGGGCATCTCCCAAGCGCTGATGGAGTACATGCAGACCTCCGAGCAGGTGGTCTCGATGGTCGCAGTCTCCACGGTCGTCGGGGAGGAGGGCAGTATCGCCGCCGGCGGCTACATGGTGCAGCTCTTACCGGAGGTCGGGCGCGGGCCACTGATGGTGATGACGGAGCGCCTCCGCGAGTTCGAGAGCATCGACAGCCGCGTGAGTGAACGGGATTTTTCGCCGGAGAGCCTGCTCGAGCAGCTGCTCTACGGCATGCCCTTCACACGCCTGGAAGAGAGCGCCGTCGGCTTCGAATGCTGGTGCGACGAGCTCCGGGTCGTCGCCGCGATCGCGACGCTCAGCAAGAGCGACCTCGCGCACCTGCTCGCCGACGGTGAGGTACTCGAGATCGCCTGCGAGTACTGCAAGCGCGAATACCGCATCCCGCCGGCAAGGCTCACGGGACTGCTCGAGCGAAGCTGAAGCTACGGGCGCTCGGCGACGGCACCACGAGCGACCTCGCTGCGACGTGCCTCAGTCGTTTTCGACGTCGACGCTCTGACCCGCGATGTCGAGCACGAGCGGCCCCTGAGTGGCCGTGTCCGCCGGGATATCGATGGCCGCGCCGTGGGACAGTGCGGTCACGAGCTTCGAGACCTGCTCGCGCAGGTTCGCGTAGAGGGGCGTGTAGAAGTAGACGCCGTTCGGACCGGCGAGTGTGCGGAGCTCGTCGAAGTCGGCGAAGAGCGCGCCCAGCATGACGACGAACACGTGGTCCTCTGCGACTCGCTGCAGGATGTCGCTCTTCTTGAAGGCGACCGACGCGTTTTCGAGGCCGTCGGTCGAGACCATGAGCACGCGCGCCGGTCGCGCGCGCGAGGTGAGACTCTGGAGGCCGTTGCCCATGCCGTCGTAAAGGGCCGTGAGCTCGCGATCGAACGCCTCGTCGCACTCGACCCCCGCGAGGAGTGAGGCGTGATCCGCGGTGAACGCTTGCTTCACCCGCACGGCGCTCGAAAACAGCGTGACCTCACCCTCGTAGATGGGCGGTAGCGCGCTCAGAAGGTCGTCCTGAACGTGCTGGACGACCTTGAGGTCGGGGACGCTCATGCTCGCCGAGTAATCGTTCACCATCTCGAGCGAGAGCACGTCTTCCGGCAGCTTGGCGAACGGCGTGACGCCGACCGCCACGTGGACGTCCCCCGCCACGGCCCCGGCTCTGGGCGCGACCGTCGCCGTGGCGAGCGCGTCGTTCGAGAGCGGCGAGCCTACGGCGTCCACGCCGGCGACGAACAGACGGATCGAGCCGTCGTCATGCGTCTCCCGCCCGAGCACCACGAGCCGTCCGTCGAAGTCGTCGAACGGCGCGGGCAAATAAGCTTGTAGCTCGCTCTTGCAAGCCTCGGAAATCGTCTTCGCGCTCGCGAGGCCCGCGAGGGTCTGCCCGTCGCACACCTCGAGCGCGCCCGCGTCGCTCACCTGACCGGAATCGACGGGACCGACGTTCGCTCCGCAACCCCCGAGTGCGAGCGAGAACCAAGCTGCGAAAACACCGACGCAGCGTAGCAACTTGGATGAAGCCAAGGAACGAGCCGAAGAACAGCAACGCGCATGCCAACTACCGACGCGCACGAATCACGCTCGTTCGTCACTCCGTCGCGTTCGAAGCACGACATTCGTGTCAGCGCATGTTCCGTCTTCGCTGTACCGGCGTGCCGCAGGCTCGAGCGACGCCGTCAGGGAGCACCTTCGCCACGTCGCCGTCGATGTCAGCGTTGCGAACACATCGTGCGGCGCTCGTCTTCGACGACGGCTTTGACCTGCGCGGAGCAACGACTCATGCTGGCGACCATGAACGAGTCGCCCGGACGTTCATCATGAAATTCTACACTTCTGATCGATTGTCGCTCGCGCTTCTGCTACTCGCCTCGAGCCTCGCTGGATGCTCGGGCCACGGGGATGACGCGAACGGCACGACGGGGAGTGGCGGCGCCTCCGCAGGAACGACGAGCGGCACGGGAGCTGGAACCGGTCCCAGCTCGGGCGGCGCACCGAGCTCGAGCGGGGGCGTGTCGACGGGCGGGGGCGGACCGAACGGCGCGGGGACGACCGGCGCGGCTGGCCGCGGCGAGTCGAGCGGCGGCGCAAGCACGAGTGGCGGCGGCGCGGGTTCCAACGCGGGCCGGGGCGGCGCTGCGAACGGCGGCGCTGCGAACGGCGGCACCTCGGGCAGCGATAGCTCGAGCGCGGGGCGCAACAACGCCGGACGGAGCGCGGGCGGACGCACGGGCAGCGGAGGCGCGGGCGGCAACGCGAACGCCGGCGCGACGAGCGGCGCGGGCAAGGGCGGCGCAGGCGGTGCCGCAACGTTGCCGTTTTCGTATTTCATCGGAGCGGACATCACCGACCAAGAGCCTCAGCCGGACGCGACGCGCAGTAACCTGCTCACGCTCATGCAGAGCCATGGCTTCAACGCCGTTCGCCTGCGCACGTTCGTCGATCCCAAAGCGGCGGACGGCTACGATCAGACCGGCGGTTACGACGACATCACGCATACCGTGGCGTTCGGCAAGCAAGTGAAGGACGCCGGCATGGCGCTTTTGGTCGACTTTCACTATAGCGACAATTGGGCCGACCCGGGCAAACAGTGCGTCCCCGTGGCCTGGCAGAGTTACACGACGATCGGCGACCTCGCGAGCGCCTTGCACGACTACACGAGGGACGCGATTACCAAGCTCGTCGCCGGCGGCGCGCGCCCCGACATGGTGCAAATCGGCAATGAAATCACGCCCGGCATGCTGCTCCACCGCTGTGATTCGGGCGGACATCCGACGGGCAACAACCCCGTCCAAGGCAGCGTCAACGACTGGACGAACCTCGGCGCGCTCCTCAAGGCCGGCTCCGACGCCGTGAAAGAAGTCGACGCGAGCATCGTAGTGTCACTCCACATCGATCAGGGCGACGGGCTCTCGACGAGCAAGAGCTTCATCACCAACGCGCAGCAAAAAGGCGTCGTGTTCGAAGCCTTCGGCGAGTCTTGTTACACGATGTACCAAGGGCAGCCCTCGGTCTGGCAAAGCACCTTCGACGGACTCGCGAGCGCCTTCCCCACGCTCAAGCTCTTCATCGCCGAATACGGCCCCGCGGAGCGGGAAGCGAACGACATCATCTACGGCCTCGCGAACGACCAGGGCATCGGCACCTTCAACTGGGAGCCGACGACCCAGGGCGATTGGAACACGGGGCACGACTTATTGCGCCGCTCGGGCAGCACCTACACGGCGCAGCCGGATCTCGCGCTCTACGATCAGATGAAGACCGACTACGCGGATCGTTTGTAGTCGGGATTGTTGGTAGGCGGGCACGGTCGCGCGGCGTCGGAAACCGGCGCCGCGCGCCGTTCCAGCCTACTCGCCGGGCGGCGGACCTTCGACGGCGCGCTCCGGCACACGAATTTGCACGAGGCGTTCGTCCTGAATCAGCTGCGCGGCTGCGGGCTCGACGTAGTCGCTGTGACATTCGCCGCGCTCACCGCTGCTCGCGCCGACGGCGCGCTTCGTCTTGCCTGCGAGGCGATGGATTTCGTCCGGAGAGAGCACGCCGCGCTGTTCGAGAATACGCTGCTGCTCGAGCGTGAGAGCCGGCGACTGGCGCGCGGGGCCGCGCTCGAAGCCTTCCGCCTTGCCGCTCGCAAACTCCTGAATTTCGCGCGAAATCCTGACCGAGCACCAGTCGTGCCCGCACATCGCGCAAAAGTCGGTATCGACGTCGAGGTCCTCGTCGTGGAACGCACGCGCCGTGTCGCCGTCGAACGCGAGCTCGAACTGCTTGTCCCAGTTGAGCGCGGCGCGCGCCTTCGTGAGCGAGTCGTCCCAATCACGGCTGCCCGGAATGCCGAGCGCCACGTCCGCCGCGTGCGCCGCGATCTTGTACGCGACGCAGCCCTGCTTCACGTCTTCCTTTTTGGGCAGGCCGACGTGCTCCTTGGGCGTCACGTAGCAGAGCATCGCCGCGCCGTGATACGCCGCCGCCGTCGCACCGATCGCGCTCGTCAAATGATCGTAGCCGGGGAACACGTCCGTCACGAGCGGCCCGAGCACGTAGAACGGCGCGCCGTGACACAGCCGGCGCTGGAGCTTCATGTTGTATTCGATCTGATCGAACGGAACGTGACCGGGCCCTTCGACCATCACCTGGCAACCCTTGCGCCACGCGCGCTCGGTGAGCTCGCCGAGCGTCTCGAGCTCGCGCAGCTGCGCTTCGTCCGTCGCGTCGCCGAGGCCGCCCGGACGCAGGCCGTCGCCGAGCGAGAACGAGACGTCGTACTCGCGCATGATGTCGCAGATCTCGTCGAAGTACGCGTAAAACGGGTTCTGCTGGCCGTGGTGCAGCATCCACTTCGCGATCAACGAGCCGCCGCGGCTCACGATCCCGATCAAGCGCTTTCTCACGAACGGCAGGTGCTCGCGCAGCACGCCCGCGTGAATCGTGAAGTAGTCCACGCCCTGTTTGGCTTGGTGGAGGATGTTCGCGAGGATGTCTTTGACGCTCAGGTCCTCGATGCGCCGGCCGATGATCATCGAGTAAACCGGCACCGTGCCGATGGGCACGCTCGAGTTTCGCACGATCGCCTCACGACAGGCGTCGAGATCACCGCCCGTCGAGAGGTCCATCACCGTGTCGGCGCCCCAGCGCTCGGCAAACTGCAGCTTCTCGACTTCTTCGTCGGTGCTCGACGCGACGGGCGACGCGCCCATGTTCGCGTTGATCTTCGTCTTCGAAGCGCGACCGATCGCCATCGGATCGAGCCGGTACCCGAGATGCACGCGGTTCGCCGGCAGGATGAGGCGCCCGGCCGCGACCTCGTCGCGCACCTGTTCGGGGCGAAGGTGCGTCTCGCGCTCGGCGACGCGGCGCATCGCCGGCGTGATCGTACCGAGACGCGCATGCTCGAGCTGCGTTACGGGGGAGAAGCCCTCCGGGGCGACGGCGCGCGTGCCCTGGCGCCGCCAGCCGGGCGGCAGAAAATCCCAGGCCGTCTTCACGCTCGGCGTCGGCATACCGGGCGCGTCAGGCGACGAGAACATGAGCGGACCGCCCACGTCGGCCGGGTTCGCGAACGAGCCGGGGTTCGTACCTTCGGCGCTCGACGAGGGATTGGCGGCGCCGCGCCAGGGGAGAATTCTTTCGGACATCTGCTTCGCTCCGTGGTTCGTCGCGGGGGACGAGCAAGCGCCGCCGAATCTGCCGAGGTCGCTTTCCTACGCCGGTATTAGCCGGATCAGGTTCGGCGGGTTCTTCTCAGCGATCGAGCGGCTTCGTGCCGGGCGACCGCGCCCCGAGCGACGAGGTGACCCTAGCACGGGTGCAGTTCTCTCGAACCAGGAGATTTGCAGGCGTGACGAAGTGCCGCGCATCGGACCTCCGCTCCACGAACATGCGGCCGAAATGCGTTACGCTTCGTATGGTCGGAGCCCAGCATGCAACTTCGCCTCGCCGCCGGCGCCACGCTCGCGTTCCTTCTGGTCGCCTGTGGCTCTTCGAGCTCGGATGACGACGACTCGCACGCGAGCGGCGGCTCCTCCGGCATGAGCGCGATGGACAGCACCGGCGGCACGAACGCCGCGGGGGCGACGAACGGCAACGGCGGAACCGCGAGCCTCGCAGGCGGCGCCGCGGGCACGAGCAGCGCCGGCACCGTCAGCGGCGCTGGCGGGACGGGCAACGCCGGGACCTCGAGCAGCACGGGCGGAGCCGCCGGCAAGAGCGCGATGGACTCCGGATCCGGCGGTATGCCCGCAGACGGCGGAAGCGGCACGAGCGGCGGCGGTCGCGTGAACGGCACGAGCGGCGCGGGCACGTGCACGGGCGGCACGGGCTGCGCGGGTCGCGGCAACGGGCGCGGCGGTCGCGGGGGCGGTGGCGCGAGCGCAAGCGCAGGCACGGGCGGAACGGGCATGGGCGGAGCGAGCAACGGCGGCGAGTCCTCGGGTGTGAACCCGATGGGAGGTTTCGCCGGCGCGATCGCGTGTCCGGGTCACGGCGATATCACCTACACGCTCCGGAAAGATTCGAACCCGACGTCCGACCAACAGAACGCCTACGGCCTCATCACCACGGCGATGGATCGCGCCGTCCAGTACTACGACTGCTACACGAACATCACCAAAGCTGAGACCGTCGTCTACGAGCCGACCGTCTCCACCGCCGACGGCAACATCAACGGCACCATCCGCTTCGGGCAAACGCCGTACATGGAATACATCACCGCGATGCACGAAATCGCGCACACGGTCGGCGTCGGCACCGACTCCAAGTGGCCCGGCCTCGTCGTCGACGGCATCTTCACCGGACAGCACGCTACCGATCAACTCCGCGCCATCACCGGCAACTCGACGGACCAACTCAGCGCGGACACCCAGCATTTCTGGCCGTACGGCTTGAACTACACGAGTGAAGTCAAGTCCGAGGCGGACGTCGTCGATCATTGTCTCATGGTCGTCGCCATTCGCTGGGACATGGGGTACGCGCCGAACTAGGCGTGCGCCGAAAGGCGGCCCACCGCTCGAGCCGATGATCCGGCTCCCGCGCGACCAGCTTGGGTGTAAGAGAAGGGCGTTGACCCACGCCGCACCCGAGCTCACGGCAAATTCCCGCATTTCTCAGCCGCCGCTCGTGCGCTGGCTCAGTGAGGACGCGTGGCTGCACGCGGTCGCCGTCGCGCTCTCCGCCGCGTTGCTCGGCTTGTTCCTGGTTTGCCGCGACTTACCCATGGTCGATCTGCCGCAGCACGCCGCGCAGATCGTCACCTGGCAACGCCTGGACGCGGGAGTGCCGGAGGTCCGCGAGCTCTTCGTGCTCAATTTTCGCACGCCGTACCTGCTCGCGTATCCCCTCGCGCGGCTGCTCGCGCCGGCGTTCGGCGCCGTCATGGCGCTGAAGCTCGTCGTCTGGCTCTCCGTCGTCTTGAACCTCGTCACGGTCGAGCTTCTCGCACGGCGCGTGGGGCACGACCCCTGGCTCGGCATTCTGGGGTTCGTGACGGCGATGGGGCTCTGCTTTTACTTCGGCTTCGTGAGCTTCGTGCTCGCCATGCCGCTCGCCGTCGGCGCGCTATCGCTCGCGCTCCGCCACGCCAGCGCGCCGAACCTGCGCGACGGTGCGTGGCTCGCGCTGCTCATGTCCCTCGTGCTCACGGCGCACGGGATCGCGTTCGTGCTCGCTTTCGGCACGGTCGGGCTGCTCTTACTGCGGGGTGGAGGCTCGTTACTCACGCGGCTGTGTCCGCTGCTTCCCGCGGCGCTGCTCGCCGTCCTCTGGATCGCACCGGGCCCGGTCTCGGAGCGCATCGGCGGCGACGTTTGGGCGCTTTCGTTCGCGCGCTTGCTCGATTTTCCGGCGCTGCTCGTCAGCATGGGCGCGGCGGATCACGCGTCGATCTTGCTCGGGTTCGCGCTCCTCACGGCGATGTTCCTCGCGCTCGGCTTCCGGCTGGAGCGGCGCCCGGAACGCTACCTGCCGCTCGTTCTCCTGCTCGGCGGCTACTTGCTCTTTCCCACGATGTTTCGCGGCGTCGTGCTCCTGCACACGCGGTTACCCTACTTCCTCTTGCCCATCGCGCTGCTAGCGTTCGCGCCGCCCGAACCGAACGCCGGCCGGCAAAGGCTGCTGACGCGCGCCGCCGTGCTGGGCGTGACGCTCAGCTGGCTCGTGATGTTCACCACGCGCCTCGCGGCCTTTCAGACGGAGGCGGCGGCGTTTCACACGCTCGAGGCGCGCTTGCGTCCGGGCGCCTCCGTACGCCCGCTCGTCTTCGATCGGCAGAGCCGCGTATTTCCCGGCGTCCCGGCGTTTCTGCACTACCCCGCCTACTACTACGTGGATAAGGGCGGCTCGCAGGGTTACTCGTTCGCGCAGTATCCGCTCTCCGTCGTGCGCTACCGCGAGGGCGTCGTCGCGACGATGCAGGGCGGCGCCGAGTGGCGCCCCGATTGGTTCCAAAAAGACGAGATCCCGAACTACGACTACTTCCTCGTGAGAAGCTCGCTCGATCGCGGCGAGGAGCTCTTCGACGGCGCGCCCGTCGAGCTCGAGGCGCACGAAGGCTCGTGGTGGGCCTATGCGCGACGCGAGACGGCCGTCGTGTCGAACGCGTCCGCGCGGTCAGCCGACGGCACGTGAGCGCTGGAAGCGCGACGCCGCGAGCGCCGCAAGACGATCGAGGACGCAGCGCTCCTCGATCGTGAGCTCACCGGCGCGCTCTTCGAGGATGGTCGCGTATTGGCGGAGCGCGCTGCGATCCACCCCGCCGAGCTTGCGCGCGAGCGCCTGCATCGCGTTGACGACCGTGAGTGGAACCACCGTGGCCGTCGCCGAATAGAGGCGAACGACGAAGTCGAGCCAAGCGCTGCTGGAAGTCGCTTCACCGAGGCGCAGGGAGAGCAGCGCGACGGTCTGCGCGACGCCGGGGTCGAGCTTGCCGCGCTGGGCCGCACCCTCCGCGGCGCGGCCGAGATGGCGCGCGAAGGCGCGCTCGGCGTTGCGCGTTTCGCCCTTCAAGAGCGCCTCGTCCACGCTCGTCATGAAGAGGAGCAGGCCGTCCACCGGGTTCGTGTCTTCACTCAGCGTGCCGACGACCGTGTCGTCCTCTTCTTCCTCGGCGAACGAGGGTACGCGCAGCGCGCTGCGCCGGGCCGTGCGTACGACGACGGACACGTCGCCGAAGGTGAGCACCATGCCCGGAACGATGGGCGACGCCTGCTCGATCGCGCGGGCGTCGATGCACACGCCGTTCCGGCTAGCGAGATCCTCGATCAGATAACCGCCTTTGACGCGCACGACGCGCGCGTGCCGGCGCGACACCGCGGCGTGGTCGATGACGAGATCCGAGGTCGGCGAGCGCCCGATCACGAACGGGCGCGTACCGATGAGGTGAAGGCGCCCGGCGTGCTCGATCGCGAGGCCGTCGCCGCCGCTCGCGAGGCCCGTCTCGATGCGGGTAACCCCGCTCTCACTCGTCTTCTTCTTGGTGTACATGTTCCCCGGCTCGGCGAGAGCATCGCAGGTTCTCGTGCCGAAGTTGCGGAAGAGTGAGCACTCACCCGACCGGAAGGCATCTCATTCCGAGATACCTGACAGCTTGTCAGGGACAACTCTTCTAACACGTCACGGGCCGGTTTCGTGAGTGGCAACTTTGGACAGAACGGCGAAGAGCAGGCCGTGCGAGGTCGGCGTATGTGGGCAAGGGTGGCACTTTCGGCGTCCTCTGCGCCCAACGGCCCACTCGGTCGGACGCGCAGCTAAGCTCTCTCCGCCGTGTCACTCGTCGATATCAGTCGCGACCTCGCGAAGGCGATGAAGAAGCTCTCGTTCGCGCCGCCCGTCGCGTACGTCTATAACCCGCTCGATTACGCGTGGGACGCGCACGCCGCGTATCTCGAGCGCTGGGGTCGCGGGAAGAAGCAGGTGATCTTGCTCGGGATGAACCCGGGGCCCTTCGGCATGGTTCAGACGGGCGTGCCGTTCGGCGATGTGGAGCTCGTGCGCGACTGGCTCGGCGTGAGCGCCAAAGTGAAGCGCCCGCCGCGCGAGCACCCCGCGCGCCCCGTGCTCGGCTTCGATTGCCCGCGCGGCGAAGTGAGCGGGCGAAGGCTCTGGGGGTTCGCGCGAGCGACCTTCGGCGTCCCGGAGCGCTTCTTCGAACGCTTCTTCGTCGTCAACTATTGCCCGCTCGCGTTCGTCGAAGAGTCTTCGAAGAACCGCACGCCCGACAAGCTACCGAAGGCCGAGCAGGCGTCGCTCTTCGCGGCGTGCGACCGCGCGCTCGAGCGTATCGTCGGCGAGCTCGAGCCGAAGTACGTGATTGGCGTCGGCGCGTTCGCGCAAGCGCGCGCTCGAGCCGTGCTCGGCGAAAGCGGGGTGCGCGTCGGCTGTATCCTCCATCCAAGCCCGGCAAGCCCGCGGGCCAATCAGGGCTGGGAGCGCCTCGCCGCCGAAGAGCTGCGGCAAACGGGCATCATTTTGCCGGAATCCTCGCCAACTCGCGGGTGTTGATGTAGTCCCGGGCCCCAGTATGTCGCTTCTGCCGTCCATAGAGTGGAACCTCGATCCGGTCTTCCTCGTCGTGCCGCAGGCGGCGGTCATCGGCGTCGCGAGCGTCATTGCCCTCTACAGCTTCTTTCAGGGCATGCGCCACAAGGGGGGCGACCACACCTCGACCGGCGTGCTCTTCGCGCTCCTCGCGTTCGTCGCGTGGAAGTTCATGGATAAGGGGCTCGAGCTTCGCTACTACAGCATGCTCTTCGTCGCCGTCTTTCTGGGCGGCTATGCGCTCCTCAAATGGCAGATCGAGCGCGGCGGGGGCCCGGAGGACGACGCGGGCGATTTCATCGTTTACGGCGTGCTCGGCGTGCTCGTCGGCGCGCGGCTCGGGCACGTCCTCTTTTACGACCTGCGAAAGGCGATCGACGATCCGGCGTGGATCTTCAAGATCTGGACGGGCGGCCTCGCGAGCCACGGCGCGGTGGTCGGTCTCATCCTCGCGATGTTCGTGTTCACGCGGCGGCGCGGTGTTCCCTTCGTCGAGGGAGCCGATCGCTTCGCGTTCTCTGCCGCGCTCGGGGCCTCGCTCGTGCGCCTCGGAAACCTGCTCAATTCCGAGATCGTCGGGCGCGTCGTGCCCGATCAATCCTGGGGCGTTCGCTTCCTCCGTTACAGCGAAGACCAGCGCGCGGTCGACCTCGGGCAGTTCAAGCAGATCCCGCTACGCTACCCGACGCAAATCGCCGAGATGTTCCTCGGCCTTTTCGTGCTCGGCGCGCTCTACGTCTTCGATCGCATGCTCGGCCGTGAAAAGCGGCCGCGCGGCGCGCTGATCTCGCTCTTCTTTCTGCTCTATTTCATCGGCCGTTTTTGCGTCGAATTCTACAAGGAGTTCGAGGGCAACGGCGGCAAGCCGCTCGGGCTCCCGATCGACATGGGTCAGGTGTTGAGTCTGCCCGGTATCCTGATCGGCGTCGTCGGCCTCGTGCTCGCGTTCCGGAAACGAATCCCCGTGGGGTGGCCGAGCGGCAAGAGCGTCGAGCTCGAGGAAGATCCGGTCGAACGCAAGAAGCGCCGAAAGAAGCGCAAGAAGGCGCGTAAGGTCGAAGCGGACGACGACGAGGCCGAGGACTCCGAGTCCGAGCTCGAGCAAGCGGACCACGTTCACGACGACGACGATGATCATGACCATGATCACGACCATGATCACGACCATGATCACGACCATGATCACGACCATGATCACGACCATGATCACGATCATGATCACGACCATGATCACGATCACGACGACGAGGCCGCCGCGGAGTCAGCCCACGTCGACCCCGACGTGGCTGCCGAGTTCGACGACAAGGGCGCCCTCAAGCGCCGGCGAGATTGAGCCGCCGAGCTTCGGCCCCGCGGTCACATTGCTTGCCCGCCGCGTGTCCTCCTCTCGTCGATGGCACGAGGAGATGAGCTCATGAAAGACGAGCAAGGGACGGGCGCGAGCGGCATCGTGAGCGCCATGGTGGCGGCCTTCGGGCGTAAGGACCTCGAAGGCATCGTTGGGCTCTTCGCGGAGGACGCGACGATCGAGAGCTATCTCGTCGCACGCGTCTTCCACCGAAAGGACGGCGTGTGCCGAGGTCACGCTGAGATTCGGGAACTCCTGCGAGAGCTCCTGAAGCGGGGGACGCCATGGGGCGGCCACGGCCCGCCGCTCGTTTCAGGTCACACGGTCGTGGTCGAGTACACGAGCGCGGCATCGAGCGCGGAGCCGTTTTCCGTGGACGTCATCGACGTGAAGGACGGCAAGATCCAGAGCCTCCGCGCGTACGCGGGCTGGCGAGCCGTCATGGCCCTCACGGGCGAAGCGAAGGAATGACGGGCGCGGCGGGCCGAGCCCTTACGCCGCCTTCTTCTTGCCGCCGGCGCGCTTGATGGCGCCGCGGACGACGACGAGGCAGCCGCGCGCGCCCGGGATCGCGCCCGCGACGAGCACCAGGTTTTGCTCGGTAAGAACCTTCGCCACGCGCTGGTTCAAGATGCTGACCGTCTCATTGCCGTAGTGGCCCGGCATCTTCTGGCCGAGCTTCACGCGGCCCGGCGTCATGCGGGTGCCGATCGAGCCACCGTGACGGCGGTACTCGTGGGTACCGTGCGTCATGCGGTAACCCTTGAAGTTGTGGCGGCGCATGACACCCGTGAAGCCGCGGCCGCGCGTGATGCCTTGAACGTCCACGAGCTGCCCCTCTTCGAAGAGGCTCTCGAGCTTCAGCGGCTGACCCACCTCGAGGCTTGCAGCGAACTCGGGCGCGCAGCGGAGCTCGCGCAGCGTCTGCTTCGGGGTCACGTTGGCCTTCTTGAAGAAGGCGGCGCTCGGCTTGTTCGCGCGCTTCTCGGGCAGCTCACCGAGGCCGAGGACGAGCGCGCTGTAGCCGTCCTTTTCGACGGTCCGCTTGGCCACGACGACGGTCGCCGCTTCGACCACAGTGCAGGCGGTGACGGTACCGTCCTCGCCGAAGATCTGGGTCATTCCGAGCTTCCTGCCGATAACGCCGGGGTGCTGGTTCATGGGTGGGCCGGCGCTCTTACCGCCTGCCCCCGAGGCCGTCAAGGTTCAGGCGGGGAAAAGCCCCCGGTCATGCTCGACTTTCTCGCGAAAACTAGTGCCAGGGGGTTAAGGCCCGGGCCGCCCGGCCCGTTCGGGTAGTGACACTGAACGCAGGGTCACCGACTGACACCGGCATGCTCCGACCCCCTACCTACCGCGAATTCGGACACATGAAGAGCCAGACGCTCGCGCGCGCGGTGGGCCTGGCCGAGCTCACGCCGGAAGTGACGCGGCTCTTCGATCTAGTCGCGCCGAGCTTCGGCGCGCTCGAGCTCGGACCGATGCCGCGCTGGGCGAGCACGCTCACGGACGACGGAACGCCCTTCGAGCTCGCGCTCGCCTTCACGGCGACGGGCCCGAGCTTGCGAGTGCTCGCCGAGACGCGCGGCGCGCCGTTCGAGCTCGATGACGCGTGGCGCGCCGGCGTCGAGCTCACCCGCGCGCTCGGCGCGCTGCCGGGCGTCGATATCCGCCGCTTCGAGCGCGTCGCCACGCGCTTCGCTCCGGGCCGCTCCTCCGCGAGCTTCGCGCTCATGCACGCGGGCACGCTCGGACCGGGCGGTGCGCTCGCGTTCGAGGTGCTGTTGAACCCGCGGGCGTCGGGTACCGTGCGCGCGCCCGAGCTCGTGCGGGAGACGCTCGCGGCGCTCGGCGCCGATTACGCTTGGCAAGAGCTCGCGCCGAAGCTCCACGCGACGAGCGAGCTCATCGGCGTCTCGCTCGAGCTCTCCGCACGACCGAACGCCAAGGTCGGCATTCACGTCGCTCATCCGCGCGTCAGCGCCTCGGAGATCGACGCCCTCGTTCGCGACGAAAGCGGCTACACGCCTGGACTCGCGCGGCGCTGGGTCGAGACGCTCACGGGGTTCGACGGGCCGTTCGACGCGAGTCCGCTCGTCACGTGCCACTCGTTTGGTTCGCCGCACGACGCGGCGGAAGTGACGGTCGAAGTGCCGGTGCGCGCCTACACCGTGAACGACGCCGAGGCGCTCCTCCGCGTGAGCGAGCTCGTCGGGGAGCGAGCCCCCCTGCTCCGGAACGCCGTCGAAGCGACCGCGCAGCGCCCTCTCGAAATGGGACGCGGGCTCTTGAGCAGCGTGGCGCTCAGGCCCGACGCTTACGGCACACGCGTGTCGGTCTGCCTCGCGCCCGAGGCACATGCGATTTCGAGTCCGCGCAGGCCGCATGTTTCCGAACTCTTTCGGCGAAAACACGGACTCGTCACCGGGGCACTCTAATTGCATTCGAGCATGAGTCGCGACGGGCCGGACCCGTCGCAAGCCAAGCGAGGCGGTCATGCAGATTGCTGTCATATCCGACCTGCACCTCGGTCGACGCGGACCCACCGACGGGTTCGGCCACGACGACGCTGAGTTCCTCGGTTTTTTGAGCTTCCTCGAAGACGGCTTCGAGTTCGTCGTGTTGCTCGGGGACATTTGGGAAACGCTGACGGGCACCCTCATGGGCGACCAAGCGGGTGAGCTCAAGGCCGCGCAAGACGCGCACCGCGAGCTCGCGGAGCGCTTCCGCCGCCCGAAGTACCTGCAGGTTCACGGCAATCACGACCTCGTGAGCCGGCATTTCGGCGTCCCGGAAGAGCTCACGTTTCGCGCCGACGGCGTGCGCCTGCTCTTCACGCACGGCCACCAGGGCGACCCGCTCGTGACCGAGCGGCAAAGTGCCTCCGAGTTCGGCGTTTGGCTCGGCGGATGGCTCCGGCGCATGCACCTCGACCCCGTCTACCGCCTCGCGAACGAGCTCGACACGATGCGCGGGGGCTTCTCCCTGGACGCGAAGCGCTGTTCCTTCCAGCGCGCATGGATGGGTCGTGCGGCAAACCGCGACGTGGACGTCATGGTCACGGGCCACACGCACCTCGCGACGCGCGCCGAGCACGGCAACCGCCTCTACCTGAACAGCGGCTCGTGCAGCGAAGGGCAGCTCAGCTACCTCGCGCTCGACACGCGACGCGGTGATTACAGCGTACACTCCGGATACTAAGCTACGGCAGCATGTGCGGCCGCTATACCAACGAGGCCGAGCTCAGCGACATCAAGCTCGCGTTCGACGTCGAGCAGCTCGAGCTCTACCGCGACTGGAAGCCGACCTATAACGTCACGCCGTCCTACGGACCCGGCGTCGAGCAGCTCATCGTCGTGCAGACGAAAGAGGGCAAGCGTTCGCTCCGGCTCGGGCGCTTTTGGCTGATCCCGGCGAACTGGAAGCAGCCGCTGAAAGAGCTGCCGACGGCGTTCAACGCACGTTCGGAAGAGCTCGCGCGCCGCGGGCTCTGGAAGAAGCCGTTCGAATCGCACCGCTGTCTCGTGCCCGCGACCGGATGGCGCGAGTTTCGCGGCGAGGCGGGCAAGAAGCACGCGCATCACTTTCACCTCGCGCGCACGCTGTTTGCGTTCGCCGGCCTCTGCTCGACGTGGATTTCGCCCGACGGCGAGGCCGTAGACACGTTCGCCATCGTCACGACGGAGCCGACTCCGCTCGCCGCGAGCGTCCACGACCGCATGCCGCTCGTCGTCACGCCGGAGCACTACGCGGACTGGCTCGGCGCGAGCGACCCCGAGCGCGTCCTCGCCGAGGCCAAGCGCGACGCCTTCGCGCTGCCGTTCGAAGTGTACGAGTCCGATCCCATAGGGAACAACGGGCGCTACGAAGGGCCCCGCGTGCTCGAGCGGGCGCCCTCGACCGCGCCGTCCGCGCCCGCGCAAGGCGAGCTCTTCGGAGCAAAACCGGCTAAGACCGAACGCTCGTGACACGCCGAGGACCGAGCGCGCACTTGCAGGCGGCTGCCCTGGTGCTCACTGCCGCGCTCACGTTCTCGCGCGAGGCGCACGCGGACGACGCCTGCGCGCGTCTCGCGCCGTGGAATCGCGTCGGCACGTCGCTCCGCCATTTCGCCGAACCCGCGCCGCTCGCGCTCGCGGCGCTGTCACCGGTGCCGTTCGTCGCGCTCGCGCCGAGCGGTGGCGATCACGATTTGCGGCTCCTCGTCCAACGCGACCTCGGGGGCCGCTACCGGCTCGAGCCGGTGAGTAACCTCGCACCCTACGTGCTCGCGGGCGCGGCGTTCGCCGGGTTCGGCGCGAGCGCGCTCGCGGGCGCGTGCGAGCTCGAGCGACCGCTCGCAGCGGTGGTTCAGAGCATGGCTGCCGGCTTCGTCGTCACGGGCTTGCTCAAGTGGGGCGTCGGGCGACAATGGCCGAACGGCGGGCGCCCCGGCGACGCGCCCGATCGCTTGTCGCACCCCGAGTATGCGACGACATTTCATCCGTTCGCGCTGATCGGCGCGTGGCCGAGCGGGCACACGCTGAGCACGTTCGCCGCCGCGGCCGCATTTCGAGCGGCGGAAGACGAGCTCGGCGCGTGGCGTTTCGCCGGCTACCCGGTCGCGGCGGGCGTCGGGCTCGGCATGTGGTTCAGCGATCATCATTGGGCTTCGGACATCGTCTCCGGCGCGCTGCTCGGCGAGGCCATCGGCTCGAGCGTGGGCCGAAGCTTCGCGCGCGGTCGCGGCCGCGCCACGGGCTTTTCCGCGGGGACGCTCGTCGCCGAGCCGCTCGAAGGAGGTATGCTCGTCACGTGGCTCGGAACGTGGTGACTCTTTCGGCGCTCGGCTGGCTCGCGCTGCCGCTCGCCCTCGGCTTCGTCGTCTTCGGCTCGTCGAGCTGCATTCAGATCGGGCCGGACGCGAACGACGGCGGCGCCGACGGCAGCGGCACCGACACGACGACCCACACGCTCGGCGAGCAATGCTCGGCGATCGCACAGGAGTACTGCGAGCGCACGGACGACTGCGCTCTGCAGGAGGACGTCCAATATTGCGAGTCCCAGGGCACGGCCAGCTGCTGCGGCTCGCACTGTAGCGACACCTCGACCATCGACGAAAACGCCGTCGCCGGCTGCGTCGCCGATCTGCGGAGCGCCGGCTGCGATGCGATCGCGGCGATCCTCGGCGGCAATCAGGACGCGCTGCCTTCACGCTGTCAGAAGGTGTTCGGCGATTGAAGGTAACCTAGCGCGGTGCGCCGAACGCCGCCGGCACCGGCTTCGGTGCGGTCGTGCTCGCCGCGCGCATGGACGCGCCGTGGCACGTCATCCTCAATCTCGGCGGCGTGCTCGAGCCGCGTCGCGTGCTGCCAGCAGGTGCGTCTCGTCGCCGAACGTCGGCACGAGCGGCGACTTCCCAAAGGGCCGCGGGCGCCCCCGAGCCGCGAGCGAAGGCTTCGAACCCGCTGGCAGCACACGAAGCACGCTGCCGTGAGGTGGAACCAATCCGCTCCGCGTTACGCGAGGATGTCTTTGAAAGCGTAACGGCCGGCGGGCTTTCCGCGGAGGAAGCGGGCGGCGGCGAGGGCGCCTTGCGCGAAGAGCTCGCGGCTCGACGCGCGATGCGTGAGCTCGAGGCGCTCGCCGTTGCCGAGCAGGTACACGGTGTGGTCGCCGATCACGTCGCCGCCGCGCACGGCGACGACGCCGAGCTCCTGGTCTTTGCGCGCGCCGACGTTGCCGTCACGCGCGTGCACTTCCTCGAGCTCGCCGCGGCCGGCTTTGGCGGCGCGAGCGAGGCGGAGCGCCGTGCCGCTCGGTGCGTCGATCTTGCGGCGATGGTGAATCTCGAGGATTTCGACGTCGAAGGCGGCGCCGAGACGCTTGACGGCTTGTTCGACGAGCTCGGAGAGGACCTGCACGCCGAGGCTCGTGTTCGGTGCCCACAGCACCGCGATTTGCGCGGCCGCGCGCTCGAGCGCGCTCTCGCCGCCCGCGTCGAGGGCCGTCGTGCCCGACACCACGGCGACACCTTGGCGCGCCGCCACGTTGAGCAGCGCCGGCACCGCGCTCGCCGTCGAAAAGTCGATGACGACTTCGGCGCCGAGCAGCGCCGACGACGCGTCGGGCGAAACCACGACGCCGATCGCGCCGATGCCCGCGAGCTCCCCGAGGTCGCGTCCGATGCCGGGGTCGCCCGGCGCGCACGCACCGCCCACGAGCTCGTCACCGGCCGCGCGCGCGGCGCGCACGATGGACAAGCCCATGCGCCCGGTCGCCCCGTGGATCGCGAGCTTCACGCGCGCGCCTCGAAGGCCCGGAGCGCGTCGGCGACGCGACGGCTGCACGTCGGACTCGCGGCGACGAGCGGCGAACGCACCTCGGGCGAACCGATGAGGCCCCGGTGCACGAGCGCGGCTTTGACGGGCGCGGGGCTCGGCTCCGAGAAGAGCTCGCGGTGGAACGGGAAGAGCGCCGCGTGCTTCTCGCGGGCGCGCTCGTAGCGGCCGGCGCGCGCGTCTTCGACCACCTCGGCGACGGCGCGCGGCAGCACGTTGCTGGTCACGCTGATGACGCCCCGCGCGCCGACGCTCATGAGCGGCAACGTCAGCGGATCGTCCCCCGAGAGCACCGTGATGCGGTCCTTGGCGCGCGCGAGGAGCTCCTGACAGTAGAGAACGCCGCCCGACGCGTCCTTGAGCGCAACCACGCTCGGACACAAATCCAAAATTCTGAGCAACGTCTCCACCTCGAGGTTGACGCTGCTCCGACCGGGAATGTTGTAGAGGACGAGCGGGCCAGGCGCCGCCTGGGCAACGAGCGTCACGTGTCGCAAAAGGCCTTCCTGCGACGGCTTGCTGTAGTACGGCATGGCGAGCATTGCCGCGTCGGCGCCGGCCTCGAAAGCCGCCTTCGTGAACTCGATGGTCTTTTTGGTGTCGTTCGTGCCCGTGCCGACGATGACCTTGGCTTTACCGCGCGCCGCACGCACCGTGACGGCGACGACCTCGCGTTGTTCCGCGGGCGAGAGCGTCGGTGCTTCCCCGGTGGTTCCGCAGGGGACGAGACCGTTCACCTTGCCGGCAAGCTGATCCGCGAGGAGCTTTTCGTACGAAGCCAAGTCGAGCTCGGAGCCGGAGGCTCCGAACGGCGTCACGAGAGCGGTATACGTACCGCCGAGATCCAGGTCGGCCATGAGGACGAGGACGTATGTCCCGTTCCCGCATGTAACGCAAGATTGCGCGTCGTTCGGCGTGTCCCTTTCCGGGACTTAGCGCGGGGTTCTGGGCCAGGGGGGCAGCGGAAGAAGCTCCGATTGACCCAGGCCGGGACAAGCGCCATGTTGGTGGAGCCCAAATGGGGTCGGATACGCTCTTTCCCGAGCGCCTCACCCGAGTGTCGATGGCGTCGATCGCGCCACGGGGTCCCGACCGTCCATGCCTGGTCGTGATCGCCGGCGCCGAGCTCGGTAAGCGCGTCGAGCTACAGGAAGACGAGGTCAAGATCGGCCGCGCCGAGCAGAGCGGCCTTTGTATCAACAGCGACCTCGTGAGCCGCCACCACGCGACGGTGCTGAATACCGAGCAGGGCCACTTCCTGCGCGACGAAGGCAGCACCAACGGCACCTTCTTGAACGATCGGCGCGTCGCCGAGCTCGAGCGCCTTTCGGACGGCGATCAGATCCGCATCGGACGCACGGTCATCAAGTACACGCGGAGCCCGCTCGAAGTCGGCTATCTCGAGCGCGTGATGGAGCTCGCGACGCACGACGCGCTCACGGGCGCCTTCAACAAGCGCCGCTTCGACGAGGCATTCCCCGCCGAGGTCGCGCGCGCCGGCCAGGGGAAGACACCGCTCTCGCTCGTGCTCTTCGACATCGACTTTTTCAAGCGCATCAACGACGGCTTCGGGCACCCCGCGGGCGACGCCGTGCTGCGCGAAGTGACGCGCATCGCGACGGCGTGCCTCGCCGGCGGCGGCTTGCTCGCGCGCGTCGGCGGGGAAGAGTTCGCGGTGCTGCTCCCGGTCGGGCTCGACGGCGCGCGTTACGCTGCAGAACGCATGCGCACGGCGATTGAAGGCAACAAGTTCGTCGTCGACCAGAAAGAAGTCCCGGTGACGATCAGCCTCGGCGTCGCGGAAGCCGCGGGCGAGGGCGAGACCCCGGCGAAGCTCTACGAGCGAGCCGACGCGCTCCTCTATGAATCCAAGCATAGCGGCCGAAATCGCGTCTCCTTTTGATATTCTGGTGGTTCGGGGGGTCTACCTTCGTCGAGGCTCAATCATGCATTCTTTCAAGACCGGCTTGCTCTTCCTCTCGGCGCTCGCGTTCGCGACGCCCGCCTGCTTCACCATCAAGGCTGGCGACGACGACGACAGCTCGGGCGGCAGCGCGGGCAAAGGTGGCAACGGCGGCACCACGAGCACGGGGGGCACCACGAGCAGCGGTGGGTCGTCGGGCAACTCCAACGGCGGCACCACGAGCAGCGGTGGGTCGTCGGGCAACTCCGGGAGCTCGGGGTCCGGCGGCACGGGCGGCAGCACGACGACTCAAACGAGTTGCAAGGCGTCGGATCTCGAGCTCGCGTTCACTTGCGAGCAGGGGCAGCTGAGCGCGTTCGCGGACACGTCCTGTAAGCCTTATTATGGGTGCAGCCTCGCCTCGATTTGTTCGGACAGCGGGCTCGACTGCACCGACTGCCAGGCTTACATCCAGGCCTACGTCACCGCGGACGACATTTGCTTCACGCTCGACCAGAAGAGCGCCGTGGAAGACGCGTGCGTGAGCGCGTATGCCGACGCCAAGTCGAGCGGCACTTACGCCCAGTGCAAGTGAACGCTCACGAACGTCGCGCCAGGCTCGCGACGAAATAGCCGTCCGTTTCGTGGCGTCGCGGCGTGAGCCGAAAGCTCGTCGCGCCGGCCGGAACCACGCCGCCGAGCGCGGGCGCGTCGAACGGCGCGGGTTCGAGCAGGTCGGCGACGCGCGCGAGGACGCCCTCCGCTTCCTCTTCGAGCACGCTGCAGACGGCGAAGACCACGCGCCCTCCCGGCTTCACCCGCGTCGCCGCGCTGCGCAGGATCGCGACCTGGAGCTCCGCGAGTCGCGCGGGGTCGCCGGGCTCGAGCCGGAGCGCGATCTCCGGGCGGCGCCGGAGCGTGCCGACGCCGGTGCACGGCGCGTCCACGAGCACGCGGTCGAAGCCGTCCGGTAACTCGCCCGTGCCGAGCGTCCAGTCGACGGCCGCGGTGCGCGCCGCCGGCAGGCCGAGCCGCGTGCATTCGCGCGTGAGCACGGCGAGCTTTTTCGGGTGCGCGTCGGACGCCCACACTTGGCCGCTCGGCCCGACCGCTTCGAGCAAGAGCGTCGTCTTCTGGCCGCGACCGGCGCAGGCGTCGAGCACGCGTTCTCCCGGTTTCGCGCCGAGCGCGAGCCCCACGAGCTGAGCGCCGGGCTCCTGCACGGCAAACGCGCCTTCGGCGTAGCCGCTCTGTTTCTCCGGGTCGCCGCTCGGTAAGAGGCGTGCGAGCGGCGAGGCGGGATGGCGCTCGGCGCTTTCAAGCCAGTCCGGCGCAGCGCGGCCCCCGACGGCGCGGCCCCACACGCGGCCGAACACGGCGCCCGCGCCGAGCAGAGCGTCCGTCTCCTCGCGACCGAGCGTGCGGTCGAGCTGCTCGCTGAGCCAAGTCGGAGCGGTGTCGCGCAGAGCGCTCACGAGCTCGAGCCGCTCGCCTTGCGCGAGCTTGCGCAGGACGGCGTTGCCGAAGCCGGCCACGCGAGCTCCGCGCGCGCGCCGGATCTCGCCGATCGCCGCGTCGACTGCGGCCCAGGCCGGAACGCGATCGAGCAGCAGCATTTGGTAAGCCGCCACCAGGAGATGGAGGCGCACGAGCGAGTCGGTCACGCCGCGCGCCGCGTGGGCGAGCACGCGCCGTTCGAGCGCGCGGCGCGTTCGGAGCACGCCGTAGACGAGCTCCGACGCGAGGGCGCGGTCGCGCGGATCGAGCTGCGGGTGGCGATCGAGCTCGGCGTCGAGCGCCGCGGCGGCGTAGGCGCCGTCGCGCTCGACGCGCTCGAGCACGCGCACGGCGAGCGTGCGCGCGGAAACGGCGGCGCGGCTTTTCGGCTCGTCCTTCATGGGGTTGACGCGCTCAGCCGGAGAAGCCCGAGCGCTCCCCGGTGATGGCGTCCCAGCGCTTTTCGATGTCATTTTTGAAGGCGAGCACCATGAGCGCGAACAGAATCGCCATCCCGATCAGGTGCGAGACCTCGCGGATACGGAGCGGGAGGCGACGCCTGAGCACGCCCTCCAACATCAAAAACAAAAGATGCCCTCCGTCGAGCACGGGGATGGGCAATAGATTGAAGAGCCCCAAATTGATACTGATGACGGCCATCGCCCATACGAAGTACTCGGCACCCTTGCGGCCCTCTTCGCCCGCGACCTGATAAATCGTGATGGGGCCGGACAACGTCTTCAGGCTCAGACGACCCTGCGCGAGACGCACGAGCCCCACGACCACGAGCCGCGTCACGTCGACCGTCTCTTCCACCGCTTTGACGAGCGCGTAACGGAGGGGCGCCGGATGCGCGACCCGCTCTTCGGGCGCGACCGGCGTCCAATGCTGGATCGGCAGCACGTATTGGCGCCGGAACGTCTGGCCGCGCGGATCGCTGAACTCCTCGCGCCGCATCTGGAACTCGCCGGAACGCACGCGCCCGTCGCGCGCGGAGAAATAATCGAAGCGATGCTGGCGATCCGGCGCCGCGAACACCTTCTCGCGGAAGGCCGACCAGGCGGGCACCGCGTCCCCGTCGAGGCGGAGCAGCTTGTCGCCCGCGCGCAGGCCAGCCTTGTAGAGGTACGACTCCGGCGGCACGATCGCGACGTAGAGATCGGCCGTTTCGAGGCCGGTTCGCTCGAGCAGCGTGGTTCCGTTCGGATCCGGCGTGAGCGCGACGACGCCGGCCTCGAACACGGCCATGTCCGCGAGCCCGCCGAGCGCGTTCGGGACGGACACCGGACGTAAGTAGGTGACCGGCAGCGTGGCGCCGATGTCGGCGTCGAAAGCGTCGTCGAGATCCATGAAGCGGCGCAGCGGTTGTCCGCCGACGCTCGTGATGAGATCGAAGGTGCGCAGGCCCGCCCGGTACGCGGGCGACTCGGGGCTCGACACGCCGATCACCGGCGCGGGCGCGCTCGGCTGCACGCCGATGGTCCCGATGTGCTCGACGACGTCGAAGTCGCGGCGCTCGGTCGTGTCCTCGACCGGGACGTCGACCTCGACGTCGCGCTTGTCGCGAAACACCGTGAGCTTCAGCGTCTTACCGACGCTCTTGCCGACGAAGCGCTTGAGCTCGTCGAACGTGGCGACCTCCTCGCCGTTGACGGCCATGATGCGATCGCCCGGGAAGAGCTTGCCTTCGGCCTGGTGGTTCGGCAAAACCACGCCGACCGTCGCGGGTAAGAAGGGTCCGTCGCCGACGAACACCGAAAAGTAGAGCAGCACGGGGAACACGAGGTTCATCAGCGGCCCGGCGAGCACGATGAGCACGCGCTTGTAAGCGGCGATCGACTCGAAGGTGCGCCGCCGATCCTCCGGCAACACGAGGTCGTTCTTCGACTCCTCGAGCATGCGCACGTAACCGCCGAGCGGCAGCAGCGACACGCAGTACTCGGTCTCGCGACCGTGGAGCTTCAGGATCTTCGGTCCGAAACCCAGGCTGAACGTGAGCACCTTCACCCCGAAGGCCTTGGCGAAAAGGAAGTGCCCGAACTCGTGCACGAGAATCAGGGAGCTGACGAGCACGATGAAGTAAACGAAGTCCATTCACGCGGCGCTCGGCTGGGGTGGCGCGAGCGGCGGCCGGAGCCTAGCATGCCCCCGGAACCCGATGGCCACGTCAGAAATCCCGCCGAAGCCCGCGTCCGAGTCGCGTCTGGTGCTCCACACGCTGATGCTGCCCGAGCACTCGAACGCCCTCGGCAACGTCCACGGCGGCGTGATCCTGCGCCAGGTGGACGAGGCGGGGGCCATCGCGGCCATGCGCCATACGCGCAAAGCCTGCGTCACCATCTCGATCGACTCGATGACGTTCCGGCACCCGGTTCACCTGGGGGAGCTCTTGGTTTGCTCGGCCGAGGTGACGTGGGTGGGCAAGACATCGATCGAAGTGCACGTCGACGTGCACAGCGAGCACCCGATCACGGGCGAGACGAGCCACACGAACTCCGGGTACGTCGTGTACGTCGCGCTCGGCGACGACGGACGGCCCGCGCCAGCGACGCCGCTCCTCGTCACGACCGAGGGCGAACGCGCGGCGTTCGAAGCCGGCGCGCGGCGCCACGCGTACCGCATCGCGAACCGCTGAGTACGGCTCGGTTCAGTGCGGCTCGTAGGCGCACACCTCGGCGTCGGCGTGCTTCGCGCAGTACGCTTGCTCGCAGGCGTTCGCGGCGTTGATCTGGCTCGCACAGGCGATGAGCGCGGTACAGACGTTCTCGAGCGCGGCCGAGCAGTCGATCGAAGCGACGTAAAGGTCGTGGCAGTTGCTCTCCGTCGCGAGCGCGTCCTGGCCGAGACAGGTGTCGTCACAGCTCTGGGTGAGCGGGGGCGCGCCGGGGCACTTCGAGCCATTTTCACACACCGTCGGACACTGATCGGTGTCGGCGTTACTGCTGCTCTGCCCCGCGCACCCGCTCACCCAAACGAAGACGAGCCCCGAAAGCGCGAGCATGCGCGCGCCCCGGCGACGAACCACGGCCCACACTCGGTTCCCGACCATGACGGTCACGCTAGCATCGTTCGCGGCCGTCCGCTCCCCCGGCGATTTGTCGCGCCCGCGGCTAGCGCAACGGCGGAGCGCCGCCGCAACGGCGGAGCGCCGCCTGCGTCGCAGTGAGCGTCCCCGGATCGCCTCGGCGTCGTGTGGTGCGCGCGGACGACGAGCGTTCGCGAGATGCCGCCTCACCTCGCGAGCACGAACCCGAGCGCCGCTACCGCCACCGGAGAGCGCGCGTGTCGCGACGCCGGGAACACGAGCATGACCTAGTGGGTTTACTTGCAGCCAAAGGGCTCCTCGGATAGTCCGTATGTTCGGTACGCGACAGTCCGCGGAAGCCCCCACCGCGTGGGCGCCGCGGCCTCAATCACGGCTGCCTGCGCGCCGCAAGGTATGGCTGGCGTGGCTCCCCGTGAGGGACTACGTTCCCGCCGACGCCAACCATGTTCACCTGGATAGCGAAGAAAGTCTTCGGAACCTCCAACGAGCGCGCCATGCGGCGCATCCAGCCCATGGTGGCTGCCATCAACGCCTTGGAGAACGACCTCAAGGCGCTGTCCGACGCGGAGCTCCAGGCGAAGACCCCGTACTTCAAGGAGAAGCTCGACAACGGCGCGACGCTCGACGACATCTTGATCGAAGCCTTCGCTGTCTGCCGTGAGGCCGGCCGGCGCGTGCTCAAGATGCGCCACTACGACGTGCAGCTCATCGGCGGCGCCGTACTGCACAAGGGCTCCATCGCCGAGATGCGCACCGGTGAAGGCAAGACGCTCGTCGCCACGCTGCCCGTGTACCTGAACGCCCTCGACGGCAAGGGCGTGCACGTGATCACGGTGAACGACTACCTCGCCAAGCGCGACGCCGAATGGATGGGGCGCATCTACAAGTTTCTCGGGATGTCGGTCGGCGCCATCGTGAACGGCCAATACGACGAAGAGAAGAAGGCCTCGTACAAGGCCGACATCTGCTACGGGCAGAACAACGAGTTCGGCTTCGATTACCTGCGCGACAACATGAAGTACTCGGCGCTCGACTACTGTCAGCGCCCACTCAATTTCGCCATCGTCGACGAAGTCGACTCCATCCTCATCGACGAAGCACGCACGCCGCTCATCATCAGCGGCCCTGCCGAGGCCGCGAGCGACAGCTATCGGACCTTGAACGAAGTCGTCGCCCGCCTGCGCAAGGACGAGCACTTCAGCGTCGACGAGAAGGCGTTCAGCGCCGCGCTCACCGACGACGGCGTCGAGCACATCCAAAAATCGGTCGGAATCCGCAATCTGTACGATCCGGTCAACGTACAGACGTTGCACATCCTGAATCAGCTCTTGCGCGCGCACGCGCTCTACAAGCGCGACCAGCACTACATGGTGAGCCCCGACGGCAAAGTGCTCATCATCGACGAGTTCACCGGCCGCGTGCTCGCGGGACGCCGTTGGAGCGACGGCTTGCACCAGGCCGTGGAAGCCAAGGAGAACGTGCGGATCCAAGAAGAGAGCCGCACGATGGCGACGATCACGTTCCAGAATCTCTTCCGCATCTACAAGAAGCTCGCGGGCATGACCGGCACCGCCGAGACGGAAGCGCACGAGTTCAGCGAGACGTACAAGCTCGACGTCGTCGTGATCCCGACCAACCGCTCGATTCGCCGAAGCGACGATCACGACGTCGTCTACAAGACGGAACGCGAGAAGTTCAACGCGGTCGTCCGGGACATCGTTTCGCTCCACGAGGAGGGCAAGCCCATCCTCGTCGGCACGACCAGCGTCGAGAAGAGCGGCGCCGTCGCGCGTATTTTGGCCAAAAAAGGCATCGCCCACCACGTTCTGAACGCCAAGCACCACGAGAACGAAGCGTTCGTCGTCGCGCAGGCCGGCCGCAAGGGTGCCATCACCGTTTCGACGAACATGGCCGGTCGCGGCACCGACATCTTGCTCGGCGGCAACCCCGAGATGATCGCGCGCAACGAGCTCAAGCAACAAGGCATCACGCCGGACGAGAACGACCCCGCCTTCAAGGAGCTCGTCGCCAAGCACGAGCGCCAATGCAAGATCGAGCACGACGAGGTGATCGAGCTCGGCGGCCTTCACATCGTCGGCACCGAGCGGCACGAATCGCGGCGCATCGACAACCAGCTGCGCGGCCGCGCCGGTCGCCAGGGCGACCCGGGCTACAGCAAGTTCTATCTCTCGCTCGAAGACGACCTCATGCGCATCTTCGCGGGCGACCGCGTGAAGAACTTGATGGATCGCATGGGCATGCCCGACGACGAGCCCATTGAACACCCGCTCGTCACGCGCAGCATCGAGAACGCGCAGCGCAAGGTGGAAGAGCGCAACTTCGACGTCCGCAAGAACCTGCTCGAGTACGACGACGTGATGAACGCCCAGCGCAAGACCGTGTATGCGCTGCGGCAGCAGCTGCTCGCGGGCCGCTACTCGCCCGAGGAAATCGACGACACCGGCAAGGCGACGGGTGAAGCGCGACAAATCCCGGTCGATCCGGAGATCCTCGAGAAGGTCGAAGGTCCCATCGGCGCGCTCGTCGGCATGTTCTGCGATCCGCCGATCGGCACCGTGAAGGAAGACGGCAAGCCCAAGTACCCGACGCGCGCGAGCCTCGAAAAGGCGCAGAAGCTCGTCGAGCTCGAGTCGCTCCAGCACGAGGTGTATCAGCTCTGGGGCGTGCGCCTCGACATCGAGGAGCGCCGCCAGCGCACGCCGGTGTCGGTCTACGACGAGCTCGTCGCCAGCGTGCCGCTCGGCCTATCCGAGCAGCGCGAGCGCGTGCTCGACCTCATCGACCGCGTCGTCGCCGCCATCGTCGAGGAGAGCTGCGCCGAGGGCAAGCCCGCGGAGGATTGGGATTGGAAGGGCCTGCACGCGGGCTTCGACGAGCACTTCAAGGGCAAGCTGCCGCCGGGCACCGACGAGCTCGGCGAGACCGACGGCGTGATGAAGCTCGCGTACGAGCGCGCCGAGGCGATCTACCGCGAGAAGGAGCAGGAGCTCGGCGTCGAAATCGCGCTGCGTCTCTTTCGCCACATCTACGTCGAGGGGATCGACGAGGCGTGGGTCGATCACCTGTCGAACATGGAGCACCTGCGCGACGGCATCGGCCTGCGCGGCTACGGCCAGCTCGATCCGAAGAACGAGTACAAAAAGGAAGGCTACGACAACTTCCTCAACATGATGGCGAAGGTCTCGAGCAACGTGCTCGTGAAGTTCTTCGAGGCCCAGGTGCAGCGCACGGAAGAAATGGCGGCGCGCGAGCAGGAGACGGAGCGGCGCTACCAGGAAGAGCTCGCGCACGTCATCGCGCAGCACCCGAGCGCCGAGGCGGAGGATCCGGCGGCCGCGCTCAATCAACTGCGCGAGCAGGCCGCGGCGGTCCCGCAGCCACAGCGCCGCCCTGCGACGGCGGCCCCGCGCATCGGCCGCAACGACCCCTGCCCCTGCGGCTCGGGCAAGAAATTCAAAAAGTGCCACGGCGCCATCCTCGAAGAAGAGGGCGCGGCCGAGGACGACCCGGACGAAGTGCAAGCCCAGCCCTGAGCCTCGCGGACGGTTACGCGCCGGCGGATTCGAATCGACGGCGCGCACTCCGGAAGCTTACGAGGCTGTGGTAGGCCTAGCGCCCTCCATGATCGAGGCCCGGAACCTGACCAAAGACTACGGCAGCGTCGTCGCCGTGAAGGACGTCTCCTTCACGGTCGGCGCGGGCGAGGTGGTCGGCTTTCTCGGACCGAACGGCGCGGGGAAAACCACGACGTTGCGCATGCTCGCCGGCTTCTTGGGGGCGACCGCCGGCAGCGTGACGATCGCCGGGTTCGACGTCGCGACGGCGTCGCTCGAAGCGCGCGCGCGGCTCGGGTACATGCCGGAAGCGGCGCCGCTCTATCCCGAGCTCCGCGTGCGCGAGTATCTCGCGTTTCGCGCGGCGCTCAAGCGCGTCCCGCGGCGCGAGCGCAAGGCCGCGGTCGCGCGCTCGCTCGAGCAAGCCGCCGTCGAGGACGTGGCCGAGACGCCCATCGCGCAGCTCTCGAAAGGCTACCGGCAGCGCGTCGCGCTCGCGGATGCGCTCGTCTCGAATCCGCCGCTCCTCATTTTGGACGAGCCGACCGCGGGGCTCGATCCGAATCAAATCGTCGAGGTGCGCTCGCTCGTACGCGAACTCGGTAAGAGTCACACCATCTTGCTTTCGACGCACATCTTGCCGGAGGTCGAGGCCGTGTGTGATCGCGCGCTCGTCATCGCGCGCGGGCGGCTCGTCGCCGAGGGCACGCTTGCCGAGCTCAAGGCGCGGCAGCGGAGCCGGGAGAGCGTGATTGGTGCCCACGGCGAGCCGGCGTCGCTCGAAGCGACGCTGCGCGGGGTGCCGGGCGTGCAGCGGGTACGCGCGAAAAGCACGCGGGACGAGCGCGGGACCGTCGAGCTCACGCTCGAAATCGCGGAGGACGCGGAGCCGGATCGCACGGTCGAACGCGCCGTGGCGGCGCTCGTCGCCGCGGGCGCCGGCGTCCGCAGCGTGGGGCCCGTGCGCGCCTCGCTCGAGGCCGTATTCGCGGAGCTCACGCAGGGCGATGCCGAGCGGAAGGACGGCGCGTGAGCGGATTTTTCGCGGTCTACCGGCGCGAAATGCTGAGCCTGTGGGTGACGCCCCTCGCTTGGGTCCTGCTCGTCGTCTTCCTGCTGCTGCAGGGCACCATCTTCTATTCCATCGTCGTCCACTTCACGAGCCTCGCCGACCTCGCCGTCGAGACGGGCCCGGTGGAGGCGTATTTCGGGCAAGAGTCGGTGTTTCTCTTGATGACGCTGCTCCTCATCTGCCCGGCGCTCACGATGCGCACTTTCGCCGAGGAGCGACGGAGCGGCACCATCGAGACGCTGCTCACGGCGCCCGTGACGCCGAGTGCCGTCGTGCTCGGCAAATACGCCGCCGTGCTCAGCACCTACCTCGTGATGTGGGCGCCGACCTCGCTCTACGTCGTCGTGCTGCGCCATACGGGCGCGGTCGACTGGCATGCGGTGGGCTCGAGCTACTTCGGTCTGTTCGGTATCGGCGCGGCGTACCTCGCACTGGGCACGCTCATGAGCTCGCTGTCGAAGAGCCAGCTCATCGCGCTCTTACTCGCGATTTTCGCCGAATTCGGCCTGTTCGTGCTGGGCGTGGGCGAGTACGTGTTCGAGCCCGGGCTCATGCGCGACCTCTGCGCGCACGTCTCGATGGCATCGCAGATGGAAGAGATGTCGCGCGGAATCATCGACCTCCGCCGCATCGTGTTCGACGGCTCGCTCGCCGGCGCGAGCCTGTTCGTGACTGCGCGCGTCGTCGACTCGTGGAGGTGGGGTTGAACGACGACGCTCCCGCGCCCGAAGGAGCCCGCGCCCGCCGCTCGCCGAAGGTGTTCTCGGCGCTCGGCGTACTCGCGGCGGTGGTGATCGCCGTCAACGCGAACGTGCTCTGTGCCCGCTTTTACCAGCGCTGGGACGTGAGCACGGGCGGCCTCTACACGCTGTCGCCCGCCACCGTAACCATTCTGCACGAGCTACCCGACACCGTGTCGCTCACGGTCCTGCTCGCGCGCACCGACCCGCTGCTCGCGCCGCTCCGCCAGCTGCTCGTGAGCTACGGCGCACAGACGGCGCGGCTCGAGGTGAACTACCTCGACCCCGAGCAAAACCCCGCGCAATTCGCCGCCGTTCAGCAGAAATACGGCGTCAGCGCGGGCAAGGCCGAAGACGGCCGCATCGTCGCGGACGCGGTCATCCTCGTCGCGCGCGGGGACAGGACCTGGTTCGTGACGAGCGACGAGCTCGGTCAGAGTGACGACGACGGCCGGCAGCAACCGCGCCTCGAGCAAGCGGTGACGGAAGGCATCGCGGGCGTGCTCGGCAGCGAAAAGGCCAAGCTTTGCTTCGCGACCGGCCGCGGCGAAGCGTCGATCGACGACGTTGGACCCGACGGGCTCGCGGAGCTCCGGCGCCGCCTCGAAAAGAACAACTTCGAGGTGACGCCGCTCGACGTGACGCGCCCGGATGCGCAAAAGCCGCTGGCTGGCTGCCGGCTGCTCGCGATCGTCGCGCCGGAGCAGCCCTACGCGCCCGACGCCACGGACCGCGTGAAAAGCTGGGTGCGGGCGGGCGGCAACGTGGTCGCGCTCGTGGGTCCGACGTTCGGCGAAGACGGCCGCGTCGCCCTCTCGGGTCTCGAGTCGCTGTTCGAGCTCGGCGGCGTGCGGCTCGAACCGAACGTCGTCTTGGAGACGGACCCGAGCCGGCGGCTGCCGCGCGGTGCCGGCGAGGTGTTCTTCGGCGTCCCGGCCGAGCACGCAGCGACGCGCGGGCTCGTGCTCGAGGGCGGCAAAACCGAGGTGAGCGTGCTCGTGAGCCAGAGTCGCGCGCTCTCGCTCATCGGCGGCGGCCCGGGCCACGCCCTCGTGAAGACGAGCCCGGAAGCGATCACCCTCGCGGACGTGAAGGCCGTGCTCGACGGCAAGGGACCGCCCCCCGACGCTCCGCATGCCGAGCGCATCGTCGCTGCCGCGGCCGAGCTCGACAAGCCCGCGGGGTCGCATGAAAAGCACGGCCCGCGCCTGGTGCTCGCAGGTTTTGCAAACCTCGCGGGCGGCCGCACCTTCCAGGATCCGGCCCTCGTCGGCGACCGTCTCTTGGTCGAAAACGCCGTCGCATGGGCCGCCGCGCGCCCCCCCATCGTGAGCGTGCCGGAAAAGCCCGCGCGCGCGGTCGGACTCGCGCTCACGGAGGAATCGCTCGGTGAGGTCTTGCGTTACGTCTTGATCTACATGCCGGGCTCCGCGCTGCTCGTCGGCGCGTTCGTGCTGCTCAGGCGGCGGGCCCAGGAGCGCGCCTCGCGCCGCGACCGGCGAGGCACCGAGTGAAGCTCGGTCGCTCGGAGCTCGGCAGCGTGCTGCTTGCCGTCGTCGCGGTCGCGAGCGTGCTCGGCGTGCTCGCGACGCGCCACGCGCCGACGACGACGGAACGTGACGCCCGCGCGAAGAACCTCCTGCCGGTCTGGCGCGAGGACGAGCTCCGGCGCGTCGAGCTCCGCGGCAAGGACGCCTCGTTCGCGCTCGCGCGGCATGGCGACGGCTGGACCGTCAATACGCCCGAGCCCGAGCCCGCCGATGACGCCGCCGCGCACAAAGTCGTCAATGCGCTCGCGTTCATGACACCCGTGCGCAGGCTCGAAGGCGCCGACCTCCGCACCCACGGGCTCGACCATCCGCGTGCCACGCTCGCGCTCGAGATGGGCGGCGCGCACCTCGTGCTCTCCCTCGGCGACGAAGCGCCGGCGCCGGCCGGCGGGGCCTACGTTGCGCTCGACGGCGCCGGCGGGGGCCGCAGCGGCGGAGTGATCCCCGCCGAAGCGGTCAAGCTCTTCACGACACGCGCGGACGACCTGCGCGTCAAAGCGCTCGTCGGGCTCGGTGAGCGCGACGTGCGGGAGCTCACGCTCGACCGCCCGCAGGGCAAGCTCGACCTCGTGCACGGCGCGGCGCTCGGCTTTCGCCTCGACGGGCACGAGCGTGCGAACCGCGACGCGCTCGCGCCGGTCTTCGCCGCGCTCACGCACCTCAGCGCCACGCGTTTCCTCACCTCGACGGAGGCCGAACGGGCGCGCGGCGGCGCGCCGCTCACGCGCGTGACGTTGCAGCCGAGCGCCAAAAGCGACTCCGCCGTCGTACTCGAGCTCGGCGGCCCCTGCCCCGGTACGCCGGACGAAACCATCGCGATCGAGCGCGCGCCCGCGAAGCGCGCGGCTTGCGTGAAGTCGGAGGTGCTCGCTCCGCTCTCCGTGGAGCGCGAGGCGCTCCGCGATCGCTTCCCGTTCGCCGCTCGCAAGGACGAGGTCGAGGCCGTTACGATCGATCGCGACGGACACGAGCTCGCGTTCGAACGGCGCGGCACGACATTCTGGTTGCGAGCCCCGAGCGAAGCGCCCGTCGCGCTCGAAGCCGGCAATCGCCGGCTCGAAGCGCTCACACGCGCGGAAGCCGACATCGTCCAGCACCCCGACGCGAAGACGCTCGGCTTCGAACCTACGCTCGGCAAGGTCACGCTGCGCGTCATCACGGACGCCGACAAGGCCGCCGAAGAGGTCGTCGAGCTCGGCAAGACGGCACCGGACGGCACGCTCTACGTCCGGCGCGTCGAGGACGGCGTCGTGCTCGCGCTCGGGCGCGAGGCGGCTCGCGCCTTCGCCGTGGACTCGACGCTGCTCCGCAGCACGAAGGTGCTCGATTTCGCGCTGTCGGCGCTCGCCGAGCTCGAGCTGTCCGCGCCGGAACACCAGCTCGTCCGCCGCGCGGCGAACGGCTTTTCGTTGGTCGTTCCGAGCGGCTTCAGCGCGGACGGTGAGCTCACGACGAACGCGGTGCTCGCGCTCGGCTCGCTCACGGCGCTGCGCTGGGTGGCCGACTCCGATGACGGTAGCTTCGGACTCGCGACACCGACGCTTACCGCGCGCGTTCGAGTCGACGCGACGGACGCCGGCAGCAATGAGCGCAACGTCCGGGTCGGACGCCCGACGCCCGGCGGCTACTTTGCGGCCCTCGACGGCACGGCCGGCGTCTTCGTGATCGAACACGCAGTCGTCGAGCGGCTCGACACGTTGCTCATCGACCGGTCGCCGTTCATGGCCGAGACGGCGACGCTCGCGCGCGTCACGCTGACCACACCCACCAAACAAGTCGTGATCGAGCGGCGCGGCGGCGCCCTCGTCGCGAAGTCGGGCGACGTCCCTCAAGCCGCAACGGACCAAGCCCTCGAGGCGCTCGCGGGGTTGCGCGCGGAGGCAGCGCTCCACAGCGGGCCTGCGCGCGCGAGCGAGGGTTTCTCGACGCCGGCCCTGAAAGTCGAGCTCACCCCGAGCCCGGGCCTCGGCGCGCAGCGCACGTTACGCATCGGGACCGTCGATTCGTACCGCGGCGAAGCCGTGCGCAACGCGCGCGTCGACGGCACCGACGCCACCTTCGCCCTCTCCGAGGTGAAGCTGCGCCCCCTGTTCGATCTCTTCTGAGCCGCTCCGTCTGCTCACTGCGACCATCACCGATACGTCAGGGCGTTCGAGCGGTTGATCATGTCGTTGAACTTGGCGAGTACGTTCGCCGGGTGCCCGTCGATCATTTCGGGCGGCAAGCTCTCGCCCTTGAAGTCCTTGTTGTCGCGCTTTCGGCGCATGAGCTCCTTCGAGGCTTTGAGAAAGTCGGCGGCAGCGCTCTGGAAACTCGAGAGCATCGAGACCTTCTCGGCCTCGGCGTGGTGCCCGTCGGCATAGCTCGAAAGCGCGCCGAGTGACTGCTCGTAAACCGTGATCGCGGCGGTCAACCCGGCGAGGTTCACCTGCTCCATGCTGTCCACTTCCGCGAAGTGAACGAGCTTCTTCGCGTCGTCCACGCTCTTCGCGATATCGTAGGGCAAAGCCTGCGTCGGATCGTTCTTGAGGCGCGCGAGGCGGCGCTGGCTGAGCGCGTCGTTCAGCGTCGAAACCTGGTCCTCGAAGGGTTTGTCGGCTTTCTCGAAGGCGTCGAAGGCGCCCATGAGCGGCTTGTGCATGGCCATGCCCTTCGCGAACTTGTCGTCCTTGAAGTCCTTCTGGTCGTAGTAGTCGTGCGCTTGCTTGGTAAGCTGCTGGAGCGCGCCGAGCGTCGTCGCGTAACCGGCGGCAGCCGCTTCCACGTCCGGTAAGGGCGGCTGCTTCGTCTTCGCTTGGTCGATGCGGCGGAAGCACTCCTGCGGACTGAGCTCTTGCACGTAAATGCTGCTCTCCTTTCCGGTCGGTCCCTTCGCAGGATCCACATAGCGCTCGTAGCCCTGCTTCGCGCGGAAGGCACTCCGCGTCTCGTAGTTCATGCAGTAGATGTAACCTTCGAGTTTGTCGGCGAGTTGCGAGTCTTTCTCTTCCTCGCTCGAAGGCGCCTTCCCGCCTTGAACGCCGGCGCTCGCGGCTTGCGTCGCGACCTCACCGCTCTTCTTGAGTTGCTCGAGCATCTTGCACGCGCCGAGCGTGGTCGCGCACAGCGCGACTAGGGCGATCGTTCCAAGCGTCTTCATTCCTCGTCCTCGTTGTCTGGATACGCCCAAGCAAGCTTGGATGTAGGGCCGGCGCACCCCGCGCCGAGCTCGAAGGAAATTACACCGAAGAGCGCTCGTATCGAGCGTGAATTTCGGACCCCACTCGGGTCGCAGGACGCTCGCGCAGCAACGGCAAGCATCGTCGCGCCGACAAAACGTGTCGGCCCGCGAAGTCCGCTGACTCCACGGGCCGAGTTCACGAGCGAGAGACCCGCTGTTTCGCGGGCGCGCTCGTCACTTCTTGGGCGGTGTCGGGGCGGCTGCGGGAGCCGCCGGCTTCATTGCCGGTGCCGCGGGAGCGGCTGCGGCCGGCGCCGCCGGCTTCGCCGCGGCAGGAGCCGCTGCGGCCGGTTTCGCGGCGGGAGCTGCGGCAGCCGGAGCTGCTGCGGCCGGCTTCGCGGCGGCGGCGGGTTTGCCCGCCTCCGGCTTGCCGGCGTCGGGTTTACCCGCCGCGGGCTTCGCGCCGTCCTTGGCGCCGGGCGGCGGCAGCAGGCCGAGCTGCGACGCGAAAGCCATGCCGTTGTCGAAGACCCACATGTTCTTGAGCTTGCCGTTCGCGAACTTGTCGATCTCGAGGAAGCGCGCGGTCACGTGCTTGCCGGTCGCCTTCTTGACGCCCATCTCGGGGATCGGCGCGTCGTTGGTGCCGACGAGCGCGCCTTCGCCGACGACGTAGTCGCCCGCGGCCCAGGTGCGCGTGAGCTCGAGCTTCACGTCGCTGAACTCTTTGAAGAGCTGCTTGTACGCGCGCTCGACGGCTTTCTTGCCGACCTGGTCGACGGGAGACGCAGCCTCGCTGAACACGACGTCATCGCCCATCATGCCAAGGAGCGTCGGGAGGTCGTGCTTGTTGAAGGCCTCGTTGCTCTTCGCATACTCCGCGAGGTTCGCCTTCTCGGCGTCGCTGCCAGTTGCGAGCACCACGGGCTTCTCCGGCCAGCCCTTCTCGAGCAGCCTGCGGTGCGGGCCTTTCATGAGTCCGAGTTGTCCCATGAAGGTGCCGCCATCCACGTAGAAGCGATCGTGCGCGACGGTGCGGCCGTCGTCAGTGAGCTCGACGGCGTGGCCCATCAAGAAGCCGAACTTCTTCTTCGTCGCCGGCAGCTCACCGCCCGCAGTCATGAGCGGACCGGTGTTGGTGCCCTTGAGCAAGGCGACGGCGGCGACGTTGTTGCCGTTGACGAGCACGAGCTCGAGCTCGGCCGTCTGATCCGGCGCTTCCGCCGCGAACGACTTGCTGCCTTTTTCGACGATGTCGTTGCGGCCGACCCAGGGCGGCATGCCGCTGTCGATCTCCTCGGAGGTCGCACCCTCGGAATAGCAGGGCGCAAACTTCGCCCAATCCTTGGCGTTGAACGCGGCCCAGCAATCGGCAAAGCCCTTCGCACGTTCGGCCGGGGCGGCCGGCGGGGGCTTCGGCGCTTCAGCGACGGGCGCCGCGGCCGGGGTGGTCATCACGGGCGCGGGAGCTACGGCCGGCGGGGGCGGAGGCGGCGGGGCCGCGGCCGGCTGCTCCTGAGCACAGCCCACGAGCGCGAGCAATCCAAACGTGCTTAGCGTCTTTTTCATCGGGTCAGTCTTCTACACCCATCCCCGGGGGCCCTACGACCATGAAAATGGCGCTCGCGCGCGATTTGTCGGCTCTCTGGAACCGAAGAGCGGTGTTCTGCTCCCACTCGAAGCGGGGACTCAGCGCCGAAAGCGTCGTTTTTCGGGGCGAAACGCGAAAGCAGCACCGCCGGGCGAACGGGCCCGCACCTAGCGCGGGCCCGTCGAACTGCGCTGCTCAGCGCGGGACCTGATTCTCTTTCTTACAAGCCGCGCTGCAGCCGTCGGCGTTCTTGTTGTTGCCGTCGTCGCACTCTTCGTACGGCTTATTCACGTTGCCGTCACCGCAGTGCGGGCCGTAGACGCAACCCGCCGCGCACTTGCCGTAACCACCCATGTTGACGCCGTCGTCACACTGTTCGTGCGCGGATTGGACGACACCGTCGCCGCAGCGCGGACCCGTCATGCAATTCGGACCGCACTCGCCGTAGCCGCCGTCGTTGACGCCGTCGTCGCATTCCTCACCGCTCTCGACGACGCTGTCGCCGCACTGCGCGCCGAGACGGCAGTTCTTGCAGTTCGGATCGCTCTTGCTGTCGCACTCCTCGCCCCACTCCGTCTGCACCTTACCGTCACCGCAGCGAGGTCCGAAGCCCAAGCAGTCGGGCGTGCAGCTACCGTAGAATTGGTCGTTGATGCCGTCATCGCAGACTTCGTCGCCGTTGACTGCGCCGTCGCCGCAATACGGCCCTAGCCGACACTGAGCGTCGCAGCCGTCGTAGCTGCCGTCGTTGAGGCTCATGCCGTTGTCGTCGACGCCCTTGTCGCACTGCTCGCCGTCGGAGGCTTGCACCACGCCGTCGCCGCAACGCGGGCCGAACAAGCACTGCGGTGCGCATTCGTTGTAGCCGCCGTCGTTCGTCCCGTCGTCACACTCTTCCGGCGGGTTTTGCACGATGCCGTCGCCGCAGCTGCCCGTGAAGTGGCAGTTCGCGCAGGTGGCGGGCGTGAGCGCGTCGTCGCACTCCTCGCCCCACTCGGCCTGGACCGCACCGTCACCGCAGCTCGGCGCCGGCGTGCAATCCATGTTGCAGCCGCCGTAGAAGCCGTCGTCGAGGCCGTCGTCGCACCCTTCGGTGCCGTTCTTGATGCCGTCACCACAACGCGGCCCGAGCTTGCACTGCGTGGTGCAGTCGTCGTACGCGGTATCGGAGTTCGCGAGGCCCGTGTCGCATTGCTCCGGGCCGCTCCGCACGCCGTCTCCGCAGTACTCGCCGACCACGCAGCCCGCGGCGCAGCGACCGTAGCCGCCCGCGAGGATGCCGTCGTCGCACTGCTCGGGCGACTCGACCACGCCGTTGCCGCACTTGAGCTGGCAATTCGCGTCGCACGTCGGACCGCCGTCGCATGCCTCGCCGAACTGCGCGTCGACGTTGCCGTCGCCGCACTTCGGCGCGGGCGCGCAGCTCGGCGTGCATCCGCCGTAGGAGCCGTCGTTGACGCCGTCGTCGCAGGTTTCCGGGCCGTTCTTGATGCCGTCGCCGCAGCGCGGGCCGACCTTACAGCTGGTCGTGCAACCGCCGTAGCCAGTCGACGTATTGGACGAGCCGTTGTCGCAGTCCTCGAACGGCGTGTCGATCTTACCGTCGCCGCATTTGCCCGGGATCACGCAGCCCGGGGCGCAACCGGCCTGGTTGTATTGCGCGTTGTTCTTTCCGTCGTCGCAGGCTTCACCGTTGGCGGTGTCCTGGTGGTTGTCGCCGCAATACGGCCCGAGCGTACAGGTGGTGGCGGTGCATTTACCGTACGTGGGCGTCGCGGTGTTGTTCGCGCCGTCGTCGCATTGTTCCGGCGGGGTGACGCTGACGGTCGGGCTCTGGCCCGCCGGGTTGACGCCGCACACCGGGGTGCACGTCGAGCGCGGCGCGAGGAAGCCGTCGAGCGTCAGCTGGTAGTTCGAGCCCGTCGGGTGGCGCTCGGCTTGGAACACGACGATTTCGTAGACGTTGCCCTTGGTGAGGCCGAACCGGGTGTCCGTCGTGTCGGCGGCCTCGTGGGTCTGCAGCGTGCAGGTGCCGGGCGCCGTGGTGCTGCCGCTGTTGGACGAGCAGTTGCTGTCCGTGTCCTGACCGCCCGCGCCGTCGTCGCCGAGCACGACCTTGCCGTACTCCTGGACGTGAATGCCGCCGATGTCGACCGCCAGGCGCCCGTTGATGAACACCCACACGTCGTCGTCACCGAAGAACGTCAGCGTTTCACCGCCCTGATACTGGAAGAAGTAGCGGAGCTCGCTCGTGAACTGGAAGTTGTGTGTCTGCCCTGACGTGAGGCCGAAGCCGCGCGTGTCGAGCGGGAAGAAGGACGTAGGCCACGCGGGTGTCTTCGTGGGGCAGCCGCTGCCGGCACAATAGAGATAAGCGCTCTTCGTCGCCGCGTTGCCGGCACCGGTTACCTTGAACAGGGTCAGTGTGTCGCCCCCGGCCGGCACCGGAGTGGGGTTCGGCGCGATGTCGATGGGATGCGTGGGCGTCCCGCCGGCTTGAGAGAGCGCGTCCAGAACCGCGCCCGCGCCGGTATTGGTGTCGCGATACCAGAGCTTGAACGCGTTCGTATGGTACGTGGCGCTGAAACCGTCCGTCGAATTGATCGACGGGTGGGTGCCGGCAGTACCGCCGGCGTACGAAGGCTTGCCTTCCGTGTCGAGCTGACCGCAATTGGCGCTGTTGGCAGCGGTGCAGACGGGGCCGACGATACCGAGATCGGTGGCCGCGCTCGGCGGGTTCACGTTCGAGACCTTCATGTGCGGATGGCCACCCTGGGTATCGCGCTGCTTGAAGTCGCGATAGGTCACCTTGAACGCGATGGAGTCGGGATAGCTGACCGAGCCGCTGCATTTCCAGCCCGCCTCGATCTTGCAGTTGCCGGAATCATTCGGTGCCACGTACGAGCAACCGTCACCGTTCGTGGTATTGCCGTCGTCGCACTCTTCTCCGCTCGTGACCAACCCGTCGCCGCAGGTGGTCCCGACCGTCGGATTGGTGCCGACCGTTACGGGCGGCTCCAGCTGGCACGTCGGACCACAGCCGTCGCCAGCGACGGTGTTGCCGTCGTCGCAGCCTTCACCGGGCTCCGGAGTGGTGGCGGTGCCCGGGGTGGTCGGGCAGGTGGTCTTGCTACATGACCCGGTGGTGGTCCCCGTGCACTTGTAGCCGGTAGTCAGCCGACACTGGACGCACGCCAGGCTGTCCGTCGCGTTGGGAGCCTTGATGTCACACTGTTCCGGCTTGATCAGGATGCCGTCGCCGCAGTTCGTGGTGCAAGCGACGCCGGCGCGTGCGCACGTATAGCCGTCCTCGATCGCCTTGCAGTCGGCCGAGCAACCGTCGCCGCCGGCCGTGTTCTTGTCGTCGCACACCTCGGCGCCGCCGATGACGCCGTCACCGCACTTCACGGTGTAGGTGCACGTGCTCTTCGCGCCGACCGCGCCCGTGCAGCTCCAGTCCTTCTCGGTCTGGCACAAGGCCGAGCAGCCGTCGCCGCTCGTGGTGCCGCCGTCGTCGCATTGCTCGGAGGCTGCGCGCTTGCCGTCACCGCAAGTGATTGTGGGCGTGCAGGCCGCGCCGGGCGTCGCGCAGGTGTAGCCGGTCTCGATTTGGCACGTCGAGCTGCAGCCGTCGTTGTTGTTGGTATTGCCGTCGTCACACGTCTCGGTGCCGCTCACGCGCTTGTCACCGCAGGAGACGAGCTTCTTGCAGGTGCTCGTGCCGCCGGCCGCGCCCGTGCAGCTCCAGTTGGTTTCGACGAGGCAGCTCGCCGAGCAGCCGTCGTTGTTCGCGAGATTGTGGTCGTCGCACTGCTCGCCGGGGTCGCGCTTGCCGTCGCCGCAGACGATGGTCGAGGTGCAGGAGCCGCCGCCGGGAGGGCAGGAGAAGTACGGCGCGATGGTGCAGTCGCCGTAGCAGCCGTCGGTGTAGTCGTTGTTGCCGTCGTCGCACTGCTCGTTGAGTGAAGCCTGGACGATGCCGTCACCACAATAGATGTTGAGGGCGCAGGGCTGGCCGGGGTGGCGACAGAGGTAACCGTTCTCGATGGTGCAGCTGCTGCTGCAACCGTCGCCGTCCATCGTGTTGCCGTCGTCGCATTCGTCGGAGCCGTTGAGGCGACCGTCGCCGCATGCGTAGAGACGCGTGCAGGGCTCGCCCACGGTGGCGCAGACGTAAGACGGATCCTGCACGCAAGTGCTGCTGCAGCCGTCGCCATCGTCGGTGTTGTGGTCGTCGCACTGCTCGCCGGGGTCACGCACGCCGTCGCCGCAGACGATGGTCCCGGTGCAGACGCTCGGATCCGTGCCGGTGCACTCGTAATACGGGTCTACCTTGCATGCGGCAGAGCAACCGTCGCCGAAGTCCTTGTTGCCGTCGTCGCAATCCTCACCGAGCGACGCCTGGACGATGCCGTCACCGCAGTACTGATCGAGCACGCACGGCATGCCCGGCCGGCGACAGACGTAACCGTCCTCCTTCTTGCATTTCGAGCTACAGCCGTCGCCGCTCGTCTTGTTGCCGTCGTCGCACTGTTCGCTGCCGTTCACGCGGCCGTCGCCGCAGTCGTACAGCAGCTGGCACGTCTCGCCCGGGTCGGGACACACGTAGCTCGGATCCTGCATCTCGCAGTCGGCGCTGCAGCCGTCGTCGTCGTCGGTGTTGCCGTCGTCGCAAACCTCGCCGGGGTCGACCGTGCCGTCGCCGCACGCGATCGTGAGCTCGCACGGCATGCCTTCGGTCGGACACTTGTAGTAGGGCTCGATCGCGCAAATACCGGAGCAGCCGTCACCCGGGAGGCTGTTGCCGTCGTCGCACTCCTCGTCGGTCTGGTTGATCTCGCCGTCACCGCAGGCGGGGCCCGACGGCTGCAGATCCGAACAGCCGGGTGGCGGGTTCGGCACGTCGCAAGGATCGTTACCTTGACCGCCGTTCGTCTCGCTCGAGTCACCGGCTTGACCGCCGATGCCGACGATGATGGACCCGCCGGTGCCGTTGCTGGCTCCGCTGCCGTTGCTGGCTCCGCTGCCGTTACTCGCGCCCGTGCCCGTGGTTCCCCCGGTTGCTGTCATGCCACCGCTCCCACCCGCGCCGAGATCCTTCGGGCTCCCGCCTGAAGTGACGCTGGGCGTGCCACCGCAAGCGATGGCGAACAGGAGCGCTGAGTAAACCCCGAGAGTGCGATTGAAGACGAGACGAGCGAACGACGGCATAGAACGAACTCCGTGAACGCGCGGATTCTGATCCACCTCGCGCATCAACCTTACATCCTAGGCGACGGGCTTCGTGACGCTCCAAAAATCTTCCCTTGCGCGGACGATTGGTCGCGCTTTGTGCGCGAATACCTACATCAACAGATGTTCGCGGCTATCGATCGATTCGAGCCTCGAGCACTCCGACCGCAATGCGCGGCGACCGCGTCACGCGCTTGCATCGCCCGGCGCGCCGCGACCGTCGGTAGCTCAAGTCGGACCTGGCGCGCCTCGCTCGACCTCGCGTTCCGCCTGCGTGGCGAAAAGACGCGCTCTCATATTCGGTCGACCGATATGAGAAGGAGACGGGGAGCCTGCGCGTCCGCACGTCCACCCGGGCTGAAATAGACGGGCGGACGCTTACAACCGACCCAGGCTCGTGCTCGCTCGCACCAATCCCTTTCGGATCGGCGGCACACGCCCACGGGTTAGCAGTGCAGCCGACGCCAAAACGCCGCCGAACGGCTTGAGTCGCGCGAACGGACGAGCCTAGGGTGCGATCGTGAACGCCTGGCGTCTTGGTGGGACCGGTTTTCGAGCTTTCGTAACGCTGTTTGCCCCAATTGCGTTGACCGCGATCGGTTGCGGCGGCTCGCCGTCAGTCACCACGCGTGACCGCCCGATCGCTACCGGTGGTTCGGCCGGTTCGGGGACGGGGGGCACCGGAAACGGCACGGGTGGAACGAGCGTGGTCGGTGTCGGGAACATGGGCGGGCAGAACGAAAACCCCGAGGGCGGGATGGGCGGAGCTCCCGCGGGGATCTGCGGCGACGGCATCCTCGAAGCGGGCGAGCTCTGCGACGACGCCAATACCGACGACGACGACGGCTGCAGCGCCGACTGCACGCGGTCCGATCCCGACTACATCTGCACCGAGGGCCAGCCCTGCGTGCGTGTCGTCACGTGCGGCAACGGCGTGATCGAAGGGGACGAGGTCTGCGACGACGGCAACGAGGAGAGCGGCGACGGCTGCTCCGCCGGCTGCGACGGCGTCGAGGACGGATACGTCTGCGTCAAGCCGGGCGAGCCGTGCGTCGCGCTCCCCGTTTGCGGCAACGCCGAGCGTGAGCACGGCGAGCAATGCGACGACGGCAACGACAAGAGCGGCGACGGCTGCAGCGATACCTGCGAGCTCGAGGACGGCTACTTCTGCCCTCCGGGACAAGCATGCGTGAAGCTCGAGTGCGGGGACGGCCGCCGGACGCCCGACGAGAGCTGCGACGACGGGAACACCAAAAACGGTGACGGCTGTTCGTCGAAGTGCGCGGTGGAGGACGGCTGGCTCTGCGGCACGAGCGGCTGCAAGCCCGTCTGCGGTGACGGGCGCCTGCTCGGCGCGGAGGAATGCGACGACGGTAACAACGCGAGCGGCGACGGCTGCTCCGCGGGCTGCCAAGTCGAGCCCTTTTTCGAGTGCACGAAGGCCGAGCCGAGCGTGTGCACGTCGACCATCGTCTGCGGCGACGGGATGCTCGGGCCGGGCGAGGAATGCGACCCCGGCATCACGGGTGAAAGCGCCTGCTACGGCTCGGGCGCGCTCGCGTGCAAAGGCTACGACACCGGCCTCGTCGATCCCGCCGTCTGCAACAACGGAGTCATCGAGTACGGCGAGACCTGCGACGGGAACGTGCCCGGCTGCACGAACTGCCAAGCCGACGACGGCTACGCGTGCCCCGCCCCGAACGTCTGCATCAAGGTGGCCGTCTGCGGTGACGGCCAGATCCAGGCGGGCGAGGAATGCGATACGGGCTTCACCAACGTCGCCGGGTGCAGCTCGAGCTGCAAGATTCAGGGCGGCTACTATTGTACGGGCGAGCCCTCCACCTGCACGGCGATCGTCTGCGGTGACGGCAAAATCGAACCGGGCGAGTCCTGCGACGACGGCAATACCAGCGACGGGGACGGTTGTTCCGGGGACTGCACGACGATCGACACCACGCATTACAAGTGCGTGCGCCCCGGCAAGCCCTGCATCCCGATCTGCGGCGACGGCGTCATCGAGGGCACCGAGCAGTGCGACATCGAGAACGCGACCGGCACCGACGCGACCGCGTGCGTGAAGTGCCGCCTGGCGGCCGGCTACACCTGCGGCGCGGGCGGTACCGGGCCGTGCTCGAAGACGGTGTGCGGCAACGCGACGGCGCCTTCGTCCACGCCGGGTTCGACCGCGTACGTCAATACGGCGAAAGCCAACGCCGAACCCGGTGAAGGCTGCGACGACGGCAACACCATCGCGGGCGACGGCTGCGGTCCGACGTGCCAACTCGAACCGAAGGTGACGACCGGGACCAACCCGAGCGTCGCAGTAACCTGCGGCGACGGCCTCGTCACGGGGACCGAGGAGTGCGACGACGGCAACACGACCGGCGGTGACGGCTGCTCGTACATTGCTCCGAACGACGCCGGCAACTGCAAGATCGAGACCGGCTGGTCCTGCGCGCCGAGCGTGACGTATCCGTCTTCGGTAGCGTTCAAGATCACGTACCGCAACTTCGAGCAGCGGGATCAGTCCGGCGGCCACCCGCACATGAAGGTGAACGGCCCCGGCAGCACGACCGGCTGGCCCAACGGCGGCGGCACGCCGGCGAACTCGCCGGCTCAGGGCGTCGATCCCGGGATCACCGGGGACGTATGCACGACGGCGAACACGGACAAGAACGGCGCCACGGGCTCGGGAACGTGCGGCAAGCTCGATATCGACGGTAAGCCGCTCTACGTGGGCAATACGGACACGGGCGGCGCCGTCTACAACGGCGGCGCTTACCCCGGTACCGCCGGCGGTATTGCGAACATCCTCCCGACGCCCGGGATGCACCCGACCATCGATACGACGGGTGACGGCACGAACCTCGACGAGGCGTATCACAAGGCGGCGTTCAAGCTCTGGTACGCGGACTCGAACGCGGTGCTGCCGGATGCGCTGTCACAAGCGGGTGGCACGCCGTCCCACCTCATCTCGGTGATCCCGAATCCGCCGACGGTACCCGCGCCCTTCGATACGCTGACCCTGACGCAAGTCACCGGTACGCCGACGGCATATCGGTACTCGTGTCCCGGCAGCGGTTGCTCAGGGACGGGGTTCTTTCCGCTCGACGGCCGCGGCACCAACCCGCCGAGTCAAACGCACAACTTCCAGTTCACGAGCGAGCTCCGCTACTTCTTCCAGTACCAGGGCGGCGAAACACTCACGTTCTTCGGCGACGACGACGTATGGGTGTTCATCAACGGGCGCCTCGCGGTCGACATCGGCGGCATTCACGCGCAATTGAACGGCCGCGTGGTGTTGGGCGACGATGGGGACGGCACCGGCAATACGGACAGTGATTGCTCGGTTCAGGGTGCGAACAACAACAACCAGGGAACTCTCGCCGCCTGTACGCTGCAAACGAACGAGAACAACGGTGACGACAAGCGCTTCGGCCTGACCAAGGGCGGTGTCTACGAGATCGTCGTATTCCAAGCGGAGCGCCACCCGACGGGCTCGAACTACCAGCTCACCCTCGACGGCTTCCTCGCGCCACGCTCGACCTGCTCGCCCGTGTGCGGGCCCAACCCGCAGGGTCAATCGCCGACGGTGACGGTCACGCCCCCCGAGGAGTGCGACGACGGCGCGAACAACACCGCGACGCCGACTTACGGCAAGTGCACGGCGACCACCTGCGTGCTCGGACCGTACTGCGGCGACCATACGCAGAACGGCCCGGAGCAATGCGATGACGGGACGAACCTGACGCAATACGGGACGAGCGGCTGCGCTCCGGGCTGCGTGACGCCTCCGCACTGCGGCGACGGCGTCATCCAGCCGGACCACGAGCAGTGCGACAACGGCGGAGCCAACGCCGACGGCCTCTACGGCGGCTGCACGACGCAGTGCCAACTCGGGCCGTATTGCGGCGACGGCGCCATCACGAACGGCGAGGCGTGCGACACGCCCGGCATGTTCGCGACGTACGGAGCGGGTAAATGCAACTACGACTGCCAGCCGGCGCCGTATTGCGGTGACGGCATCCGTAACGGGGCCGAGCTTTGCGACGGCACCCCCGGCTGCAACTCGAGCTGCGAGTTCGACGCGTTCTGCGGCGACGGCGTCAAGGAGAGCGGTGAAGACTGCGACTACGGCATGTTCAATCAATCGTCGAGCCAGGTGCAGTACGGAGGCTGCACGACGAGCTGCACGTTCGGTCCGTCGTGCGGTGACGGCGTGCTTCAAGCCGACGACGGCGAAGAGTGCGACGACGGCTCGAAGAACTCGGACAGCAACTACGACGGTTGCACCACGGCGTGCCTCCTCGGTCCGCGCTGCGGCGACGGCGTCCGCCAGAAGAGCGCCGAAGCATGTGACAACGGCTTCAACGACGACACCTACGAGTACCCAGGCGACACCAACGCGTGCGGGCCGAAGTGCAAAGCCCCGCCCTCGTGCGGTGACGGCGTGGTCCAGAGCGCGTTCGAGCTCTGCGACAACGGCTCGCAGAACTCCGATACGGCGTACGACGGCTGCAACACCGTGTGCGAGTGGGGCCCTTACTGCGGCGACGGCACGAAGAGCGGCCCCGAGGACTGCGACGACGGGATCGACAACACGGCCTACTCCGCCGACGGCAGCGGCTGCAGCTATCAGTGCACGAAGAACGTGCCCTACTGCGGTGACGGCGTGCGCAACGGCCCCGAGCAGTGCGACGACGGCTCCGGCGCGAACCACGGCCAATACGGCGGTTGCAACGCCGACTGCACCAAGGCGGCGTACTGCGGCGACAAAGTCGTGCAGCGCGCCGACGGCGAGCAGTGCGACGACGGCCCCACGGGCAGCTTCACGTGCACCAACAAGTGCAAGCTGCGCACGATCACGAGGTAGCGCAGCGGCTCAAGCCGCGTCGGCCTCGAGCTTCTGGAACAGCGGCGCGAGCTCGGGGCGGCGCCTGAGCGGCGCGCAGAACCCGGTCGCGACCTCGATCAGCTTGGACTCGAGCTCGTCGGCCGTCTTGCCGAGGTCGCTCACGAGCTTCTCGCGCGCGGCGTTTTCTTTTTCGAGGCTCTCCTCGTGCTTGCGGAGCGCGGCGCGGAGCTCTTCGATTTGGTACTCGAGGTCGCTGACTTCGCCCTTACGCTCGTCGGCGAGCGCCTGCGCCGCGCCGACGCCGGCTTTGGCGACGCCCCACGCGTCGAGCACCTCCGCGGCCAGCCGATACGCGCGCGCGAGCTCCGCGTACGGCTCGGCGAACGCACAGCGCCCTTCCCAGCGCAAAATCTCGCGGTGTACCGCGAGTAGCTGCCCCTTGTAGTCCGCCGTGCCGGCCGCGAGCGCCGACACGTGCGCGCTCGCGTCCTTCGCTTCGTCGCGGGCCTTGCTGAGGTCGATACCGAGCGCGTCCACGGCGTGGCCGAAGCGCTGGCGGGTCTCGCGACCGCGCGCCTCGATCGACTCGAGCGCGCGCTGCTCATCGACGGCGCGCGCGCGGAGCTCGCTGATCTTCTGCACCAGTGACTTCACGGAGCCGAGCTTTTCGACGAGCTCGAGCGGCCGCTCCGTGCCGAAGGCGTGCGCGAGCATCTGGTCGAACACCGCCGTGCGCTTGACCCAGCGGTCGATCGCGATGGGCGGTAGCGTGCGAGCCGGACCCCGCGAGCTCTCGCTCGCCTCGGCGATCTCGACGGGCGGGCGCAGACCGAGCGCCCCCGCGATGCGCAAGAGATCGGCGTGCACGCGATGCGCGTCCACCGGCCGATCCTTGGGCTCCTTCGCCATCAGATCCGTGACGAGCCGATCGAGCTCGAAGGGGATGGCCGGGTCGCGGCTCTTCAAGCTCGGCGGCGGCTCCTTCAAATGCTTGCTGAAGAACTGCGCGATATCGGGCGCGTCGAACGGCAGCTGCCCGGAGAGCATCTCGAACAGCATCACGCCGAGCGCGTAGAGATCCGCCGACGGACCCGCGTCGATCGAGGTGATGCGCTCGGGCGCCATGTACTGCGGCGTGCCGAAGACTTCCCCCGCGCCCGTGAGACGCACGTCCTGCATCGAGCGCGCGATGCCGAAATCGAGAAGCTTCACGAAGTCACTGCCGTCGTCGAACTCGGCGAGAAAGACGTTCTCCGGCTTGAGGTCGCGGTGAATGACCTCGAGGTCGTGCGCGCGAGCGAGCGCTCGAGCGATCTGGATCGCGATCGGCAGCGCGCGCTCGACGGACAGCTTGCCGCGGAACAAGACGTCGGCGAGCGTCTCGCCGTCGAGCAGTTCCATCACGAGGAACACGCTGCCGTCCTCGAGCTCGCCCTGATCGAAGATCTCGATGATGTTCGGGTGCGCGAGCTTCTGCGCCGCTTTGGCCTCGCGCCGGAACCGCTCGCGGATCACCTCGTTCTTCGCGAGCGCGGCGTTCATGATCTTCACGGCGCACGGCCGGTCGACGAGCCGGTGGCGCGCCGCGTAAACCGTCGCCATGCCGCCCTCCCCGATCGCCGCCTCGAGCTGGTAGCGGCCGTTGACGGTGCTGCCAACGCGGGGGTCCTTCACGGGCGACAGCGCCGACCCACAGAGAAAGCAGGCGGCGGTGTCGTCGGGGAACTTCAGCTTGCACTTTTCGCAAGCCTTCATGCGCGGTCTCGCATCATCGCTCCAAAGCCGAGCCGGCGGCCACGTGTCGGCAGCTCAGTCCAAATAGTCATGCAATTACGGGACATTACAGCGCTCAACATAGCTTCACACTCGCGCCGGCACGCGCTTCACACTCGCGCACGAAGTTCCTTTCGTCGGCGCCGGGGAACCCGGAGGCCGCCCACAAGGAGCAAGCGATGTTCGGATTTTTCTTCGGAACCCTGTGTCTCATCGGCCTCGTGCGCCTCGTCGGCCGCGGCCGCTGGCGCCGCAGGCACGGCTACCACGGGCATTGGCACGGCCACGGTTTTTACGGCGGCTACGGGCCGCGCGGCGCGATCAACGCCGTGCTCGCGCGCCTCGACACGGCGCCCGGCCAAGAGAAGGCGATACACCTTGCCGTCTCGGATTTCATCGATCGAGCGCGGGAGCAGGGTCGTGAGGTGCGCGACACACGCCGGGCGGTCTCGGAAGCGCTCCGCGGCGAACACTTCGACGAGGCGCGCCTGAACGAGGTGTTCGGGCGCCACGACGCGGCGCTCGACAACGTCCGCCGCGCAGGCGTCGACGCTCTACGCAAGGTGCACGAGGCGCTCGACGAACGCCAGCGCAAGCTCCTCGGCGACCTGCTCGAGTCCGGTTTTTACGGCTTCGGCCCGCGCGCTTACCGCGGCGCCTGCTGCTGAAAGGAGAACGATCATGAGACGAGGAATCGGTATCGTGCTCTTGGCGGCTGGAACGCTGCTCGGCTTCGGCTGGGGCTTCGCGCGCCTTTCGGGCTATTGCCCCGGAGGCTGCCACGGGCCCGGCTTTTACGGGCACGGGCGCTGGGGCGAGCACGGGCAAATGCTCGAGGATCGCGCGGCCGACGCGTGCGTGCGCGCAGCGGAACGCGTGATGAACGAGCGCAGAGCGACGACGCCCGGAGCGGCGACGCCCGGAGCGGATCACACGCCGAGCCCGTGAGGAACCGTGGGTGATCGCTCGGAATGGTAACCTCCGAGGCGCGATGACGACGCGGGTGCTCGTGGTAGACGACGACGTTCGGCTCTACGAGCTCATCGCGAGCTACCTCGAGCAGAACGACGTGAGCCCGGCGCACGCCCCGAACGGGCGCCGGGCTCTCGAGCTGCTCGAGCGCGAGCCGTTCGACGCGGTCTTGCTCGACGTGATGATGCCGGAGCTCGACGGGCTCGCCGTGCTCAAGAAGCTCCGCGGGCGCTGGCCCGCCCTGCCCGTCTTGATGCTGACGGCGAAAGGCGACGAGACGGATCGCGTCGTCGGGCTCGAGCTCGGCGCCGACGACTACCTCGGCAAGCCGTTCAGTCCGCGCGAGCTCTTGGCGCGCCTGCGCGCGGTGCTCAGGCGCGCGAACCCCGATCTCGGCCGCCAGCGCCTTTCGGCGGGAAACGTGGTGCTCGAAGTAGAAACGCGCGCCGTCCACGTCAACGGCGAGGCCGTCGAGCTCACCGGGCTCGAGTTCGATCTGCTGGCGTGTCTGCTCAGGCGCGCCGGACAGGTGGTGCCGCGCGCGAGCCTGCTCGCTCAGGCGGGGCGTTCGGACGTGACGGTGAGCGATCGGACGGTCGACGTGCACATCTCGCATTTACGAAAGAAGCTCGGTGATGATCCGCCGCGTCTCATCCGCACGGTGCGGGGCGTAGGCTACGTGCTTTCGAAGGACGCGCTTTGAAACCGCGACGCGACGGCGTGACGGGAGCCAGCGAGTGAGGCACTACCGCTCGTTTCGTCACGGGCCGCCGGGTCGTAGGCCGCACGGCGACGCCACGTACTGCGGGGTACCGCAGCGGTTCCGGTTGAGGCGGCGTTTGTTTGGTTGGTTTGGGGTCACGATCGTCGTGACGTGCCTCGTCGTGGGCGTGGTGTTCGGCGTCTTCGGCCCGGGCAGCGCGCATCTTCATGCTGAGCTCGCGCGCGTACACGAGCTCGCCGCAGCCGAGTTCGCGCGCGCGTGGCCGCACGCGGAGGATCGGCGGGCGCTCGCCCACAATGTCGCGCGCGCGCTCCGAGCACGGGTGACGACGACGGACGCCGCGGGCCGCGTGCTCGAAAACACGGGCGAGCCGTGCCTTGCCGGCGACTACACGTTGCGCGTCGAGGCTCACGGCGCGCTCGTCGGTTTCGTGCACGGCTGCGTGCCGCATCGGAGCTGGTCGCCGTACGGCTTGCTGTTCGGCCTGTTCGCCGGGGCTTCCGTACTCTGGAGCGCCGCGGGGGTGATCGCGCGGAGGCTCACGCGGCCGCTCGATCAGCTCGTCCGCGTGACGCAGGCGATCGGCGCGGGCGATCTCGGCGCGCGCGTGCGGCTCGGCCGGCACCAGGCGGGTGAGGTCGGCGCGCTCGCCGACTCCGTGAACGAAATGGCCGCGCGCATCGAACGGCAGCTGCGCGAGGAGCGCACCTTGCTCGCCGCCGTGTCGCACGAGCTCCGGAGCCCGCTCGCGCGGCTGCGCATGCTCGTCGAGCTCGCGCGCACGAGCGCGGGCGCCGAGCGCCTCGACGAGATCGAGCGCGAGCTCGTCGGCATGGACGCGCTGCTCGGCAAGCTGCTCGCGAGCTCGCGGCTCGAGTTCGGCGAGCTCCGGCTCGAGGCGCTCACGGCGGCGCAGGTTGCGGTACGCGCGCTCGAGGTCGCGGGACTCGCGCCGGAGCTCTTCCTCGACGCGAGCCGCGGCGCCGTCGTCGAGATAGACCCGACGCTCATCGGACGCGCGCTCGCGAACCTACTCGAGAACGCCGCCGGTCACGGTCGCGGCGTCGAGCGGCTCACCCTCACGCGCGTGAACGAGGGCGCTCGCGGCGAGCGCGTGCGCTTCGAGGTGACCGATCGCGGCCCCGGGTTCGAGCCGAACGTGCTCGAGCACGCGTTCGAGGCCTTCTATTCGTCGCGCTCGAGCGAAGCGGCGAAGGAGAGCGGCTCGCTCGGCCTCGGGCTCGCGCTCGTGGCGCGCATCGCCCGCGCGCACGGCGGCCGCGCTTTCGCCGAAAACCGCCGTGCTGATTCCGCCGCCGGCGCGCTCGGCGTCGAGCCGGGAGCGCGCGCCGTGCTCGAGCTACCCGTGACCGAAAAGTAGTGTTAGACCCTCCGCTCTACGCTTAATGGCGACGTCCCGCCGTCAGCCCGGCCTCAAAGTCGATGTTCCGCGGCCGAGCAACGTGCCGCTGCGGGTGGGGCGTGTCGGCGTCATCGCGGCGGTGGGGTTCGCGGCCGGCATCCTGTGGCCGCGGCTCGCGGGGCTTCGCTTGGTGCCGACGTTGCCGGCGTCGACCTCGTCGTCGCAGGACTTGACGGGCGCGCCACCCGAAGTGGAAGGAGCCGCCTCCGCGCTCGGCTCGGCGATGCCGGCGCCCTCGGCGAACAAGCCGGAGCCGCTCGCGACCGGCGGCACGCCCCCCGTCGTCGGCGAAGCGCTCGTGACGAGCTGCCGCGACGCGAGCGCCGGGAAGATCGAGCATTGCGATGCGATCGACTTCGATCGCGTCGCGCGCGACCGGCTGTCGTCACTCGACGACTGCCCCGCGGCGAGGAGCGTGTCCGGCGTGCTCTCGCTCGGCTTCGAGCTCGACTTCACGAGCGAGCGCATCACGCGCATCACGAGCGGCAAGGCCACGACGCTCGCCGACGAGCCGCTCAAAGCCGTGCTCGATTGCTACGAGCAGGATTTCGCGAACGTCTCGCTCGTCGCGATCCCGCACCAGCACCAGCGCTACTCGGTCTTCTACCGGATCGAGCTCGCCGCTGCGCCGCCCGCGCCGCCCGCCGCGGGCAGCGCGGTTCCCGTCGCCGTCACGCCGGCGAGCGGCAATGCAACCGTGAGTTGGGAGACGGCGCTCGTGCATGCGACGCCTGAAAAGGACGGCAAGGTCGTCGCGCGCGTCCTCTCGGGCACGCGCGTCGGCGTGACGGGCCGAAGCGGCGACTGGTATCGCGTGAAGTACGACGCCCGGGGCCGCGAAGGCTGGGTGTTCCGGACGGCCATCGGTATGTAGTCGTGCTAAGCTAAGGGAGTTGGACGACGGCGACGGCAACGGCAGCAGCGAGCGCAAAGGCACGGACGTCGCGCTGATTCACGGAAAGACGGCAGAGGGCGATCTCCGCATCATCCGCAAGCGGGACGATCAGCTCGAGCTCGGCATGGTGCGGCCGCTGAAGCACGGCGCGCCGATCACCGGTGAAGTCGTGAGTCTCACGCCGCGGCCGGAGTTTCCTCTTCTCTGCGACGTGAAGGTCGAGCTCGAGGCGCAGCGCGCGGCGAAGGACGGAGCGGAGCCCGCCCGGCACGGTCCGGCGCAAGTCGCGACCGACGCGTACCGCCAGAATTGGGATCGTATCTGGCCGAAGAAGGGCGAGCCCGGCCTCGTAAACTGAACCAGACCGTCACACTCGAGACGGCAAACTCGCGTGTGAGGCGAGAAGGCGGCTCGAAGCGTCGGTGAAGCCAGCTCGGGCCGAAAAGTTCCTCTCGAGATGTGAAATTTCTCGCCCGGCGTGGGAACCGCGCTGTGGCAAGCAGTACGCATGAAAACCAGCGTGCTGCATCGCCTCGCTCCCTTCGTGCTTGCCGCGGGCGTTCCGCTCGCTCTGGCGAACTGCTCTTCCGGCGACGACGACACCGGCGGCGCTGGAACGGGTGGGACCGGAACGGGAGCCAGTGGCGGCACGACGGCTGGCACCCCCGGCTCGGGCGGTAGTGGCGGCACAGCCTCGGGCACCGGCGGTGCGACGGGCGCGGCAGGCAAAGGCGGCAGCGGCACGGGAGCGACCGGCGGTCACGGCGCGACGGGCGGCGGCGGCAAAGGCGGCGGCACGGGTGCAGCGGGTCGCGGTGGCGGAACCGGCGCGGCGGGCCGCGGCGGCGGCACGGGTGCAGCGGGTCGCGGTGGCGGAACCGGCGCGGCGGGCCGCGGCACGGCTGGTGGAACGGGCGGACACGGTGGCAGCGCCGGCGCAAGCATGGGCGGCATGGGCGGAGCAAGCGCCGGCGGGACCAGCATGGGCGGCGCGATGGGCTCGGGTGGCGCGAGCACGGGCAGCTTGGTGCTTGCGAGCACCGATCAGGCGGAGGGCGCCAAGTTCGACGGGAAGTTCACTTGCAACGGCGGCAGCCTCGGCAGCGGCATCAATCCGGAGTTGCACTGGAGCGGAGCCCCTGCCGGCACCCTGTCGTTCGCCATCACCTTCATCGATACGAGCATCGGAGTCGACCAAGGGATGGGGCAGCATTGGGCGGCATACGACATCCCCGCCTCCGTCATGGAAGTCGCCCAGGGCGGCTTCGGTAAAACGCTTAGCGGCGATCTCGCCAATGCGAAGCAGGCGAATCCGCTCGGCAGCGGCTTTCTCGCGCCCTGCGCGGGGTCCGTCAAGAATGGGATGGACGATAACTACGAGTTCAAGATCTTCGCCCTCTCGACGGCGAGCCTCACCGTCTCGGGCACCTCGGTGGCGAACGTGCTCGAAGCGCTGGGTGAACTGAACAGCAGTGGCAAGCTCACGAACCCGGCGCCGATGCCCAACTCGGCGATCCTCGCCACCGCCACGTTGCACGGTCACGCCGGAGTGAAGGGCCAGTAAGCAGGCCGTCCCGGAGTCGCCGGGACGGGCGCGACCGGTCCCGCGCCGCTCGCCTCCGCCTCACGCCGCCGGCGCGTCGTCCTTGAGGCGGATTGCGAGGCGTTTCATCATTTTCTGCAAGCCGAAGCGCGAGACGCCGAGGAGCTCGGCGGCGCGTGTTTGATTGCCCTGCGTGCGACGCAACGCCGTGCGCACGAGCTCGGCTTCGAGCACGTCGAGGCGGCGCCGTAGGTTCAAGCCGTCGGAGCGCGCCGCTTCGCTGCCTTCACGGTCGCGCACGTCGGGGCTCAGGTGCTCGACGTCGATCACGTCGTCGCAGAGGACGAGCGCGCGGCGCACCTCGTTGTCGAGCTGGCGGACGTTGCCGGGCCAGGCGTACGCCGCGAGCGCGTCGAGCGCCGCGCGTGAAACGCGAATTTTGCGTCCCGCGGAGTGCACCTTCACGAAGTGCGGCACGAGGAGCGGCACGTCGCCGCTCCGCTGGCGGAGAGACGGCACGCTGACGCCGATCACGTTCAAACGGTAAAATAGGTCTTCGCGAAACTTACCTTCGCGCACGAGCGCGGCGAGGTCGCGGTGCGTTGCGCCGATGACGCGCACATCGACGCGGCGCACCGTCTCGGAACCGACGGCGCGGATTTCGCCGTCCTGCAGCGTGCGCAGGAGCTTCGCTTGCATGCCGAGGCTCATCTCGGCGATTTCGTCCAAAAAGAGCGTGCCCTGGTGCGCGACCTCGAAGAGCCCCGCGCGCGGCCGCACGGCGCCCGTGAACGCGCCGCGCACGTGGCCGAAGAGCGTCGACTCGAGCAAGCCCTCCGGTACCGCACCGCAGTTTTCCGAGACGAAGGGGCCGCGCGCGCGCGGGCCGTTCGTGTGGATCGCCCGCGCGACGAGCTCCTTGCCGCTGCCGGACTCGCCGTGGATCAAGACGGGCACTTCCGAGGCGGTGACGCGATCGACGACGCGCAGCATGGCGCGTACGGCTTCGCTCTCGCCGACGATCGCGTCGTAGGCGAAGCGCGTGTCGCGACCGCCCGTCGCGCGCGCGAGCTCCCGCTCCGCCACGTCGAGCTCGGCCTCGCGCCGCGCGAGCTCGCGCGACAGGCGCGCCTCGGCGCGTTCGGCGCGGCGCGCCGCGCGCCTGAGCAGCAGCTGCGCGCGCGCGTCCGCAATGGCCACGGCGGCGAGCGTCGCGACGAGCCGTACCCAGCCGAGCTCCGACGGCCCGAACGCCCCGCGCCGCACGCGATCGTCCAGGTAGACGACGCCGAGCGCTTCGCCGTGCGCGATGAGCGGCACGGCGAGTACGCTGCGGAGCTTGAGCGCGTGAACGCTCTCGTGCACGGCCGGTAAATCGCCGGCCGCGTCGACGGCGATGACCGGCTCGCCCACCTCGAGCGCGCGTTCGGCGAGCGAACGGCTGAGCTCGAGCTGCGGACCCGAGAGATCCGAGCGAGCGAGGTTACGCGCCGCGCGCGGCAGGAGCCGGCCGCCCGGCGCGCGCAGGAGCAGGAGGCCGCGTTCGACGCCCGTCCAGAGCACGAGCGCGTCGACGACCTGGCGCAAGAGCGACCGCAGCCGATCGCGCCGGCCGAGCGCGCGCACGAGCGCCTCCACGTCGCCGATCTGCTGGGCGGAAAGCTGTTCCCCGAGGCCGGCCGCTTCCGCGATGCGTACCCACGCGACGGTCGCGATGGCGGCACGCAGTTGCTCGGGAGCGCGGCGCAGGATCTCACGTGCGGCGTCACCGGCGGCGAGCGTCAGGCGGCGCGTCATGTCGCCGTCGCCGATACGCGCGGCGAGCCGGGCGCCGGCGGCGAGCGCGGGACCGCGAGCGACGACCGGGCCGGCGGCGAGCGCGACGAGCGCCCCGAGGATCGCCTCGGGCCGGCGGGGCTCCGCGCTCTGGCCCTCGACCGTGGCGCGCGCTCCCCACCACTCGAGTCGAGCTTCGAGGGAGCTCTCCGGCGCGCTCGCGAGCGCGTCGAGCTCGGCGACGTTCAGCGCGGCTTCGCCGTGCAGCCAAAGGCGCGCGCCGACGCGCAGCGCGTCGTCGCCGCCGCCGAGTTGGCTCCGCGCGTAACGCGCGTGCTCGAGGCCGTCGAGGCTGGGCGCTTCGCGCAGATCGGCGAGCACGAGGTGCGCAAAGCCGGCGCAGCGACGATCCCCCGCGGCTTTCGCGCGCGCCGCGGCCTCGAGGGCCGCTTCCTGTGCCTCGTCGCGCGCGCCTGCCGCGGCGTGGCTCGAAGCGACGGAGAGCATCGCGCGCGCGGCGTCGACGCGGCGGCCGAGCGCCTCGAACAAGAGCACGGCGCGCCGCGCCGCGCCGTTCGCTTCGCCGAGCTCTCCGAGTTGCGTGCCGGCCGCGGCGACCCCCGTGAGATACGTCGCCTCTTCCAGCACCGCGCCCGCGCGCGCGGCGTGCTCCGCTGCCGAACGGAATGCGCGGAGCGCGGCCTCGGCGTCGCCCGCCGCATGGGCGACGTAACCCCGCACCGCCTCGATGCGCGCGCGCGCGTCGTCGCTCGCGGCGAGCGAGCTGGCGCGCAGGCAGAGCTCGAGCGCCGCCCGGCGATCGCCGCGCGCCATCTCGACCAGAGCGCGCGTTTCGAGCGGCGCCGCCGAGTCCGGCTCGGCGGCGAGGAGCGAACGCGCTCCTTCGAGCTCTCCGCGATCCAGCGTGAGCCGCGCGAGCGTCGCGAGGGCGCGGGCCTTCGCGGCGCCCGACGGCGCCTCCGCGAGCAGAGCGCGCACCCGGAGCTCGGCGCCCGGGGCGTCTCCCGCTCGTCGCAAGAGCTCGGCGGCTTCCGCCGCCGCTTCGGCGCCGGGGACGCGCGCGAGCAGCGCGAGCGCGCGGCCGAGCTGCCCGCGCCGCCCGAGCACGCGCGCGAGGGCGAGCGCGAGCGCAGGCACCGCGGCTCGAGCTTCGACGCGCGCTTCGGCTTCGTCGAGCAACGAAGCATCGACGACGCCGCGTTCGAGCGCGAGCGCGAGCTCCACGCCGTCCGCCTCGGCCCAGGCGGAGCTCGGGCGCGGCGCACCGGCTTCGAGATCCGCCCAAACGAGCGACCCCGGCTCGCGTTCCGCAACGGCGGCGAGCAGGCGCGCGGCGAGCTCCGCGTCGTCCGCGACGGACGTCGACGGCCACGCCGCCGCGCTCGGACCGACGAGCGCGACGACCCAACGCGAGCGACCGTACGCGCCGAGGTCCGCGAGACGACCACGGCCGGCGCTCGCGCCGTCGCTCGTAAGCTCGGAGATGGCGCGTGCGAGACCGAGCGCGCCCGCGAGCCAAGCGTGCGGCTCGCCGCCCACCGCGAGCTCGATGTCGGCGAGACGCGCGGCGGCGAGCAGCTCTTCACGCCGCACGCCGAGATAGGAGCGCCGCACGGCGGCGCGCCGGCGAGTGAGCGTTTCCTCCGCGCTTTCCGCCGCGCCCAAGAGGCGGCGAGCGTGCCGTTCGAGCCATTCGGCGGCGGGACGCGCGGCGGGTGCGAGCGAAAGCAACGCCGCCACACGCCGTCCGAGCTCGCCCGGCAGCGCTTGCGCGAGCGCCGCGGTGACACGTTCGGCACGGCGGACCTCGGCGGAGAGGATCTCGGCGAGCACGAGCCCGAGCGCGTAGAGATCGCGCAGGCGAGCGTCGCCGGCCACGTCGTGGAGCTCGGGCGCGAGGTAGCGCCGTGTGCCGCCGCGCGGCACGACCTCGCTCGCGTCCGCCGCGAGTCCGAGGTCGACCAGACGGGCGCCGTCGGGGCGGCCCCGTGCGTCCGTCGTAACGACGATGTTCGCCGGCTTCACGTCGCCGTGCGCGAGCCCGACCGCGTGCAAGTCCGCTAGGGCGCGCCCGACGTCGCGCGCGACGAGGAGCGCGAGCTCGAGCGCTTGCTCCGCGTTCGCCGTGCTCGCGGGGTCGAGGTGCCGGCCGTCGACGTAGTCGAGCAGCAGGAACGGCGAGCCCGACTCGAGCAGCAAGCCGTTCGGCAGCCTCACGCCGTCGCGCAGGAGCCCGGCGTCCACCGCCGCGGCAAGCGCGGGCGAGTCCACCCACGAGAGTCGCTCGCACTCCTCCGCGAAGCGCGGTCGCTGCGCTCGACCACGCCCGAGCTTTAGTGCGAAGACCCGCTCGCCTTCTCGGGCAAGCCAAACGGTGCTCGTGGCGCCGCTCCCGAGCTCTCGCTCGAGCCGGAGGTGTCGCCCCCGGAGAGCCAACTGAGTTGTCTCCACGGTAGCCCCCAGTTTACCTGAAAAAACCCGTGACTCCACCAATGCTGTCAACACTGATGTCGGTGCGAGTCCCCCCTAAGAACGGCTCACCGCGAACCGCGGCCGACCATTTTTTTCTCAGAGCGGCCCACCTGCGCCCCCCAAATAACCAAGCACGGCCGAAGCGGCGACCCCACCGTTACGAGGGGTAGCCGGATCTGCCTCGTGCCCCACGGCGGCTCACTGTCCGTTCGCGCAGCCGTCGCCTTCGGCGATGAACGTCTTGATGGCACGAAGCTCGTCGTGATGAACGAATTGTTCGGCTTCACTCAGGTACGGCATCGGCTCACCACGCACGAACCAGTTGCGCAGCCTGTCGAGCTCGGCGGGGTCGGGCGCCTCACAGCGTTCGTCTGCAGGACACGTTGCGCCGGGCGCGAGCTCGTAGGGCGCGGTCCCGATGAGCAGTTTGTACATGAGGTAGCTGTTGTCGGGGCGTCCTGGATCGATAATCGGCATGTTCACCCCGAAGCGCTCGGGGTTCTGTTCGGCGATACCGGTGGTGTCGCCCGTTTCGGCTTCGTGGGCGGGCTGCCCCACCGCCGTGGTGCGTAGCGCATCGACGCCCTCGAACGAAAGTCCCAGCGCCGGACCGCCGTCGCCGTCACCGTGGCAGCTCTGAGCGACACAGCCCGACAAGAGCTCCACGAAGTCCGCGCAGCTCGGGACGGCGGGTGCCGGCGGGTTACTCGGTCCGGACCCGGTGAAAAAGCTGATTCGCAGGCTGGTTTTGCCCGCGAGCGGCACGCCGTCGAAAGCGCGAAAGCCGAACGCCTCGTCGTTGTCGGCGATCGGCAGCTCGACGGTGTAGAGCGCGTGC
>JAICUB010000030.1 GCA_025936045.1 Polyangiaceae bacterium | reverse complement strand
GGCACCGGCACGGGCGGCACCGGCACGGGTGGCACCGGCACGGGTGGCACCGGCACGGGTGGCACCGGCACGGGTGGCACCGGCACGGGTGGCACCGGCACGGGTGGCACCACGGGTGAAGGTGGCGCACCGGCCGGCGCGGGTGGTGAAGCTGGGATTGGCGGTGAGGGTGGCGAGTCCGGTGAAGCCGGCATGACCGGCAGCGGTGGGCTCTCGACGGGTGGCTTCGCCGGCTCGAGCGCGGGTCACAGCGGAGCTGGCGCTGGCGGCGTCGCGGGAACGGCCGGCGGCAGTGGCAGCTCGGGTTCCGGCGGCGTCTCGGCCGGTTCGTCGGGCGCTGGCGGCGTCGCGGGTTCGACGACGGCGGGGGGCGGTGGCGTCGGCGGCATCGGTAGCGATTCGGACCGCACGGTCACGACATTCGCGGAGCTGCGCACGAACGTCTTCGATGCGAGGTGCGCTACCTGCCATTCGACGAACAACGCCGGCACCAAGGTCGTGCTCTCGGCCGGCACCGGCACGCTCAGCGACGCGACGCTCTTCACGACGTTGACGGAAACCATCGCCACGAGCGCTCCGAGCGCTCCGTCGTGTGGCACGGAGACGCTCGTCGTCTCCGGCCACGCCGACCAGAGCTTCCTGATCGAAAAGCTCAATCTCGGCCCTTCGTGCGGCGGTCGCATGCCCGCCGGCAGCACCAATCCTCCCCTCACCGACACGACGATTTCCAACATCGCCGCGTGGATCAACGCCGGCACTCCCGGCGCGCCCGGCTGATCAGCGCGGCCGAGCCTTCGCTCTGCCCTTCTGCGCGCGACGCGGCGGTTTCTCCGTTCGGACCGCCGCGTCGTCCGCGATCGGCACGCCGAAGAGCTCCGACAGGTTCGTCCCGTCGAGCGCGTTGGCGCGTGTTTTGAGCGGCCGCAGGAGCTCCGCGCCCGACGCAGCCTGCGCGACGAGCTCGGAAGCGTCCGTGCCGCGCAGCGTGAACAAGAGCTCCGGGCGAGCATCGAGCCGCGCGCCGATTCCGTAGAGCGCCGCAGCGACGTGCTTGCACATCGTTGCCTTGTCCGGACAGCTGCACGCAAGCTCGAGCTCGTCCGGCGAGGGAAAGAGCCCGTGCTCCCGCTCCGTCACGATTTGCATCACCTCGCCGCTCAAGCGCCCGCGCAGAAGCTCCACGAGCGATCCGACGCGTCCCGCGGAGCGCGCGACGATGCTCGCCCAGCGCTCCGGGCTGAGTAGCCGCACGTGGATTTTCACCTCGTACAAGCTCGTGCCCTGGACGAGGGCCGTGACCTCGCCTGCCGCGACGCCGAGATGGACGACGTAGCCGTTCTTCAAATACGTGCGTCCGCGCGGCAGGCGATTCGCGTAGTCGCTGTAGCGCTCGAGGTTGTCACACCACGCGCGGCCCCAAAAAGTGCTCGCGACGTGCTTGCCCGTGCTCACGACGGGCTCGAGCTTCTCGCCGCGTTCGGCGCGCGCGTTCGCCGCGCGCGTTGCCTGGGCGCGCCGCTCCGTCACGGAGACGTACGGTCGGTAGACGCCCGTGTCGTCGAAATCGCTCGGGCGGAAGCTCCGGGGCATGGCGCGCTCCCTAACGGTGCCTCGCGCGCGCGCGGCGTCAAGCGGCGCCGTCCCCGAGCGCGCTCGCGAGGTCGAGCGCCACGAGCCGCAACACCTCGTCGTTCGGGAGCTCGGTGAGGAGCGCTTCGCCGCCCGCCGCGAGCACCGCGTCTCCGAGGACGCGCTTCGTCTCGAGCACGCGATCGATGCGCTCCTCGACCGTCCCGCGACACACGAGCTTGTGCACGAGGACGTTCCGCTTTTGTCCGATGCGAAACGCGCGATCCGTCGCTTGCGCCTCGACGGCGGGGTTCCACCAGCGATCGAAATGAATGACGTGCGTGGCGGCCGTGAGGTTCAGCCCCGTGCCGCCGGCCTTGAGCGAAAGCACGAAAAACGGCGGGCCGTCGTCGCTCTGGAACGCGTCGACGAGCTTCTTCCTCTTCGCCACGCTCGTCGCGCCGTGCAACACGAGCCCCGCGCGCCCGAAGAGCTCGCCGAGAAAGGCGGCGAGCGGCCCCGTCGCCTCGCGGAACTGCGTGAACACGAGCACGCGCTCCTGCCGCGCCGCGATCGGCTCGCAGAGCTCGCGCATGCGGGCTAACTTGCCGCTCTCCGCTTCCTTCCACGCGCCGTGCTTGAGCCACTGTGCCGGGTGATTGCAGAGCTGCTTGAGCTTCAGAATCGTCGCGAGGATGACGCCGCGGCGCTTCATGCCCTCGGCCGCCGCGAGCTCCCGTGCGAGCTCGTCGACCGCCTTTTGATAAAGCACGGCCTGGACCCTCGAAAGCGAGCAATAGGCGACGACTTCGGTCTTGTCCGGCAGGTCGGCGATGACTTGCTTGTCCGTCTTCAGCCGTCGCAACAGGTAGGGGCGAATCAGCTTTCGGAGCGGCGAAAAATCGGCGTGTTCGTTTCGCTCGAGGCGCTTCGCGAGCGTGCCGAACTGCTTGGCCGAGCCGAGCAGGCCGGGACACGCGAAATCGAAAATGGACCACAGATCGCCGAGGCGGTTTTCGACGGGCGTGCCCGTGAGCACGAGCCGAAAGCGCGCGCGGAGTCGTTTCACGGCGCGCGTCTGCCTGGCGGCGGGGTTTTTGATGATCTGGGCCTCGTCGAGCACGACGATGCTCCAAGGGCGTTCGCCGAGCCAGAGTTGCCGCGCGAGCATCCCGTACGTCGTGAGCACGACGTCGCTGGCGAGCGCGGCGACTTCGGGTGGCTCCGCCTCCTTGACGCGCTGGCTCGGGTGCACGAAGGTGATCGAGAGCGAGGGGGCGAAACGCTCGAGCTCGCTCTTCCAATTGGCGAGCAGCGACGCCGGCACGACGAGCAGCGCGTTCAGCGCGGGCGTGCGCTGCTTCTTGAGAACGAGCAGCGCAATCACCTGCAACGTCTTGCCGAGCCCCATGTCGTCGGCGAGGCAGCCTCCGAGACCGAGCTCGTCGAGCAAGGCAAGCCAGCACAGTCCGACTTTTTGATAGGGGCGCAGGGTGGCGCGGAGAGCGGTACCGGGCTCGACCGCTCGCGCCCGGTCGGGTCTTTCGAGCCGTTCGAGCGTTTTCCCGAGCCAGGCGCCCGCGTGCACGTCGGCGTAGCCCTCGTCGCTTTCGGCGGGCGACTCGAGCGCGGAGGCGCCCGTGAGCAAGCGCATGGCCTCGTGGAACGACACGCCGGCGACGGCGGCGCTCTCGGCTTCCTGCCAGCGCGAGAGCGTTGCTTCGAGACGATCGCGATCGATCTCGACCCAGCGGCCGCGGATGAGCGCGAGCCCGCTCGTCCCGCGCTCGACGAGCGCCCAATCCTCGGGACGCAGCGTTTCACCGTCGAGCGTCACGTTCACGTCGAACGCGACGAGCGCGTCCGCGCCGAGGCCGCCCGGCTGCTTGCCGCCGATGGTCACGTTCACCTTGGGGCGCGGAGGGCGGCGGTTTTTCCACCAATCGGGCACGCGCACGACCACGCCGCTCTGCTCGAGCACTGGGATCTGCTGGAGAAACGCATGAGCTTGCCGCGCGTCCCACGCGAGCGGGTGAAACACTTCGCCCGAGGCGACCAGCGTGCGCAGGAGCTCGCTGTGCTCGGTCGCGCGCTGCAAGGGCTCGAGCAAGGCGAGCAGAGCGCGCCGATCCCGTTTACCCGCCGAGGCTTCGACGGCGCGGCCGAGCGGCACGTATTCGAGCGCGCCCGCGCGTGAGACCTGCGACGTGTACGTCGCGAGGAACGCGAACGGCAACGCCGGATCCCGCCTATTTTCGGCGAGATGGAGCACGATGCGCCCGACGCGGTGCCAGACGGCGTGGCGCCGCGCGAGCCAGTCGCGAACCGAGCCCGACTCGGCGGCGACTTCGGCGCGGAGCGCGCGCTCGAGCTCGTTCCAAAGGCCGCGTACGAGCTCGGGCGTGAGAAGCTCGGAGCCGACGAAGGGCGGAGCGGCGGCGATGAGCTCAGCGAGCGTCTCGTCGTTCACTTCGAGCGGTGGGAGCTCGCCCGCGTCCTCGGGCGTGGCGCAGAGCGCCGTGACGAGGCGCTGCGCGAGCTCGCGAAACCAGGCGGCGCTCGGCGAGAGCGCGGTCTGGATTTCGGCGACGCCGAGGTGAAGCACGCCGTGCGCGAAGCCGCGCTCGAACGCGCGCTCGATGCGCGCGGCGGCCGCGGGGGCGACCGGCGCCGCATCGGGCGCCGTCCCGTCGAGACGGACCCGACCGGACGGCGACAGTGCGAGCGCGAGGCGGTCCACGGCGCGTTCGGTACGGCGCCGCCGCCGCTACGGCAACGCTTTTCAGCCTGCGACGCACCGCGCGCGACGGCGGCTCAAAAACCGCGCCGGCATCGACCGCAGGCGGTGGAGGGTGTTGCGGCCGCCGCGGAAGCGCTCGGAACCGATCAGTCGCGATCGGTCTCGTCGATGACGAGCTCGAGCTCCTGGCACGCGCGCAGGTACGCCGCGGCCGCCCAGGCTTGGTAGCGCTTGCCCATGGGTCGACCGGTCTCCGCGTGGGCCCATTCGTTGAATTCCCATTCGAAACGCGTTCCCGCGCGGTTCAGGCGCGCGAGTTTGACGAGCTCACGGCAGGCGAGCTCACGCATGCCGAGCCGATGGACGAAACGCACCCACATGCCGCCGATGTGCGGCCAGATGCCGCCGTTGTGATAGTGGCCCGGCAGGTTCAAGAGGTTCACGACGAAGTAAGGGCGCCATTCCGGATCGCCGCTCGAGACGGGCGGGTACAGGTTCTTCACGGGATAGGGCTCGTTCACGCCCGCGCCCCACATGAATTCGAACGCGGTTCGCGCGCGTTGCACGTCGAGCAGATTGAAGAGGAAGGCGAGGATGTTGCCCCAGACGTCACAGCGCCACGAGAAGCCGAACGGCGAAATTTGCGCGAGCAGGTAGCGCGCGTCGCCGAGCGTGAACTGAAAATCCGCGAAGCTCGAGGCCGGCAGCGGCTGTTCGCGCCGAGTCCGGGGCCAAAATGTCTCGAGCACCTGCTCGCGGACGCGTTGGCTGCGCCGGAAATACTCCGCGGCGCGCGCGTGATCTCCGCGCATTTCGAGCATGCGGCCGAAGCAAAAATTCGCTCGGTACCAGAGCGTCTCGTCGTAGAGGACGTTGTAGCTGTGTCCGAAGAGGTCCGTCCAATCGCCCGCTTCGGGCACCTCGAGGAGTCCGTCGTTGTTGCTGTCCTGCGCGCCGAGCCAGAGCATCGCTCGCTCGAGCGTCGGAAAGTAACTCGACAAGAGCTCGAGGTCCCCGGTCGCTTGAACGAAGTTGTAAAAAGCGATGACGACCCACAAGCCGCCGTCGATGGCGGCGATGCGCCCGATGCCCGAATAGTCGGGTGTGTTCGTGTCGATGCCGACATTGGCCGGGAGCTGTCCGCTCGGGGTCGCGTGGTCGAGCAGGGTAGTGAGCGTCCGCCGTTGCACGTCGCGCATGACCGGATCGGTCAAAAACAACGACTGGATGACGGTGATCGCTCCGTCGCGCGCCCAGACGGAGCGGTAGTTCGCGTCGCTCCCCGTCACCTCGTTGTCGGCGAGCGAGGCGGCTGAAAAGCCGAGCGGGGTCACGTTGCGGTGCAACACCTCGATCGCGCGCACGTAGCCCTCGCGCACGAGCTCGACGTCGTCGCGTGAGACGACCGCCATGTCACCCGCTCGAAATAGCGTGGGCGTGCGACTCGAAGCGTCGACGGGCAGCGGTCTGCGCGGCACCCGCTGCATGACGCCGAAGCGGCAGAGCCCGTCGAGCACGCCGTCCGCGAGGATGCCCGTCGCGAGGTGCACCTCGCAGCCGACGCTGGCCTCGAGCAGCTCGGGCTGCGCGTTCTCGACCAGGATGCCGCGCACTCCCGCGATTCGAAACATGCTGCTGTCGTTGCCGCTGTCGCCGGCCACGAGGATGGCGCGGGGCGGGATCCCGAGCTGCTGGGCGAGCCAGGTGAGCGCCGTGCCTTTGCTCGCATGGCGCGGAAGCACGTCGAGGTAGCGTTGACCCGAGTAGACGACGACGACGTCGAGCCCCACGGCGCGAAGGCGCGCTTCGATGGCCCGAAGCGTCTCGGCAGGCGCGTGCGGCAAGTACCAGCTCGATTTGTAAGGATGAAGGAATACGGGCGGCTGTCGTTCGACGAGCGGGAACTCGCGCGTCAGCACCTGCTCGACGAGCTCGAGGTTCCAGCCCTGCGCAAAGCGCTGCTCGAAGCCGGGTATCGTGCCGCGGCGTTCGGCGTCCCAGACTTGCGTGCCGACGCCGCCGAGAATGAAATTCGGCTCGGGTAGCCCGACGACTGCCACGAGCGCGAGCGCGTCGTCGACCAGCCGTCCCGTGTTGTAGCAGAGTAGCGGCCGCTCGGCGGCGGGGAGCGCCTGCCAGGCGGCGCCGAAGCGGCCGGCTGACTCGAGGTTGCCGACGAGGGTGCCGTCGAGATCGGTCGAGAAGAGGCGGATGCGGGTCATCGGTAGCGCGGCAGGCGAGCGACGCTCTGATCGTCGGGCCCGAACCAATGCTCGGCCGGCTCGAGCTCGTTCAGCGCGACGCTTCGCGTGCCTCGATCCTCGACCGCCGCAATCAGCTGTTGGGCGACACCGGTCCAGGTGAAGAGACTGCGCGCCGTGTGCGCGCCGTTGCGTGAAAGTCGATCCGCGAGCACGGGGTGGCGCAAGGGCTTCAGCATGGTGATGCCGAGGTCGGCGGCGTCGAAGCTGTCGGCGAACAAGCCGTCCACGCCGAACTTCAGGATCCGAAACAAGCCGCCGTGCGTCGTGACGACCGTGGGTGTGCCGCAGGCCATGGCCTCGACGGCGGTCATGCCGAACGGTTCGTACCGGCTCGGGAGCACGAAAACGTCGGCGGCACGATAGATGTCGGGCAGGTCGCTCTCCGGGACGTAGCCCGAGAAGACGACGCGACCGTCGAGCCCGAGCTCGCCCATGAGCTCGCGGCACTCTTCGAGGATCGCCCGTTCCGCCTGCACCAGCTTGTCGCCGCCGAGCGCGAGCCAGAGCTTCGCCGCGGGCTCGCGCGCGCTGACTTCGGCGAAGGCGCGCAGCAAGAGATCGTAGCCCTTGTTACGCGCGAGCCGCCCGAGGCACACGATCACTTTGCCGTCGAAGCCGAGCCGCCGCCGGACGAGCTCCCGGCTCGCGCTGCCGACCGGAAAGAAGCGGTTGTCATCGTACCCGGGCGGAATCATCCGGAGCTTGTCGACGGCGACCTCGTAGTCGGTACGAAGCATGTCCGTCTGCGCGGGGGTCGTCGCAATCACGAGATCGGCCTCGTCGTAGATCCTGCGCTCCGCGCGGATGCGCGTGCCGAAGTTGTACTTGGCTTCGAACTGCCGTTCGTCGTCCGGAAAATCACCGATCATCTGCCGCTGCTTCCAGAGCCCGAGCGAGTGCGGCGTATGGATGTGCGGTACGGCGAGCGCTTCGGCTAGATGCTGGCCGGCGAGCCCTGCGTCCCAATAGTGACTATTGACGAAGGCGTAGCCGAGCCGCGCGCGCTGGACCAGACGGAGCGCGTTTTCGCTCCACTCGTCGATCGCGTCACACAGGTATTCCTTGGGCACGAACGCGGGGCCGCCGCAGGGCACGCGGACGACGCGCACGTGGTCGGTAACGGGTTCGAGCTCCGGCTGCGCCTCGAACCGACGCGTCCAGACGTCGACCTCGTAACCCAGGCGACCGAGCTTCTTCGCGAGCTCGAGGACGTAGACGACCTGGCCGCCGGTATCCGCGGCTCCGAGCGGCGGTTCGGCCGAAACGTAGCCGTGGGTCGAGATCATCGCGACGCGCGGCAGGGGCGAATCGGCGCGCAGGCGTGCCTCTGCCGCCGCCTCGTGCGGGGGCTCCTCTCGCTGGTCGCGCTGCTCCGGCCCGTTCATGTCGCCGAAGCAATAGTTACAGAAATTAGTTTGACGTCAAAATAATTTCAGGTAGGACTTTCGTAGTCGGGCAGCACGAGCTCGTCGCGCAGCGAACGACTCAGCAGGCGTCGCGCGATGAACGGCACGGAAAGCGCGTTGACGAGCAGGTTGCGGGTTCGCAGGCCGATGCTCGTGCGCGGCGCGAAGAACCCCCGCAGATGCAGCGCCGCGTCCTGCTTTTTCCGAACGAACGTGCGCAGTCGCGTCTCGTACTCGCGCAGGCCGCGCGCCCAATCGCTCCCGGCGCGGTGCAGCTCACCGGCGAGCACGTAGGCCTCGACGATCGCGAGCCCGGTACCTTCGCCCGCGAGAAACGAGACGCACGCCGCGGCGTCACCGACCAGCGCGACACGGCCTTTCGACCAACGTTCGAGCAGGATCTGGCTCACGCGATCGAAGTAGAGATCCTCCGCGCCTTCGATGGCGTCGAGAATCTCCGGTACTTCCCAGCCCATCGAGCCGAACGCATGCCGGAGCGCTGCTTTCACGTCCTTGTTCGGATCCTCGGCGCCGAACAGCTCGGAGCGGCAAATGAACAGGAACAGCGTCTCACCGTTGCGCAGCGCCAGGCGAGCGACCTGGCGGTTCGGCGCCGTGTGGGACACGTAGGCGAGCTCGTCGCGGTGCGGGTAGCCAGCGAGGCGGACGGCGGCGACGTGGCAGCCGAGCTCGCGTTCGCGGCAGGCTTCCGATCCGAACGCGAGGGCGCGCACGCCGGAATGCAGGCCGTCGGCGCCGACGACGAGGTCGAACCGCTCCGAGCGTCCGTCGGACAGCTGCACCGTGACGCCGGCGTCGTCGGGTGAAAGCTGCGCGACGGAGGTACCGAAAAGGACGGGGACGCCTCGACACGCGCCCAGCAGCGCGGCCGAGACGTCGCTTCGCGCAACGCTGATGAAGCGGCTTCCGACCGACGCGCGAATGGGTTCCACGTCGATGCCTGCGACTTCCGAACCCCGCTCGTCGAGCATCTTGAGCCGTTCCACTCGATAGCCGCGCTCGAGCAAGAGCGGAAGGACGCCCATCCGTTCGGCAAGGTCGTAGCCGAGACCCCAGAAATCGATGACGTAACCGCCGGTCCGGAACGCCGGGGCGCGCTCGAGCAGCGTCGGCTCGTGCCCGAAGCGCCGCAGCCAATACGCGAGCGCAGGCCCCGCGATCCCCGTGCCGTTGATGAGGATTCTCATGCTCGGTCCCCGTTTCCCGACCGCCTGGAGCTCATGTCGTTGGAGCTAGCACGGCCGCTTCGAGCGAGCTCCGGAATAGTTTGAGTTACAACTATTATTGCGCGACATTTCGAGCTCGACTCCGCAGGGTTCCGCCGTCATGGGAACGCGCGCCGCTTTTCGACCGGCAGCGCGCCCGAAGGAATCCGGGGTGCCGGTGCCGGGGGCCTTGCCACCGACCGTTTGGCGAGAGGGTAGTCGCTGCCCGTGGTAAGACGAAGCCTAGTTTGAGGCTCCTGAAAGTCGCCGCCGCCGCGCTGAACCAGACGCCCCTCGCGTGGGAGGCGAATCGGCAGAACATCGTGAGCGCGCTCGGAGCGGCGAAAGACGCGGGCGTCGGCGTGCTGTGCCTGCCGGAGCTCTGCATCACGGGTTACGGCTGTGAGGACGCGTTTCTCGCGCCGTTCGTGCGTGAAACCGCGCTCGACATCCTGGGAGAGCTCTTGCCGGAGACGCGTGGTCTCGTCGTGAGCGTGGGTTTGCCGCTCCACCACGCGAAGGCCGTGTTCAACGCGTCGGCGCTCGTGGCGGACGGTAAGCTCCTCGGTTTCGTCGCCAAGCGGGCGCTCGCGGGCGACGGCATCCACTACGAGCCGCGCTGGTTCAAGCCCTGGCCCGCGGGGACGCGCACGCGCGTCGACGTGCGCGGGCAAGAGTATCCGCTCGGCGATCACGTGTTCGACGTGGGCGGCGTGCGCATCGGGTTCGAGATTTGCGAGGACGCGTGGATGGCGAAGCGGCCCGGGGCCGAACTCTCGCTCGACGCCGTCGACGTGATCCTGAATCCGAGCGCGAGTCACTTCGCGTTCGGCAAGCACGAGGTGCGCAAGCGCTTGGTGCTCGAGGGCTCGCGCGCGTTCGGCGTCGCGTACGTCTATTCGAACCTGCTCGGCAACGAAGCCGGTCGCGCCGTTTACGACGGCGACGCGCTGATCGCGGCGGGCGGCGCCGTCATCGCGCGCGCGCCGCGCTTTTCGCTGCGTACGGTCGAGCTCGTGACCGCCGTCGTGGATCTCGACCTCGGCGACGTGCGCCAGGGCGGCCTCTCGAGTTATCAGCCGAACCTCGAAGAGCCGGCCGAGCTCAGCGTCCGGGCGGCCATGAGCTATCCGCCCGTTCGGTCCGTCTCGCGCCCGCTCGAGGAAGCGGGGTGGGAGCGCACGGCGCGCACCAAGGAAGAGGAGCTGACGCGGGCGCTCACGCTCGCCTTGTTCGACTACCTGCGCAAGACGGGCGCGCGCGGCTTCGTCGTGTCGCTGAGCGGCGGCGCGGACTCGTCGCTCGTCGCGTCGCTCGTCGCGATGGCGGCGCGGCGCGCGCTCGCCGAGCTCGGGCCGGGCGCGCTCGCGGAGCGACTGCCGTTTCTCGCTGCCGGCGCGACAGCGACGCCCGAAGCACTGGTCGAATGCTTGCTCACCACGGTGTACCAGGCGACGGAGAACAGCTCCGAGACGACGCGCGCCGCGGCGCGCGCCGTGGCGCACGCGCTCGGCGCCCGTCACCTCGAGCTCGACGTGGAAGAGCTCGTGCGCGCCTATCGCGGCCGGATCGAGACGGCGCTCGAGCGCAAGCTCGACTGGGAGCACGATGATCTCGCGCTCCAGAACATTCAGGCTCGCGCGCGCGCGCCGAGCGTCTGGCTCATCGCGAACGTCGAGCACAAGCTCCTGCTTTCGACCAGTAACCGGTCGGAGGCGGCGGTCGGCTACGCCACGATGGACGGCGACACGGCGGGTGGCTTGAGCCCGATCGCGGGCGTCGACAAGAATTTCGTGCGCTCGTACCTGCGTTGGCTCGAGCACGAAGGGCCGCTCGGGCTCGGGCCCATCCCCGCGCTCCGAGCCGTGAACGAGCAGGCGCCGACCGCGGAGCTCCGGCCGGCCGCGCACGCGCAGACGGACGAGAGCGATCTCATGCCGTACGACGTGCTCGACGCGATCGAGCGGGCCGCGATCCGCGACAAGCGCTCCCCGCGCGAGATCCTGGCGACCCTCGGCGCGGATTTTCCCGCGCACGATCGCACGACCCTGACCGGCTGGGTGCGGCGCTTCTTCCGCTTGTTCGCGCAAAACCAGTGGAAGCGCGAGCGCTACGCGCCGAGCTTCCACGTCGACGACGAGAGTCTCGATCCGAAGACGTGGTATCGCTTTCCGATCCTGTCGGGCGGTTTCGAGCGCGAGCTCGCGGAGCTCGAGCGCGACTGAACCGGGCCTGTCTCGGTGACGGGCGAGGCCGCCGAGAAATGGTGCGCCTAAAGTGTCAGTTCCCGAACGAAGTGCGATGCCGGGGCCGTCTCGAGCTCGCTCCAACTACCCACCTGGACCACGCTGCCGCCTTCGATGACCGCGATCTGACGGCCGAGGGCGCGCGCGTCTTCGGCGTCGTGGCTCACGACGACGGTCGGAAGCGAAAGGCGCTCGAGGTGCTCGCGTAAAAGGACGCGCAACTTGCGGCGCGTGCCGATGTCGAGCGCGGCGAACGGCTCGTCCAGCAAGAGCGCTTTGGGTTCCGAGGCCATGGCGCGTGCGAGCGCGACGCGCTGCCGTTCGCCCGCGGAGAGCGAGTGCGGGCGTTGCGCCGCGAGCTCGAGGAGCCCGAGCTCCGAGAGCAGCGCGCGGGTTCGCTGCTGACGCTCGCGGCGAGGGAGCGCGGGCTTTTTGCACGCGAGGGCGAACTCGACGTTTCCGGCGGCGCTGAGGTGCGGAAACAAGCCGTAGCTCTGGGGGACGTAGCCGATCGAGCGCGCTTCGACGGCGAGGTTGACGCCGCGCTCGGCGTCGAAGAGCGTGCTGCCGTTCAGCCGGACACTGCCGCGCTCGGGCGTCAGCGCGCCGAGCAGCATCAACAAGACGCTCGTCTTGCCGGCGCCGTTCGGACCCGTGAGCACGACGGTGCCCCGGCTCGTGTCGAACGCGGCACGGAGCGCGAGTGGTCCGACACGACCCTCGAAGTCGACACTCAGCGTCACGGTCGCTCTCCGAAGCCGCTCGCGCGCTCGGCGCTCTGCACGGCGAGCAGCAGCACGAACGCGATCACGACGAGCACGAGTGACAGCGCGCGCGCGGCGCGGAGATCGCTCTCGAGCGCCGCGTAGATCGCGAGCGGCAGCGTCTGAGTGCGTCCGGAGAGGCTGCCGGCGAACATGAGCGTCGCGCCGAATTCGCCGAGCGCGCGCGCCCACGCGAGCGCGATGCCCGACAGCAGGCCCGGCGCGGCGAGCGGCAGGCCGACGCGAAAGAGCACGCGCGCCGGACCGGCGCCGAGCGTGCGTGCGATGACGAGCAGGCTCGCGTCGAGGCGCCGGAAGGCCGCAATGGCGGCTTCGACGTAAAACGGCGCGGACACGAAGATTTGCGCGAGCACGACCGCCGCCGTCGTAAAAGGGACGCTGAGGCCCACGCGCTGGAGCAGCGCTCCGAGCGGGCTCCGTTGGCCGAAGGCCAGGAGCAGTCCGAGGCCGGCCACGGCCGGCGGCAACACGACCGGCAGCTTCAGCGCCGACTCGAAGAGCTTCACCGTGGTGCCGCGCGCGTGCGCGATGGTCCAGGCGAGCGGCGTCCCGAAGAGCACGACGAGCGCCGCGGAGAGCGTCGTCGTTGCGAGGCTGAGCTCGAGCGCCGGCGCAACGAGCGGGTGCGCGAGGCCTTCACGGACGTCGGCGAGGGTCGTGCCCGAAAGCAGGCCGACGAGCGGCAGCAGCAAAAAGACGAGGAGCGTGCCGCCGAGAGCACGGAACGCCGCGTGCCAGGGACGGCGCGCGCCACGGCCCGAGCGCGCGCTCACCGCGCGTTCGCCTCCACGGCGTTCGGTGGGAGAAAACCGCGCTCGGCGAGCGCGCGTTGCCCCGCGGGGGAGCTCAACGACTCGACGAAGGCGCGGGCGAGCTCGGGAGCGCGCGCGCCGAGCGTGACGGCGACCGGGTACGTCGCGCGCACGTTGTCTTCGGACGGGATCGGCACGAGCGCGACTTTGTCCTTCGCCGCGAGCGCGTCGGTGCGATAAACGACGCCCGCGTCCGCTTCACCGAGCGCGACTTTGGCGAGGACCTGTCGCACGTCGGGCTCGCGCGACACCACGCGGGCTTCGACGCGCGTCTCGAAATCGGCGCCGAGCGTCCTCGTCGCGCGCTCGAGCATTCGAGCGGTGTACGCGCCCACGGGCACTTCCGGCGCGCCGAGCACGATGCGCGCCGCTTCGGGGAGAGCCGCGAGCGTCTTCAGTGAGCCCGCGCGCGCGCGCGCCACGACGACGACGAGCTCGTTCGTCGCGAAGGCGCGGGGCTCCTGCACGCGCCGCGCGGCGACGAGCGCTTGCATGTGACGCTCGTCGGCGGAGGCGAAGACGTCGGCGGGCGCGCCTTGCTCGATTTGCGCGCGGAGCGTCTGGCTGCCGGCGAAGCTGAAGACCAAGTGCGCTTCGGGGTGCGCGGCTTCGAACGCCGTGCCGAGCGAGGTGAACGCTTCGCGGAGTGACGCCGCCGCGAATACCGTCACGTCGTGCGGCTTTGCGGGCGGCGCGGGTACGGGCGCGCTCGCTGCTGGCCCAGCCTTGGGGTTTTGTTCGCCCCGGCGCTGGCAACCGGCGCCGAGGAGCGCAGCGCAAAGCGCCCAACAAAAAGCACGCTTGCCGAGGAGAGGCGGCGTCACGCCGGCAGTGATACACCCGAAGCTCGCGCGTACGCGGAACGGTCTTCGGCGTCGCTCGGGTGCGCGCGTGCTTCGCGACCCGAATCCCGCTATTTTCGCCGCGCATGCTGGTTTCGGCCGCGCCGGTCACCGTGGGCATTTTCGTCGGCGGGCGCGGGCGCCGGCTCGGCGGCGTCGATAAGGGTAATCTCCGGCTCGCGAGCGGTGAAACACTGGTCGAGCGGCTCGTCGCGCGCTGCCGGCAGGCGCTGCCCGCCGCCGAGCTCGTGCTCGTGGGTGCTGCGGGCGCGTACGGGAGGCTCGGTTTACCGGCGCTCGACGACGCTCCCGCCGGGATCGGACCGCTCGGCGGGCTCCGCGCGTTGTTGCTGGAAGCTCGGGCGAGGGGGCACGCACACGCGCTCGCGCTTGCGTGCGATTTGCCTTACCTCGAGGCGCCGCTCATCGCGCGGCTCGCCGAGGAGACGAGTGTCGCGAGCTTTCTCGCGCCGCGTGGCGGCGAGCTCTGGGAAACGCTCGTCGCACGCTACGCGGTCGACGCGCTCGCTCCGGTCGATGCGGCGATTGCGGCCGGTGAGCGCGCGCTCCAGCGTGTCGTTCTGCGCCTCGGAGCAGGAGCGGTCGCGCTCGCGGTGGACGAGCGCGAGCGCGCGGAACTGCGCGATTTGGACGAGCCGGGCGACGTACCGGTCTGAGAGGACGTCGTGGCGAGAGAGGCGCGGTCGCGAAGCGCCCTCGGGGCGCGTTAGCCGCCGATGGCGCGCATCGAGACGTCGCCCGCGGTCGGCTCGGTGCAACCGCGCCAGACGTCGCCGTCCGGCTTGAGCTTCCAGGCTTCCGCGACGGTGCGCGCGATGAGCGCGGGGTCGCCCGCACGTGCCGCCGTGGCCGCACCCACGCCGCGATCGGTCGCGAGGCACGGCCGGAGGACGCCGGTCGCGGAAACGCGCAGTCGGTCACAGCCTTTGCAAAAGGTGTCCGTCGTACCGGTGATGACCCCGACACGGAGCTTCGGATCATGCCGGCTCGCGACGTATTTGGCGGGGCCGCGCTCCGGGTCCACGGCAGGGCGCGCCGCGGAAAGCCACGGCGCGAGACGCTCGAGAATTTCCGCGGCGGGGACCAGCCGCTCGGCGACGATGCGCGCGCCTTCGGCGATCGGCATCACTTCGATGAAGCGCGGCACGAGCCCGTGTTTCCACGCGAAGAGCGTGATGCGCTCGAGCTCGTCGTCGTTTTCACCGCGGAGGACGACGGTGTTGAGCTTGATCTCGTCGAAGCCGACGGCGCGCGCTTCCGCGAGGCCGTCGAGCACGCGCTCGAGCTTGCCGCCGCGCGTGATGCGCTCGAAGCGAAGTGGGTCGAGCGAGTCGAGCGAAAGCGTGAGGCGCTTCAAGCCCGCTGCACGCAGCGGACGCGCGAGCTTGGTGAGGCGCGTGCCGTTGGTGGTGAGCGCGATGTCCTCGGCGCCGAGCTCGGCGGCCCGGGCGACGGCGCCGACGACGTGAGGGGAGAGCAGCGGCTCGCCGCCCGTGAAGCGAAGGCGTCGCACCCCCGCGAGCAGGAGACCCTCGATGAGAGTGTGCAAGGCCGGCTCATCGAGGCGATCGTCCAAGTAGCCGTCGCTCCGTGACGGACGACAATAGACGCACGCGAGATCGCAGCGATCGGTGAGCGAAATGCGGACGCTTGCGGGCGACGTCGCCGTGACCTCCGCCGAGGCCGCGCGTTCGAGCTCACCAAGAATCGGCAAAAATCGGCTCAATTTTGGACCTTGCGCGGCGTTGCCAGGATGAAACAATCCGGAAAGCGAACGCGTGGAGGATCGTAGCACGTTTGAGCAATTCGCCTTCGAGGACCCGAACCCGGGTCTTATTTTGCTGCCGCTCGCCGCGCGTCGCGCGCTCGACGTCGCGGGTCTCAAGCTCTCGCTCGAGGCGTGGCGTTCCCTCCCGCTCGAGGAGCGGCGGTTGCTCGCCGCCGCCGGCACCGGCGCGAGCGTCGCCGTCGACGCCGTCGAACGCGTTGCGCTCCGCGCTCGGCCCGCTCCGGAACGCATCGCGCCCGAGCCGGAGCCGCTCGAGCTCGTCCCGGAGCTCGCCGAAACCGAGCGTCGCGCCGAGCTCGAGCGCGCCTGGCCGTCGCTCACGGCGCTCGAGCGGTATGCCCTGGTGAAGCTCGCCCGCAGCAAAAAGGCGGATCCCGCGGAGCGCGCGGTCCGCCTCGCTCGCGCCTGCGACGCCATTTTGCCCGTGACACGCGGCAATTTGACGCATCTCACGCCGGAGGGCGACGCGCACATGGTCGATGTGTCCGCCAAGGTCGCGACGGCGCGCCGTGGAGTCGCGCGCGCGTTCGTACGTATGCTGCCGGAAACGTTGGCCGCGCTCGTCGCGGGCAACACGCCGAAAGGCGACGTCCTCGCCGTGGCGCGCGTCGCCGGCATTCAGGCGGCCAAGCGCACGCCCGAGCTGATTCCGCTCTGTCACTTCGTGCAACTCACCGGCGTCGAGGTCGCGCTCGAGCCCTGCGCTGACCCGCCCGGGGTGGCGATCACGGCGACCGCGCGCGCGTACGATCGAACGGGCGTCGAAATGGAGGCGCTCGTCGCGGCGAGTAGCGCGGCGCTCACGATTTACGACATGCTGAAGGCGATCGATCGCGGCATGACCATCACGGACATCGAGCTCGTCGAGAAATCCGGCGGCCGTTCGGGCGATTACCGGCGGGAGTCGAAATGACGGACGTCGAGCTCTCGTCCGAGCCGCTCGCGCTCGAGCCGGTGATTGCCGCCGTTTCTCACCCCGGCGCGGGGGCGATCGCGACGTTCGTCGGCGTCGTGCGCGACACGAACGCCGGCCACGCCGTGACGTTGCTCGAGTACGAGGCGTACCCGTCGCTCGCCGTCGCGGAGATGCGCCGCATCCTCGCCGAGATTGCGCAGGAAATGCCGGGAGTGCGTGTGGCCGTTCGGCACCGGACCGGCAAGCTCGAGGTGGGCGACGCCGCCGTCGTGTGCGCGGCGAGCGCGCCGCACCGCGACGAGGCGTTCAGCGCATGCAGGCTCGTCATCGATCGCGTGAAGGCGCGCGTGCCGATCTGGAAGCGCGAGCACGGGCCCGACGGACCGTATTGGGTCGGTTGGGAAGACGCGCGCTGCGAGCCCGGTCACGAGCACGCGCACCCTCACGCGCATGCGCCTCACAAATCCTGAAAGCGGAGGACCTCGACGGCCGCTCCGGCCGGCAGCGCCCCTACGTCAGCCGGGATCAGCGCGAGCGCGTCGGCCCACGCGAGGCTCGTGAGCGCCCCGGACGCCTGATTCGCGAGCGGCACGACGGTGAGCGTGCCCTCGCGTTGTTCGAGGCGCGCGCGCACGAATTCCAGGCGGCCAGGCTTGTGCTCGAAGGACGCCGCCAGCGGCAAGCTGACGAGCTTCGGCAGCGGCTCGCGGTCGCCCTGAAGCGAGCGGAGCAGCGGCATTCCGAAGAGCGAGAACGTGATGACGGCGCTCGCGGGATTGCCCGGCAGCCCGAGCACCCACGCGCCACCGCCTTTTCGCCGTCCGAACGCGAGCGGCTTACCCGGCTTGATCGCGACCTTCCAGAAATCGAGCGTCACGCCCTCGGCCTCGAGCGCCGGCCGGACCCAGTCGTGATCGCCGACGCTCACGCCGCCGACCGTGAGCAAGAGGTCGGTGCCGGCGAGCCCCTCCGCGAGCGCGCGTCGCGTCGCGTCGGGTTCGTCGGCGACCGGCGGCAGCCGACGGATTTCGGCGCTCGCGAGCGAAGCGAGCGCCGCGAGCGCCGGCGATACGGACTCCGGGATTTTCCCGGGCTTGGCCGTCGTGCCCGGCGCGCGGAGCTCGTCGCCCGTGCACAGGATCGTGACGCGCGGGCGTCCGCCCACGCTGAGCTCGGTCACGTCGAGCGACGCGGCAAGACCGAGCGCAGCAGGCGTGAGACGCATGCCGGGAACGAGCGCGACGCCCCCGACGTCCAGATCTTCACCGGCGCGCCGGACGTGCTGCCGCGGCTTGGCACGCTGGGCGAGCGCGATCACGTTGTCGGTGCGCTCCGCGTCCTCGCGCGGCACCACGGCGTCGGCGCCGCTCGGGAGCTCCGCGCCCGTCGAAATCACGCAGGCCGTGCCCGCAACGAGCGGCTCGGCAGGCCGGCCCGTGCGGCTTTCACCGCGCACCTCGAGCTCGAACGGCCCCGTGCCGTGGAGGTCGCTCGTTGCGAGCGCGTAGCCGTCCATCGCGCTGTAGGCAAAGGGCGGAAGCGGGCTCGTGGCGATCACCGGCTCCGCAAGCGCGCGACCGAGTGCCCGTTCGAGCGTGACGCGCTCGGCCGGCAGTCGCTCGACGGCGGCGAGCAGCAAAGCTCGGGCTTCCTCGAAGCCGAGCATCAGCCGCCGCCTCCGTGTCCGTGTCCGTGCCGATGCCCGTGACCGCCGAGCTCGCCGCGGCAGAGCGCGACGGCGTGCTCGAGCAACGGCACGAGTAGCTTCTCGACCGCGAGCGCCACGGCGCGTGGGCTGCCCGGCAACGCCACGACGACGCGGCCGCCGGCCACGCCCGCGAGCGCGCGCGAGAGCACGGCGCGCGGCCCCACGTCGTCCCAAGACAGTCGCCGAAACGCTTCGCCAAAGCCGTCGAGCGTCTTCTCGAGCAACGGGGCGAGCGCTTCGATCGTGCAGTCACGCGGGGCGATGCCGGTGCCCCCCGTCGTCACGAGCACGTCCGCAAGGTCGTGCATGGAAAGCGCGCGCACCACGGCCGCGATGAGCGGTGGTTCGTCCTTCACGATCCTATGTTCCACGAGCGTGTAGCCGGCCGCCTCGAGGAGCGCGCGGAGCTTCGGTCCGGATTCGTCGGTGCCGCTCGTGCGCGTGTCGCTCACGGTGACGGTCAGAATGCGAATGTCGCGGCGTCCGGTGGACGGAGCGTCGGCGTGCGGATCATTGGCTCCATGGCCGGCCATCGGTGCTAACTGAAGAGCGTACACCTCCCAGCTGGATACCCGTGCAAGGCCGTACGCCGTGAGTGCAAACAAATCGATTGAGCTGCTGTATTTCGCCGCAATTCGCGAGCGAATGGGCGTCGGGTCGGAGCAGCTCGAGCTTCCGGACGGCGTCGATGACGTCGGCCGGCTAGTCGCCTTTCTCGAGGCATCTCGCCCCGCCCTCCGTGGCTTGCTCGGTAGCATTCGGTTCGCGGTGGGTGACGAGTTCGTCTCGCACGAGCGTCGGCTCGTGGCAGGCGACGTGGTGGCGCTCATCCCACCCGTCTCGGGCGGCTGACCCAGCGAACGCCCGAAGGGTGGGCGCGGGCCGAGCCGTCCCGGCCGGCTCGGCGTGAGTCAACGGGCCGCGGTTCCTGAAGTGACGGGTCGCGAGTTTCGGCGCCGCTACTCCGAAGGGTGAGACCCGCGCCCCGGGTTTCGTGAACGTGACGAGGCCGCCGATCGTTTCCGCACGATGAACTTGTTTGTCGGCGACGTTTCGGAGTTTCTCAGCTGTTTCGCCGTTGCGTCGACACGCGCGTTTCCGGCTGAAATTGTGCGATTTCATGCGTTGACGAGTCGCGCGCCGCGCGTAGACTGAAAATCGAGTTTTTCATCTGCTCGTCGTGCTCAAGCGAAAGCCGGTGCACGACGACCCTTTCGGGTGGTTGCCCCATCACGGCGAGGTCCGCGTCGATGGCTGATACGGGACTATTTTCGAACTGGTACGTCGCCCTCCCCAACGTCTCGGATTTGGACGCCGCGGCGAGGCTCCTCCGGCTGGAGGGAGCCGACCTCAGTCGCTTCGACGTCGCGCCGACCGAATCCGGATCGCGGCCGCTCGAAGGCTGGATCATGGAGCTTACGCGCGGGGAATTCGACGACATCGTCTTTTTTACCGCGCAGGGCGTGCGTCTCATCATCGAATTTGCGCGCCAGCTCGAGCGTGAGGAAGAGGTGGTTTCCGCCCTGCGGTCTTCGCGAAAAATCACGCAAGGCCCGAAGCCCGCGGGCGCTCTGCGCGAGATCGGGCTCCGCGCCGACGCGCCGGCGCCGCTCTCGTCGTTCGAGAGTTTGAACGGCGTGCTCGATACGTTGGACCTCCAGGGTCGCGTCGTCGGCATCGCCTCCCTGCGTCCCGACCCGCGCCTGCTCGACACGCTCGAGAAGAAGGGCGCCACGGTGCGACTGCTCTCGAGCTCGCCCGGCGCCGACAGCGGTGCCCTCGCACTCTACGAGACGGTGCGGGGCGGCGGCTTGCGCGCGCTCGTCTTGAGCTCGCCCACGCAGGTCGAGGCGCTGTGGGAAGTCGCGTGCGTTCACGGCACGACGCACGAGCTCCGCTCCGACCTCGGCAAGGTTCGGCTCATAGCGCTCGGCACGGCGGTCGAGCTCGCCCTCAAGCAGCACGGCCTCCGCGTGGACGACGTGCCGCCGCGCTCGACCTTCGTGCGGCCGCAAGCGCACGAGCTCGTCCGCGTTTTCGGCGTCGGCGAGCTCCCGGCCGTGAACGGCGCAGCGAGCCCCGAGCGCAGCGTGCCCGTGAAGCTCGGCGGCAACGGCGCCAAGCAAAAGCTCGTCGTCGTCGGCAACGGCATGGTGGGCTGGAAGCTCTGCGAGCGTCTCGGCGAGCTCGACACGGCGGGCAAGTACCAGATCGTCGCGTTCTGCGAGGAGCCGCGCCCCGCTTACGACCGCGTGGGTCTCACGAGCTTCTACGAAAAGGCCAGCGCCGACGAGATGCTGCTGGCCGCGCCCGAGTGGTACCGCCAGCACGGCATCCGCCTGCTCCTCGGCGAGCGCGCGACGCTGATCGATCGCCGCCGCAAGCTGATCCAGTCGTCGAGCGGCGAGCGCGTGCCGTACGACGTGGCCGTCCTCTGCACGGGCTCGAACGCGTTCGTGCCGCCGATCCCCGGGGTCGATAAGGCCGGCGTCTTCGTTTACCGCACGATCGAGGATCTGATCGGCATCCGCGAGTACGCGAAGAAGAGCAAGCGCGCCATCGTGATGGGCGGCGGCCTGCTCGGGCTCGAAGCCGCCAAGGCCGTGCACGAGATGGGCCTCGAGACGCACGTCGTCGAGTTCGCGCCGCGCCTGATGCCACGCCAGCTCGACGGCGCCGGTTCGCGCCTGCTCTTGCGCAGCATTCGCAAGCTCGGCGTCGAAGTGCACCTGAACGTCTCGGCGCAGCGCGTGCTCGGCCGCGAGCGCGTCGAAGGCGTCGAGTTCAGCGAGGGCGAGCCGATCGAAGCCGACATGCTGATCGTTGCCGCCGGCATCCGCGCGCGCGACGAGCTCGCGCGCGAGGCCGGCATCATCGTCGGCGATCGCGGCGGCGTCGTCGTCGACGACCAGCTGCGCACGAGCGATCCGGCCATCCGGGCCATCGGCGAGTGCGCGCTCCACGCCAACGTACTCTACGGGCTCGTCGCGCCCGGCTACGAGATGGCGAGCGTGCTCGCGCGCATCCTCACGGGCGACGGCCAGGCGCGCTTCGAGGGCGCGGACCTTTCGGCCAAGCTCAAGCTCCTCGGCGTCGATGTCGCGAGTTTCGGCGACCCCTTCGCCGACACCACCGGCGGCGCGAGCATCCTCTACGAGGATCTCGTCAAAGGCGTCTACAAGAAGCTCGTCATCAGCGAGGATCGCACCAAGCTTCTCGGCGGTATCCTCGTCGGTGACGCCGGCGAATACGCGAAGCTCACGCAGATCATGCGCAGCGGCTCCGCGTTGCCCGACGCGCCCGAAGAGCTGCTCTTCGGCGCGCGTGAAGGCGGACAATCGGCGGCGGCGGGTCTCAACGAGTCGGCGCAGGTGTGCTCGTGCAACAACGTGACGAAGCGCGACATCTGCCACGCCATCCGTCGCGGCGAGTGCTCGACGCTCGGCGAGATCAAGGCGAAGACGCGCGCCGGCACCGGTTGCGGCGGCTGCGTGCCGCTCGTGAGCGACATCCTCAAGGCCGAGCAGCGCGCCGCCGGTCAGGTCGTGCGCGAGCAGCTCTGCGAGCATTTCGCGTTTTCGCGGCAGGAGCTCTTCCAGATCATGCAGGTGAAGGGCTACCGCACGTTCGCGGAGGTGCTCTCGTCGCACGGCAGCGGCAACGGCTGTGAGGTCTGCAAGCCCGCGGTCGCCTCGATCATCGCGAGCCTGTATAACGAGATGATCCTGAAGAACGAGCACGCCTCGCTCCAGGACTCGAACGACCGCTACCTCGCGAACCTCCAGCGTGGCGGGCTCTACTCGATCGTGCCGCGCATCCCCGGCGGCGAGATCCTGCCCGAGAAGCTCGTCATTCTCGGTCAAATTGCCCATAAGTTCGGCCTGTACACGAAGATCACGGGCGCCCAGCGCATCGATCTGTTCGGCGCGCGGCTCGACCAGCTGCCGGACATCTGGGAAGAGCTCGTGAACGCGGGCTTCGAGAGCGGACACGCGTACGGCAAGGCCCTTCGCACGGTGAAGAGCTGCGTCGGTACGACCTGGTGCCGCTTCGGCGTGCAGGACTCGGTCAAGTTCGCGATCGAGATCGAGAACCGCTACAAGGGCCTGCGCGCTCCGCACAAGTTGAAGAGCGCCGTCAGCGGCTGCGTGCGCGAGTGTGCCGAAGCGCAGGGTAAGGACTTCGGGCTGATCGCGACCGAAAAGGGCTGGAACCTCTACGTTTGCGGCAACGGCGGCATGAAGCCGAAGCACGCCGTGTTGCTCGCGGCCGACCTCGATAAGGAGACGGCGGTTCGCTACATCGATCGCTTCTTGATGTACTACATCTCGACCGCCGATCGGCTCACGCGCACGGCGCCCTGGCTCGAGAAGCTCGACGGCGGCGTCGACTACCTGCGTGAAGTGGTGATCGACGACCGGCTCGGCATCGCGAAGGACCTCGAGCGGCAGATGCAATTCTTGGTCGAGACGTATAAGTGCGAGTGGGCTGAGGTCGTGAAGGATCCCGAAAAGCGCGCGCGTTTCCGCCATTTTGCGAATTCGTCCGAGCCCGACGACAGCGTCGAATTCATGGCCGAGCGCGGCCAGGCGCGCCCGCGTGACTGGGTCAAGGACAAGCCCGAGTCCGTGCGCGAGCGCAAGCACCTGCCGCTGATCCAGACGAGCTGGGTGCGCGTCGGACGCGTCGAGGATTTTCCTCTCGACGGCGGCATGGCGGTCCGCCACGGCAACGCACAAATCGCCGTGTACAACTTCAGCTCGCGCGGCGAGTGGTACGCGACGCAGAACATGTGCCCGCACATGCGGGACATGGTGCTCGCGCGCGGCCTACTCGGCGACCAGCAGGGCATCCCCAAGGTCGCTTGCCCCCAACACAAGAAGACGTTTTCGCTCAAGAGCGGTGAATGCTTGAGCGGTGATCAGCTGCGCATCCGCACGTTCCCGATCCGCGTCGAGGACGGCCAGGTCCTGGTCGAGCTCCCGAGCGCTCGCGACGTCGACAAGCTCATACCCATCAAGGTCGCCGAGCTCGCGTGCCCGGCGGCGCCGGCGGCCGAATGACCCAGCGAGCCCATCATGGTCGCTGACGCCTCCAGCATTTTTCCCGGTAGCTCGTCGCGCCGCCGCGAGCCGCATCGCTTGCCGCTACTCCAGCACTATTTGCGCGAGCAGCAGCGGCTCACGGCGGTCGAGCGCTTCTCCCAACGGCACGAAAAAGACGCGCTCGCGCCCGGTCGCCGCTACTACCAGGATCTGATTCCGCTCGAGCGCCCCGGCCCGGGACAGCAGTTCGCGTTTCAAGTCGATCTGGACCTCTGCAGCGGCTGCAAAGCTTGCGTCACGGCTTGTCATCAGCTGAACGGGCTCGACGACGACGAAGGCGAGACGTGGCGTAGCGTCGGCCTCCTGCACGGCGGCACGCCGGAAGCGCCCGTGCAGCAAACCGTGACGACCGCCTGCCATCATTGCGTCGATCCGGCGTGCATGAAGGGCTGCCCCGTGCGCGCCTACGAAAAGGATCCGGTCACGGGCATCGTCAAGCACTTGGACGACCAGTGCATCGGCTGCCAGTACTGCACGCTCACTTGCCCTTACGAAGTGCCGCAATACAGCAAAAAGCGCGGCATCGTGCGCAAGTGCGACATGTGCAGCGACCGCCTCGCGGAAGGGGAGCCGCCCGCGTGCGTGCAGGCCTGCCCGAACGAAGCCATTTCGATCCGTATCGTCGATACGGCACGCGCGCTCGAAGACGCCGCGACCGAAGCGTTCTTGCCGGGCTCGCCGTCGCCCACGATCACCGTTCCGACGACGACGTACAAGAGCACCCGCCCGCTGCCGCGCAACGTGTTGCCGGCGGACTTCCACCGCGTGAGAAGCTCGCACCGGCACGTGCCGCTCGTGTTCTTGCTCGTGCTCACGCAGCTCTCGGTCGGTGCGTTCGTGGTCGACCTCGTGCTCGAGCGCATGGGCGGCTACGCGACGCTCGGCGTGGCTCGCCCGTACCAATCGCTCCTCGCCGTGACGATGGGTCTGCTCGCACTCGGCGCGAGCATCTTCCACCTCGGGCGCCCGCAATATGCGTTCCGAGCGATCCTAGGCATCCGCACGTCGTGGATGAGCCGCGAAGTCCTGGCGTTCGGCTTGTTCGCCCAGTGCGCCCTCGTCTACGCGTCGCTCTTCTGGGTCGAGCCGCTCGTCACGCGCTTCGGCTTGCCGGCGCCGCCGGCCGCATTGCTGACGACGGGGCGCTCCGTGCTCGGGCTCGTCGTCGCGGCGAGCGGCGTCGTCGGCGTGCTCTGCTCGATGATGCTCTACCAAGTCACGGCGCGCCGCTGGTGGAGCGCCGCGCGCACGAGCGGGCGCTTCTTCTTGACGGCTGCCGTCCTCGGCGTTTCGACGACGAGCGTCGCGCTCACCCTCGCGTCGCTACTGCAAGGCCGAGACTCGGCGCTCCGCGCGACGGCGTTCGGCTTGCTCGCGCCGCTTGCCGTGCTCACTTGCGTGAAGCTGCTGTTCGACGCCGAGATCTTCCTGCATCTGAGGGAGCGCGGTCTCGGCGAGCTGCGGCGGACGGCGCTCCTGCTCGTGGGTGAGCTCCGGCCCGTCGCTCTCGCGCGCTTCGCGTTCGGAGCGGTCGCGACGCTCACTCTCGTGCTGACGGCCAGGACGCCCGGGATCGAGGCCGAGACGCAGCTCGGTCTCGCGCTCTTCGCCTGGGTCTTGCTGCTCGCGGGCGAGATCAGCGAGCGCCTCCTGTTCTTCAGCGCGCAGAGCGCACCGAAGATGCCGGGAGCGATCGGCCCGTGAAAACTCCGCGCGAGCTCCTGGACGGCGCGCTCGACCTGCTCCACCAAAAGCAAGGCCCCCTCACGACCGAGCTCTTGCGCGCGCCGGCCGGCTTCGGCATCGGCCAGGTGCCGTTCTCGAAGAAGCCCGACGCCACCACGACCGCGGTGTGCGGCTTTTGCTCGACGGGCTGCGGTCTCGAGCTGCACCTGCGCGAGGGTGAAGCCGTAGGCCTCACGCCCGCGCGCGACTACTCCGTGAACTTCGGCATGGCGTGCCCGAAGGGATGGGAGGCGCTCACGCCGCTTCGAGCGAAAGATCGCGCAACGACGCCGCTCGTCCGCAACGAACGCGGAGTGCTGGTGCCGGTCGGCTGGGACAAGGCGCTCGAGGCGTTCGTCCGTCGTTTCAAGGCGATCCAGGCCAAGCACGGCAAGGAGGCGGTGGCGTGGCTCGGCACCGGCCAAATCCCGACCGAAGAGCTCGCGCTGCTCGGCGCTTTCGCGAAATTCGGCATGGGCCTCGTGCACGGCGACGGCAATACGCGGCAATGCATGGCGACGGCCGCGGTCGCGTACAAACAGGCATTCGGCTTCGACGCACCGCCCTATACCTACGAGGATTTCGAGCAGTCGGACGTCATCGTTTTCGTCGGGTCGAACCTCTGCATTGCGCATCCGATCCTCTGGGAGCACGTGTGCCGAAATCCGCACAAGCCCGAGATCGTCGTGGTCGACCCACGCCGCACGGAGACGGCGATGAACGCGACGCTGCACTTGCCGCTCGCGCCGAAGTCGGACTTGACGCTGTTTTACGCCGTGACGCAGCACCTCATCGCGCGCGGCTGGCTCGACCGCGACTTCATCGAGGCGCACACGGCCGGGTTCGACGAGCTTTCGCGGCACGTGGCGCCGTTCACGCTCGCGCGCGCCGCCGAAGCGACGGGCCTGCCGCAGGACTCCATCGCTCGGCTCGCGCAGCTCATCGGCACGGGCAAGCGCGTGAGTATTTGGTGGACGATGGGCGTGAATCAGAGCCACGAGGGCGTCCGCCTCGCGCAGTCGCTGATCAATCTCGCGCTCATCACGGGCAACATCGGCCGGCCCGGTACGGGCGCGAACTCCATCACCGGTCAATGCAACGCGATGGGCTCGCGCCTGTTCAGCAACACGACGAACCTGCTCGGCGGGCGTGATTTCACGAACCCCGAGCACCGCGCTCACGTCGCGGACGTGCTCGACATCCCGGTCGAGCGCATCCCCGATCGGCCGAGCCTCGCCTACGATCAGATCCTCGAGCAGGTGCTCGCGGGCAAGATCAAGGGACTCTGGATCGTCGCGACCAACACCGCCCACTCCTGGATCAACCAGGCGGACGTTGCCGACATCCTGAAGCGCTTGGATTTTTTGGTGGTCCAAGACATGTACACGACGACCGAGACCGCACGCCTCGCGCACTTGGTGCTGCCGGCGGCCGGCTGGGGCGAAAAGGAAGGCACTTTCATCAATTCGGAGCGACGGATCGGGTTGCTCAAAAAGGCCGCGCGCGCCCCGGGCGAGGCCCTGGCCGATTTCGCGATTTTCAAGCTACTCGCGGAAGCCTGGGGCGTCGGCGACTCGTTCCGGCGCTGGACGGATCCGGAAGCGACGTTTCAAATCTTGAAGGAGCTTTCGCGCGGTCAGCCCTGCGACATCACGGGCATCGAGGACTACGGCATGCTCGACGACCGGCGCGGCATCCAATGGCCGCTCCGCGCCGGGGAGCGCGTCGTCGCGCAGAGCCAGCGGCGACTCTTCTCCGACGGGCACTTCTTCCACGCCGACGGTAAAGCGAAGCTCCTCTTCGACGCGCCGCGCCCGGTACCGGAAGCGACGACGCCGGACTACCCGTTCGTCTTGCTCACGGGGCGCGGCTCTTCGAGTCAATGGCATACGCAGACGCGCACCGAAAAATCAGCGGTCCTGCGCCGCCTCTATCCGAACGAGCCCTACGTCGAGCTCAGCCCCGCGGACGCCGAGCGACTCGCGATCACGCCCGGCAGCTGGGTGATCGTCGAATCCCGCCGCGGGACGTTCAGGGCGCGCGCCTACCCGACGCACGTCGTCAGGCCCGGCCAGCTCTTCGTGCCGATGCATTACGCGAAGGCGAACCAGCTCACCTTTCCCGCGTTCGACCCGCACTCGCGCCAGCCGTCCTACAAGCACTGCGCGGCGCGCGTCCGCCCGATCGACGCCTCCGACCAAGCGACGTAGCGCCGTCTCTCGAAGAAATAGCTTGCCCGGCGTTGCGCTCGGGTCGTACTCGGACGGGCTCGACATGACCGGCGGCCCGTTTTACGTGCTCGTCTCGTTCACGGCGTTCGGCGCCGGCTTCTTGCCAGGTGTGCTCGCGACGTGGCTGGTCGTTCGGCGCGGTGTGCCGCGCGGCGAGCGTTGGACGCGGCTCAAGGGCATCCTGCTCGGGCGCGCCGCGACGGCCGTGGTTGCGGGCGTCGTCGTGCCGCTCGGAGCGGCGACGGCGGGGCTCCTCGGCTCCTATCTCCTGAGCAACGGCACGAGCAAGGCCGGGCTCGTCGCGCTCGCGCTCCTCGGCGGCTGGCGCGTGACGCTCGAGCGCTCGCTCAACACGCTGGCGCTCGTGAGCAGCTGGGTCTCTTACTTCGCGACGCTCGGACTCGCCGTGCCGCTCGAGCGTAAGCTCGGCGGTCTCTTTCGCAGCGTTTCGTTCGCCGACGAAGCGCCCGCGATGACGGCACGTGGTGTCCGCGCCGCATACTTGGTGCAGGCGATCGTGGCGCTGCTCGTCTGGTGGGAGGAGCACGTGCACTGACGCGGGCACGTGGCTGCGGCTCGACGCCGCGCGCGTTCAGAGCGCTGGCGTCGCTACCACGCGCAGTCGCACGTAGTCGATCCACCAGGTCCCGTCGCGAAACAGCGCGCCGCGCGCGTGATCCTCGACGAGCCGCGTGAAGGAGCCGTGGGCGGCTGCGGGGAGCTCTGCCATGAGCTCGCGCGCGAAAATCGCGAGCCACGCGGCGATGCCGCTCTTGCCGTCGCGATCGGGCATGGCGCTCGGCCGCGGGAAGGACCACGCGCTCCGGACGTCGAAGCCGTGCGCTTCCAGCAGGCTCGCGTAGGCGCCGAGCCGCGGGAAATACCACGGGGAAAACGGCCGCGTGACGCCCGGCAGCGCGAGCGTGTCGAGCGCGTGATTCACGGCCGCCGTGACGGTCGCCACGTTGCCGTGCCCACCGAACTCGGCGACGAAACGCCCGCCCGGCACGAGCGCGCGCCGGACGCCGCTCACGACCGCGGCGGCGTCGTGGATCCAGTGCAACGTGGCGTTCGAGAAGACGGCGTCGAACTCGTGCTCGAAAGCCAGCGTCTCACCGCGGCCCAGGCGAAAGTCGAGATCCGGATGGGCGGCGCGCGCTTCGGCGAGCATGGCGGGGGAGGCGTCGAGACCGACCACGCGTGCGCCCGCATCGGCGATGGCGCGGGTGAGCGCTCCCGTGCCCGAGCCGAGGTCGAGCACCCGTTCGCCCGGTCGCGCGGCGAGCAAATCCAAGAGCGGCGCGCCGCCGTCGATCACGAAGCGCGCTTCGGAAGCGTAACGCTTCGCATTCCATTCTCGACTGGTTTCGGTTTCAGCGTTCGGGGGCGGCAGATTCATCGCAGGTCCTTTCCCGACAAACTGGGCCGGCTCGACAAACAATTCAAGCTACAAGATTTAAGCATATAGTGTAGAAATGCTACATTATCGAAGGGAGAGGCTGGCGCTCCGGGCGGAGCCGAAAGTGGCGCCGCCCGCGCCCAATCGGATGGTGCGACGGCGAGGCGGAATAGGGGCGCTCGTCTACTTCGTTGGCAGTCGTCTCAACGGTTGTTCATGTCGCACGCGAAAATGCGCACGAGCGCGGAAGTGCCATTGGCAAAAGTGGCCGCTCACGACGCGCGGCGATGAGAGCACGAACATGAATGACGAGAGAGAGAGTCGCTCGTTCTTCATGTGCGGTCGGCTGAAGCGGATTACCACCGATCGGTTACAATCCTTGCGATGCGCACTGGGTGCTGTCGGGGTTTTGGATTCGTCGTCGCTTCGGCGCTGATCGCGGCGTGCGGCAGCGGCAAAAGCGACAACGGCGACGAAGGTAGTCTCACGCCCGATACGGGCGGCGGCACCAGCGTGGGCGGCACGGGCGGTGATACCGGCGCTACTGGCGGCACCGGGGCCCGCGTCGGCAGCGGCGGAAGCATCGTGGTCGCGGGCAGCGGCGGCACGGATACCGGCGGTTCGGCCGGCACCCCCTCGGAGGACCCCTGCAAGAGCAAGGACTGCGGCATCGGCCAGCGCTGCGAAGCGCAAGACGGCAGCGCGAGCTGCGTCGACAAGACGTGCGACGAGCTCGCCTGCGGCGCCACGCAACTATGCCAATCGGCGGAGGGCGGCGGGCACGTCTGCGTCGACAAGTGCACCTCGGATGCAGCTTGTGACGAAGCGCTCCATTGCGACACGGCGAGCGGCGAGTGCGTCGCGGACGACTGCACGCCCGACACGCGCACTTGCGGCAGCGACGATACCATTCGCGTCTGCGCCTCGAACGGCGCCCCCGGTGACCCCATCGCGTGCGGCAGCGGCGGCTACTTCATGAGTGAGTGTGCGGCGGACATGGCGGGCGCCGGCGCCTGTACGTGCGAGGACGATTGGGACTGCCCTGCGTTCATGACGTGCGAGGCCGGGTCGTGCGCCGGGACCGGCGTGGCACCCACCTGCACGCTACCGGCCACGCCGTTCACCCAGGTGCTGCCGCAAGTCGAGTTTCGCTGGGGCGACGGCACCAAGCACTCGTACGCCACGACCGACCAGCTGGACTGGGCGATGGGGAAGGCATTCCCGTGGTCGTCGCAGGTCGTATCGCCGCCGCTCGTCATCAACCTGGACGACGACAACGGAGACGGCCGCGCCGACGAGCGTGATTTTCCGGAAATCCTCTTCATCACGCACACGGCGGTCAACCGCGACACGGACGGCATCGTACGGGCCGTGCACGGCGGTGGTCCGAACAAGGGGCAAGACCTCTTCGCGCTCTGCGGCGGCCCCGCGCGACCGGCGACGCCCGCGCAGTCCTACGCGGACGCTAACGGCGCGTATTGGAGCGAAGGCGCCGACGTGGTCACGGACTGCAGCGACGCCGGTAAGAACGACACGGGAGGCCTCGCGCGCCCGTCCGGGGCGCTCGCCGCGGGCGATCTCGACGGGGACGGCTTTCCAGAAATCATCGTTCCGCTCGAGACCAAGGGCTTTCAGATCTTGAGCAATCGCGGTGAGGTTCTGTTCACGAGTCCGGACGACGTCTTCGAGCCGGCGGGCACGACGGCGATGCCCGTCGAATACGTGGCCCCGTCGCCGGCCATCGCCAACGTCGATTTCAAGGGCATGCCCGAAATCATTCTGGGCAATCGCGTGATTTCGCTGAAAAAGGACGCTGGAGGCGCCTTCGCCATCGACAAGATTTACGAGGCGAGCGCGGGGGCGCGCGGCTCGCAGAATCAGGGCATGGGCGGCGGTGCCTTCATCTACGGGCCGACCGTCTGCGTCGCGGATCTCACGCCCGACGCAGGGCTCGAGATCGCCGCGGGTCCCACGCTCTACAAATTGCCCGCGTCACCGCCGGCCGGCTGCGGCGACGTGACGACGCCGTGTCCGCTCGACACGGTGTGGGACGCGCGTTCGAAGCTCGGCGCGCAGCAGCAAGACGGGCTCTGCGCCGTCGCCGACGTGCTCGGCGCGTGCACCTCGACGGCCGACTGCGCCGCGCATCCGCCGGGCCCGGCTACGCCGCTCGACGGCAAGCCCGAAGTCGTCTTGATTTCGAACGGTCACCTGGTGATTCTCGACGGGGCGAGCGGCACCCTCCTCATGGATCAGGATCTCGGCGGAGGGGATTCGGGAGGCGCGCCCAACGTCGACGACTTCGACGGGGACGGTTTTCCTGAAATCGCGACGGCGCTCGCGAACTACTACAGGGTAATCGACCTGCAGGCGCCCGACACGACGAACTGCCCCGCGTGGGACACCGTGCTCGACGAGCGCAATCCGCCTCCGCAAACGAATCCGCCGCGCACGGCGGGAGGCGCCTGCAAGCAGGACGCGGATTGCACGCTGTCGGGCACCACTTGCAACGAGATCTCGGGCCAATGCGTCTGCCTCCACAACGGGTGGAAGCGCGTGACCGAAGACGACTCGAGCCGCGTGACCTCCTCGAGCGTCTTCGACTTCAACGGCGACGGCGCGGCCGAGGTGGCCTACGGCGACGAGTGTTACTTCCGTATCTACGACGGCTCGACCGGCACCGTGTATCTCGCCTATCCGTCGGTGAGCCGCACCGTGCTCGAAAATCCGGTCGTGGCCGACGTCGACAACGACGGCAACGCGGAGATCGTGTTCGTGCAGAACAACGCCTTCGCGCAATGCGACGAGGGCAGCTCGACACCCATGAATTGGCAGGGCGCGACCTTGAATCAATGGCCCACGGGGACCGTCGCGAAAGACTCGCTCCCGACCGGCATCACCGTGCTCGGCGACCCGACGGACAGCTGGGTGGCGGCGCGCCGGATCTGGAACGAGCACGCTTATCACGTGACGAACGTGCTCGAGAGCGGGGCCGTTCCACTCCATGAACCCGAGAGCTGGAAGCGCCTCAACGATCGCGTTTACAACACGTATCGCTCACAGCCGCGCAACTACGGCGTGGCGCCCGACCTCACCCTCACGGCGATTCAAATCTCCTCTCCGGACGCGATGTGCGGCGTCCTGTCCGAGAAGATCGAGATCACCGTCGTGGTCAAGAACGCGGGTGATCTGCGCGTCGGTCCGGGCGTCGCGGTCGCGTTCTACGGCAGCTGGGGCGGCGCCGAGGAGCCGCTCGAGGACGGCATGGGCAATCCGATCGTGGTCGTCCTCGACAAGAGCCTCGAGCCGGGCGCCTCCACGCTCGTCAGCGTGGAGTACGACGTCGGCAACAACGCCGCGCCGCACGACAGTGCGCTACCCGACAGCGTGCGCGTGACGATCGACGGGGGTAACAATGCGCCGGACGGCAGCGAGCGCGAGTGCCGCGAAGACAACAACGAGCTCACGCACGACGTGAACCCGGGCGAGGCGCTCGCCGACCTCGTGCCGGCCGTCGACGACGCGAAGTGCTCGGGCATGGTGTCGGTGACGGTGTCGAACGAGGGCGCACAGGCCGCGACGAACGTGGTCGTACGCATCTACGCCGGCGATCCGGCCGCGGGCGGCATGCTCCTCGGCGAGGCGACGCTCGACTCGGTGGCCGCGGGCGCGAGCGCGTCGGTGACGATCGACGTCGGCAGCTTGACGCGCGACGTGACCATCTGGGTGGTTGCGGACCCGGACGACGTGATTCAAGAGTGCAACGACGCGAACAACGTCGTCGAAGGTCCCGCGCTCATGTGCAAGAACGAGCCGCACTAGGCCGTCGCTCGAAAATAGCTTCGCTATTTTCGCCCTCACCCGCCTCGCGGGTGGATGTGCGTGGCCGCACGGGGCTCGCGTTCGCAGAGCTCGCGGAGGCGCGCGCGGAACACGTCGAAGGCGTACGGTTTCTGCAGGAACATCGCCAAATCCTCGGGACTGAAGCGATCCCGCATTTCGTCTTGGCTGTAGCCGCTGCAGAGCAAGACCGGAATGTCCGGGCGGCGGCGCCGCAGCTCGCCAAGGACCTGATCGCCGCCGAGGTCGGGCATGGTCACGTCGAGCACGACGAGGCGCACCTCCGCCGCGCGTCGCTCGAACTCACGGACGGCGTCGCGTCCGGTCGCGCTCGCCATCACGTCGAAGCCGATGTCGCGCAACAAAAGCTCGGTCACCGTGCGGACGCGCGCGTCGTCGTCGACCAAGAGGACGACACCGCTCGCCTTCCATTCGGACGCGAGCTTCACGCCGCGGCGCGTGAGGTTCGTGGCGGGCTCTGCCGAGCAAGGTAGGAGCACGCGCATCGTCGTGCCGCGGCCGAGCGCGGTCCGGAGCACGATGCCGCCGCCGTGCCCGCGCACGATGCCCTGCACCGCTGAAAGCCCGAGGCCGCGGCCGGTGAACTTGGTAGTGAAGAAGGGCTCGAAGAGCCGCGCGCGCGTCTCCTCGCTCATGCCCGAACCTTCGTCTTCCACCTCCAAAAAGACGTAGCGGCCGGGCGGGAGCGGCGTCGGGCCGCATAGGTCCGAAACCTCACCGTCGACCTCTGCGCTGCCCGTGCGCACGCAAATCCCGGCCGCGCGATCCTCGAGCGCTTCGGACGCGTTGATGATGAGGTTCATGATAACCTGCCGCATCTGCGCGATGTCGGCGAGGACGGCGGGCAGACTAGGGGCGAGCTCGTAACGCACGCGCGCTTTCTTCGAGATCGACGCGGCGAGCAGGTGGCCCATTTCACGCAACACCTCCGGCAGCGAGATCGGGCGGACGTCGAAGTGTCCGCGGCCGGAATAGGCGAGCATTTGGTTGGTCAGCTCCGCGGCGTGCGTCGTTGCCGTCTGCACGTCGCTCAGCCGCTCGCAGATGACCGGGTCGGCGTGGGCTTGGCGCGCGGCGTTCAACGCGAGCTCGGCGTTCGCGAGCACGCCGACGAGGAGGTTGTTGAAGTCGTGCGCGATGCCGCCCGCGAGGACGCCGAGGCTCTCGAGCTTTTGGGTCTCCTGCATGCGGCGCTCGAGCAGCCGGCGCTGCTCCTCGACCCGCTTCTTGTCGGTGATGTCGCGCGCGAGGCCCACCGTGCCGATCACGACCCCGCGCGCGTCGTTGATCGGCGTCTTGAACGTCTCGAACCATTTGGTATCGCCGCCTTCGGCGATCGGCTCTTCCACGAAGAACTTCTCCCCGCTCGCGATCACGCGCAGATCATCCAGCATGTAGCGTTCGGCGTGCTCGAGCGGCCAGACGTCCCGGTCGGTTTTGCCGAGGATGGCGCCTTTCGCACGGCCGCAGGCGCGAGCAAACGCCTCGTTCACGGCGAGAAAAACCCCCTCCGTGTCCTTCATCCACGCCATGTGCGGGATGTTGTCGAGAAGCGCCTGGGCCTGGGCTCGCGCGCCGAGCACCTGTGCTTCGGCGTCCCCGAGTTGAGTGAGCTTGCCCTCGAGCTCGGCGACGCGGCGCCGCAATACGGCGAGCTCCCGCTCGACGGCGTCGAAAGCTCCGCCTTCGTTCCGAGGGTCCAAAGCCTGCTGTCCTTCCTCTGGGATCCGGCAGCGGGGTTTCGAGCCCGCAGCCGATCGGCCCGCGTTGCGCGCGGCCCGTGAATCCTTCCCGAACTCTGCCCTGAATGTCGCGGGCGAACAAGTCGAACCGCGAAGGCCTCGGGCTTCACGGCTCCGCGCGCTCCGCAGCCCGCGCGCGCGAACGCGGCGAGCGGCCGTTCCCACGCGTCAACGGATGCCGTTCCCGCGCGAGCTCGCGGCGAGTTCGAGCGCCGTGCACGCGGAGCGCAGAGGGAAAGCGCCGCGGCGCGGCCGCTTCAGAAGGTGCCGCTCAGGTGGAACCCGCCGCCGTTCGCTGCGAGCTCCGGCGTGACGCTGAGCGCCGTTTTCGCGCCGCTCGGCGCCGTGACGATGATCACGATGCCACCGATGAGCACGGCGGCCCCGACCCCGATGCCGACGAAGCCGATGGTACGGCTGTTGTCCGCATCGCTCTTGAAGTTGGCTTTCTTGGTCGGATTGTTCGTGTTCTGGGCGGCCTTGTTCTGCGCGACGGAGAGCAGCGTGAACCAGGTGCCCGTCGCAACCGTGAGCGCGCCGGCGCCGCCCACGACGAAACCGACGATGCGCTGCGTGCGTCCTGGGTGGACGTCGGATTTTACGCCCTGGTCGGCGGGCGGCGTGACGGTGTCATTCGTCGTCACCGTGGCGGGTGGCGGCGGGGGCGGGGCGTCCTCGAGCGTCGGGATCACCACCTTGGCCGTCGCGCCCGCGCCTTCCGTCTTCGTCTCGAGGTGCAGCGGCTTCTTGTTCGGTGCCGCGACGTCGAGCGTGCGCATCCCGGGATCCACCGGCGCCGGCACACCCCAGAGCCCGGGCGGCACCATCTCACCGTCGCGCCGGATCTCGAGGCCGTTGATGGCCGCCGTTTCCTTCGGCACTTCGATCACGAGCTTCGTGAGCTGCGGCTCGAGCGCGGCGGCCTCTTGACGGGCGAGATCCTCGCGATCCGCTTGGCCTTCGGAGCGGGCCTGCGACGCCGCTTCACGGTAGGACGACCACGCGCTCGCCGTCTGGCCGTTCTGCTTGTAGCAAAGGCCGAGGTTCAGAAGCGTACCCACGCCGGGGTCGAGCCGCTCGCTGTCCGCGAATTTGGGGCAGGCTTCCGCGTACCGCTTGGCGGCCATGAGCTTCTTCGCTTCGTCGAACAGCGCCTCCGCTGCCGCCTTGTTGTCCTGCCCGAAGGCGTGCGACGCGACGGCAGACATAGAAAGCACGAGGCACACACTCTTCCACCGCGCTCGCTTCACCGAGTAGCTCCTTCCGAAGCTCCCTTATAACCGAGCCACGCCGCTATTTGCGGTCGTCGTAGAGATTGACCTTCTTCACGGGTTTCGGCGCGGGCAGAGGGGCGGGCGCGGGTGCGCTCGCTCCCGTGTGGGCCGGCGCGACGCTCTTCGCCGCGAGCTTCGCGGGCTGGGGTTTCGGAGCGACGACCACTCTGGGCGCGGCCGCCGGCTCGACCTTGGGGGTCGCCGGCGGAGCATGCGCGCTCGCGCTCGCAACGGACTCCGCCGTCGCGGCGGCCGGCGCCGCGGTTTCAGCCGGGGCCGGCGTCGGCTTCGCGGCGGCGGGCTTCGGCTCGGCAGGCGGCGGCGTCACCGCCAGCGGGGACTCGGCGCCGTGGCCCTTCAGAAAAAACACGCCCGCCGTCGCTCCGCCCGCGAGCAGCACGAGCACCGCGGCAATGCCGATGGCACGCCCGCTCCCGCGTTTTTCGATGCCGGATGCTCCCCACGCGGCTCCCGTCCCCGAGCCGACGCGCGAGCTCGGCGGCATCATGTCGTCGAGGTTCGGCTGCGTGCCGCCGAGGCCCGCGCCTTCGATCACGCGCGCGACGCGTTCAATCGACAGGCGCGCGCGCCGCGGCGCGAACGGAGCGAGCGAATGCGCGAACTCGGCCACGGTCGCGAAGCGCCGGGTGCGATCCTTCTCGAGACTGTGCAGGATGACGTCGGCGAGGCCCGCGGGCGCGTCGGGCCGAGCGTTGCGCAGCGGCGGCGGCTGCTGCTGCAGAATCATGGCGCAGAGCTGCGTGATGGTATCGGCTTGAAAGGGCACGGTGCCCGTCAAGAGCTCGTACAAAATCGCGCCGAGAGCCCAAATGTCCGTGCGCGCATCGACGTCGCGCGAGGACGCCATTTGCTCCGGAGACATGTAGAGCGGCGACCCCATCACGGTCGTCGTCTTCGTCATCGCGAGGTCGGCGCCCGAGGAGCTCATCCCCGTCACCTTCGAAATGCCGAAGTCGAGCACCTTCACCGACGGCGTCCCGTCGGCGCGCGTCACGAGGAACAGATTCGCCGGCTTGAGATCGCGATGCACGATGCCGAGCGCATGCGCTTCGGCGATGGCCTCGCACGCCTGCAGCACGAACTCGACCGCTTCGTCGATCGGGAGGGCGCCGCGGCGCTGCCCGACGGTACCGAGATCGGCGCCGTCGAGGTACTCCATGATCATGTAGGGCGCGCCGTTCTCGAGCTGTCCAACGTCGGTCACGCGCGCGACGTGCTCGCTCTTGATGCGCACCGCCGCACGCGCCTCGCGCAAGAAACGCGTGACTGCTTCGCCGTTCGAAAGCGCCTGCGGCAAGAGGAACTTGATGGCGACGCGTTCCTCGAGCGTCACGTGCGTCGCCGCCACCACGACGCCCATCCCACCCATGCCGAGCACGCGCTCGATTCGGTATTTGCCGAGCAGGATCTGCCCGGGGACGACCCCGGCGACCTGATGGCCGAGCTCCGAAAGCGGGATGCTATTGGTCAAAGGCGCTCAATCCTCGGGAGTGGTTGCACGACCACCCAGCCCAAGTACGGACGAAGGAGTATATCGATCCCCGTTCCAAACGCCCACGGACGCCTTTTTGCTCGATTCCGGCGCTGTCCGTCCGGGATCGCGCGCCGTTCCGCCCGCGGCCGAATCGACGCGGGCGCTTCGGCCGAGCCACGGCTCTCGCCCCGGTGCAGGCCGATCTAGGGGTGCAACACGACGCGGGTCATCGGCGCGCGCAGCTCCCGCCGGACGGCGTGCCAGCCGGGCGGCAGCCTCGGCTCGGTGAAATCGAAGAGATAGCGGGCGTCGAGCGGCGAAAGGTTCACGCAGCCGCTGCTCGCGGCATCCCCCCAATCGTCGTGCCAATACGCCGCATGGAGCGCATAGGGTCCGACGAAGTTCTGAACCCAGGGCACGTCCGAGTGCACGAGTCGATTGGGCGCCTCCATCGTCGCCGTCACGATCTTCGTATTGATCGAGTAATTGCCGAGGGGTGTCGACGCGGTCTCGATGAGCGGGCGGCCGCGCACGGGCGTCCCGCCGCGACCGGGTGAAATCAAGGTCGCGTAGCGCGGCAGCGTGCCTTCGAACGCGAGCAGCCAGCCGCCGTCGATACTCACGTCGATCCACGTCGACGTCTCGTGCGAAGGCTCGCACTGGACGCTCGGCCGCGCGGGCGTCAGGGGCTCGCCCCACGGCGTGCTCGCGGGGAGCTCCGGCACGACGGCGTCGCTCTCCGCCACGAAGACGTTCGGCTCGCGCGTCTCGAGGTAGCGCACGCCGTCCTGCTCGACGCTCTTGCCCGTGAGCTCGACGTAGCTCAAACGTGCGAACACGCCGGTCGCCCGAGTTACGCGATCCCCGAGCCGGGCGTAGCGCGGTCGATCGTGCGTGCGGAAGAAAGCGAGCGGCAGGGACGCCTCCGCGCCGAGGTGCACGCCGTGGAACGAAAGCTCGCCGAATCCCTTCACGCGATCCTTCGGAATCCAGCCGTAGTCGGCGCTCAGCAAGAAGGCGCGGTCGCCCCAGCGTGCCTCGGTCGTGTAAGCGACGGTCGAGTGCGCTCCGAGCGCGCTCCGCGCCTCGTGCACCGTACGCGCGAGCAGCGGCAACGGCGGCGGCGCGAGCTCGGGCAGCGACACGTCGACGCCGCGCAGAGCCGCGACGTCCTCGCCGGCGCGCGCCCGCGCGAGATCGGCGAGGTGGGCCGCGAGGTCGGCTTCGTTACGCGCCTGGACCTCGGGGGCCGGCAGCTCGCGGTAGCGCACGAGCCCGAGCGATTCGCCGTAACGGAAGGGCCACGCCGAATCCATGTTCGGCGTGAACGCGCTGAGCGCCAAAAGCTCGGGATCGTCGCCGTCGATCGTCGCGCGCTTTCCGTCGGCACAAACGAAGCCGCGCGGCTCGACTTCGTACCAGGGTCCGTCGCAGCCCGGACCGTAGTGCGGCTCGTCGCTTTTGAGCGCGACCGAGCCGCCGGTCCACAGATAGCCGAGCCAGTCGCCGTCCGCGTCGGGCTTCGGCTGGATCCAGACGAAGCGCGCCTTTGCAAAAATGCGCGGTCGGGGCGAGGAGTGGGATTGAGGGGCGACCACCGTTTTCGTCACCGTTCCACGCTCGGGCGGGCGCGCCTGGACGTGCTGCGGCACCTGCACGAACGCGCTCTCGGTTCCCGTGGGGGTGCGCTCGCTCGCGCAGCCCGCGACGAGCGCGACGAGCGCGACGAGCGCGCGCACGGCGGTCGATCGCTCGAGCTTCACGGTAAAACGTTACCCGACTCGGTTTGTCCCACCCAAATTCTTGCCTTCACCGGAGGGTGCGTCCCCGCCGTGAGCGCCGTAGTCGCTTGTCTTTCGCAATTAATGAAGCGGAAAGGCGCATTCGACTATCGTCGCTCTCCATGTTTTCCCGCACGCTTCTGCTCGCCTTCGCGGCGCTGCTCTCGCTCGCTGCTGCGCTCGGTTGTGACTCGACGGACGCGTGCAAAAAATCGCCCGAGTGCGCGCGGGACGGTCGCTGCACGTCGGACGCGAACGCGATGTGTCGCGTGCAAGCCGACGCCGATTGCGCCGGCTCCGAAGCCTGCAAGCTCCACGGCAAGTGCAGCGCGAAGGGCGGCGCCTGCACGGCCGCGAGCGACGCCGGCTGCCGAGCGGCGGACGATTGCAAGAAGGGCGGCGCCTGCAGCGCCTACATGGGCAGCTGCGTGAACCTCGAGACGATGACGGAGCCCGAGTGCGCGAGCAGCTGCGAGAGCGAAGGTCGTTGCGTGCAAAAGGACGGAAAGTGCGTGGCGCTCTCGCGGCGACACTGCGCCGGCACCAACGACGAAACGCCCGAGAAGGAGAGCCCGTGCGCGAGGTTCGGCCTGTGCAAGGCCGAGGGCGGTCGTTGTATCGCGGCGGGGAACGAGGACTGTGCGCGGTCGCGCGCGTGCAAGGACGCCGCGCAGTGCGGCGCGAAGGACGGCGGCTGTGTCGCTACCGCCGACGACTGCAAGAAGTCGAGCGCGTGCGCGCGGGACGGAAAATGCGGCGTGAAGAACGGCGCCTGCAGCGCGCTCACGAACGACGATTGCCACAAGGCCGCGCGCTGCAAGCTCGAGGGCACCTGCACGGCGAAAGACGGCGCCTGTATCGCCGGCAGTAGCGGCGACTGTGCGGCGTCGTCCGTCTGCGCGCAGGTCAAGCTCTGCACGGCGCGCGACGGCGTCTGCGTCGGCAGCGGCAATCAGGGCGGCGCCGGCGCGTCACGCCCGGCGCCGCCCGACAAGCATCGCTCGACGACGATCACGAGCCCGCTCGGGCATTGAGCGACGGCCGCGTTCATGCCGCTGCGTCGGTTTCCGAGGCGGGAAGCCCGTCGATCGGCAGCCGCAGGTAGAACGTGGTGCCCTTGCCGACTTCCGTCTCGAACGTGAGCGAGCCGCCGTGCTTGGCGACCACGATCGAGCGGGCGATGGCGAGCCCCTGGCCCGTGCCTCTGCCCACTTCCTTGGTAGTGAAGAACGGCTCGAAGATCCGCGGGCGGATCTCGGGAGGGATGCCGGAGCCCGTGTCCGCGATCGCTATCACCACGGCGTCGCCCTCGCGTCGCGTCGCGATGCTGATGCGCCCGCGGCGCTCGGTGCCCTGGACTACTTCGGCGATCGCGTGGCCCGCGTTGACGATCACGTTCAGGATCGCCTGATTCACGTCGCCGAGGTGACAGCGAACGGGCGGGAGCTCGCTGAGGTCCGTCTCTACGTCCGCGACGTACTTGTATTCGTTGCGCGCGATCGTGAGGGTGGTTTCAATCGCACGGTTGATGTCGGCGGGCGTCATCTCCGTGTGATCGGGGTGCGCGAACTCCTTCATCGAGCGCACGATCCTTGCCACGCGGCCGAGGCCGTCGAGGGCCCGCTCGAGCGCTTTCGGCGCGTGTTCCGCGACGTAGGCGAGGTCGGCGTTCGCTTCCGCCCGGTCGGCCGCCGTCGCGAGCGCCGAGAGCTCCTGTGGCCCCTCGCTCGCGAGCACCGCGCGCCGCAGCACCTGGTGCTTCTCGAGGACCTCCAGCATGTCCTCCGTCGAGTCGCGCAAGAATGCGATGCTGTCTCCGACGAACTGGACCGGCGAGTTGATCTCGTGCGCGATGCCGGCCGCGAGCCTGCCTACCGCCTCGAGCTTGTGCGCGTGCTGGAGCTCGCGTTCGGCGTCTTGCCGCGCGAGCGCCTCGTGCTTGAGCGCCTCGTGCGCCGCGTGCAGCAAAGCGTGCGCGTCTTCGAGCTCGCTGCGCTGGCGCTCGCTCGCGAGCAGCATCTCGCGAATCACGGCGAAGCGCAGGCGCGACACCTCCGAGGCGAACAGCGCGAGCGCCGTGGAGCAGAGCGGGAAGATGACGGGGACGTGGTCGAGCAGCGCCGTCACGTCGAACGCCAAACAGAAGCCGAGCAACGTGATGTTCGCGACGCGCCGGTCGAATTGGTCGAAAGCGAGCGCGACGAACGGCAGCCACAGCCACGACGGCGCCGGCCAGGCCGCCACGTGGTTCATGAGCAGCGCCGTACCGATGTTGACGATCAGGCGCGGCGCTTCGGCTGCTCGTCCGCGCCTCGCGAGGTAGACGAGGTTGACCCACACGTTGAAGGGAATGACGACGAGCTGGACTCCCGCGACGACGGCGAGCGCCCGCCATCGACCCCAGATGCAGGCCGCGGTGAGCGCCGTGATGATCGTGGCACCCGCACCGTTCAGGGTGCTCAAGCGCCGATTCACCTCGACGTAAGGATCGGTGCTCGACGGAACCACGATCCGTCAGGACGGCTCATTTTGCCGGCTATTAAGCCGAAAAAGGTGGTTCAGAACGACCGGCGCGAGAGCGCTTCCGGCAGGAGCTGCAGGGCCAGCCGTTCCGCGAGGAGTCGGTCGGCAATTTCCGTGGCCGCGCCAAGCTCGGGTAGGTGTGGGAGCGCGAACGTGAGACAGCCCGCCGTCGCGGCCGGTCCCCCGCGCACGATCCCTTCGTAAAGCGCGTGGCCGAAGCCTAGCACGAGGCTCTCGCCGCGGGCGCTGAGCTCCAAAACGCCCCCTTCGTCCAGCAAGGCGAGCGCGTCTTGCGCGCGGGTGCGCGCGTTCGGCAGCGTGCCGGAGCCGCCCCTGTGCGCGCGTTCGAGCGCGGCGGCTTGCAGCGCGTGCAGCCGGCGCTTGCTCGCAGGGAACGTCGCCCACACGAGGGCATTCAGGAAATCATGCCAGCAGCGGGGGCGCGTCGGCACTTCGCCGCGCACGACGCGCGCGTCGTAACCATTGCCGGCCGGCTCGGCGCGGCGGCGCGTGCGCCGCGGCTTGCTCGCCGCGACGAACCTGACGCCCGGCGCCGCGAGCTCGTGAGCGCTCGGAAAATCCGCGTGATCCGCGAAACGACGCGCTGCGCCGGCGATGGGCCAAAAGCGCGGGTCCGCCTCGAAGAACCTGCCGTCGAAGGCGTCGGGCGCGGTCATGCGGCCACCTTATCGCACCTAAACTTCGTCGGGGCGCGTGCCGTTCCCTACGCGGTCGGCGTCCTCCTCGGACGGGGTTCCGTCGGTGAGCGCATGATGAAGCCAATCACATTCGAACGCATGCGTGACCACGAAGGCTCGGCCTTCGTCGGTTGGGCCGGGGACTCGGTCGTGTACGCGCGCATCGAGGGCGGTCTTTCGGCGGAGCTCGGCGCTCGCTTCGCCGCACAGGTCGAGAAGCTCGTCGCGGGCGTGTCCGGCGTGCACTACTTCGCCGACTCGTCGCGCATGACACGCTACGACCTCCTCGCGCGTAGCGCCTTCGTGCGCGTCGTGCTCGCGAACCGGCGCCGGTTCCAAGCCTTCACCTTCTTGATCTGGCCGGACGAAGTGAGCCCTGCGGCGCGCGCGTTCGCCTCCGCCCTCGGCGGCAACGTCGAGCTCTGCCAGGATCTCGGCGAGTTCGAGCAGCGCCTCGTGCGCCGCGCGCCGCTCGCGCGCTACCGTATCGAGCCGAACGCGCCCGAGCGCGCCCGCGTGGCTGCACGCTTCGGCCGCTGAGCGACCTTGCGCTCGGGGCCGGCCGGGCACACCGTCGGGCTGGATGGCGTCCGTCTCTCCCTTCGCTCCGTCCGCGCCGGCGAGCGAGGTCGAGCTCGTAGCGAGGGCGCGAACCCTCGCGGGCCTGCGTCTCGGAGAGCTCGCGGCCCGGCTCGGGCGCCCAGTCCCGCCCGATTTACGCCGCGCCAAGGGCTTCGTCGGTCAGCTCGTCGAGCTCGGGCTCGGCGCGACGGCGGGCTCGCGCGCGGGGCCGGATTTTGCGCATCTCGGTATCGAGCTCAAGACGCTGCCCGTCGACGCGAGCGGCCGGCCCGTCGAATCGACGTTCGTTTGCACGATTTCGCTGCCCGACGTGGGCGACCTCGAGTGGGAAAACTCACCGGTCCGCGCGAAGCTCGCGCGCGTCTTGTTCGTCCCCGTCGAGGGTGAGCGCGAGCGACCCGTCGGCGAGCGCCGCCTCGGGGCCCCGCTCGTGTGGAGCCCGAACGTCGAGGAGGAGCGCGACTTGAAGTTCGATTGGGACGAGCTCGCGGGACGCATCGGGCGCGGCGACGTCGAGAGCATCACCGGGCACCTCGGGCGTTACTTGCAGGTGCGACCGAAGGCGGCCGACTCTCACGCGCGCCGCCGCGCCTTCGATGGCGACGGAGTGGCGTTCGCCGCTCTACCGCGCGGCTTCTACCTGCGCGCCGTGTTCACCGCCCGGATCGTGCGGACACATTACGCCTTGGCGCGTTGACGCGCGTCGCTCGCTTCACGTGCTTGGCCGCTGCCGGCAGCGGCCAATCGTCGGCGAGCTCGCCCGGCAGCGGCTTCAGCCCTACGTGAAAATGGTCGAAATGCGCGGCGTTGTCGTCAGGGCCGAGCTGCTCCTTGAACACGCCGTGCGCGCGGATCCGGCAGGCAACCTGGTTCAACGCCGGCATGGCGTCGCGACAGCCGAGTCCGTGCTCGAAGTCGCGCTTGACCTCGAGCAGCGTGCCGTGAATCTCGAACGCGTGCAGATCCGCGGCGAGACCGAACGCATGCATGCTCATGCGGCCCGGGTGCGTGAGCTTATACACGTAGGCGCCCGAGAAGCGGATCGCGCTCACGCCGAGGGCGCGCAGATCGGGGGTGACCTTGCGCAGCGCGAGCACGAGCCGGCAATCCGCCAAGAAGGGCCGGCGATCCGCGGCGTAGAAGCGAATCCCGTCGAGGTTGCCCGCGAGCACGACGGGCGTCGCGATGCCGAGCACGGGTTCGCTCGAGCGAAAGGGTACGTCGAGGCGCTCGAGCTCGCGCAGGCACGTCGCGCCTCCTGGGATCGGGCTCGGCGAGGTCGTGGCGCGCGGCGCGCGGCCGGCGCCGGCCGGCGCGTCACTCGTGCGGCGCTCCGCCGTTTTTGCGAGCGCGGGCGGCGGCGCATGGCGCGAGTCGCCGCGCTTCGGCGCATTCTCGGCGGCGGGGCCACCTTCCCAAGCGGCGAACGGCACGTCGGGGGTCGGCGGCGGCAGGGGAGCCACGGTCGCACACCCGCCGAGCGCGGCGAGAAACGGTGCGACGGCGAGGGCCCTGAGCTGCATGCCTGCCGCCAGCCTTCCACGCTGCGCGCCGGCAGGCCAAAAAGCGGTCAGCCGTCGGTGCGAACACCCGCCTCGTCCGCGCGAGTGAGCTCCCGCACCAGCATCGTGGCGTAACTCCCCGCTGGGAGCCCGAAACTCAGCCACAAACGCTCCCCCTCGGCCTTCACGCTCACTCCTTCGGGACGCACCAAGAGATCACGCCGAGTGCCCGGCGCGTGGCGGCCGAGCTCCCGCAGTGCCGCCTCCGAGATTCCGAGCTCCCCGAGCACCTCGCGTTCGAGCGCCTCGGCCTCGGCTTTCGCTTCGCGCATCTTCGGGCCCGGCATGGGTCCCGTCAGGCACAAGTCGCGCGCTCGGAGCCGCAGGAGCTCGTGCGCTGCATCCTCCACCACGAAGGAAGCGCCCGCGTTGGCGAGCCGCACGACCTCGCCGGTCAAGAGGTCGTCGAGTCCACGCCGCACGCGCCGAGTCGCGTAGCGGTTGAAGACCTCGGACTGGAGCGCGCTCGCGTAAAGCTTCGCGAGGAAGCGCTCGCGCCCGCGCGGCAACGCCGTCGTCCCCGCGAGCCAGCCGAGCGCTTCGCCGAGGTTCCGGCCTTCGCGCCCGAAGCGCTGGGAGCCGAAGTAGTTCACGTGACCGCGCTCGTCGAGGCGTTGGAAGATGGCGCGCGCGTTCGCTTCGCCATGCTCCCCGACGCCGGCGAGGCCGACCGTGAAGCGGTTGCCCCGGAGGTGACCGGTGCGGAGCTTGTTGCCGTGGCGCGACACTTCCACGAGCCTGAGATCCGGCGGGAGCACCCAGGTTTCGGGCGCGGGTGCGCGCGCCGGCACGGAGAGCCACTGCGTCGTGACGCCGTGACGATCCTTCATGCCGGCGTAACCGATGTCGCGCTCCGGCGTGCGCGTCGTCCGCGCGATCACGAGCGCCGCGTCGCGGGTGTTCATGCCGCGCTTTTCGAGGCGCACGTACCAGTGGTCGCCGTTGCCCGACGGTGCGTAAGCCGGGACCTCGTCGACCACGAAATCCTCGAGCGCGGGCCCGATCGCGCCGCCCACCGCGGGCAGCTCGAGCGTCCATATCGGCGGCTTCTCCGGCGACACGCTCACGAGCGCCTCCCCAAGAGCCCTTCGAGCGCCTTCAACAGGTCGTCGCTCGCCGAGTGCGCATCGAGCGACTCGAGCTCCTCGATGCCCAGAATCAAGAGCTCCGGATCGGCGGCGGCTTCCGCGCCGCGCGTCATTGCGGCCGAGCCTGGCGACGGCGGCGGAACGCTCTTCGTCTCCGGGCCGTGCGTGCAGTCGACCACGAGCGCCGTGATGTTGTCGCGACCGCCCGCTTCGTTCGCACGCCGCACGAGGTCCCTCGCCACGCTCTCCGCGTTCGAGCGCTCGGCAAGCGCGACGGCGAGCTCGGCGGCGGGCACCGGGCCGCTCAGTCCGTCGCTGCAGAGCAAATAGCGATCGCCCGCGACCACGGCGTACGAACGCAGTGAAATCCTGAGCCGCGGCTCGAGCCCGAGTGCGCGCGTCACCACGTTCTTCGGCAAGCGCTCGAGCACCGCGTCATCGAGCTCGGGGCGTTGCTCGAGCACGTCGGTGAGCAAAGAATGGTCTTGGGTGAGCTGCTCGAGGTGCCCGCCGCGCAGCCGGTAGCAGCGGCTGTCTCCCGCGTGGCCGACGTGCATGAGGCCCGAGCGCGGCGAGAAGCAGGCCGCGACCACCGTCGTCCCCATGCCCTTGTGTTCGGGCGAGGATTTGGCGATTTCGATCACGTCACGATTCGACTTGAGGATCGCGGCGGACAGGCGGCGCGCCCCGAACGGGATGCCGAAGGCATCGAACTCGGGCTGCTCGTGGGTGCGGCGAACGGTCGCGCCGAAGTAGTTTTCGAGCGAGCGCGCGGCGAGGGCGCTCGCGACTTCGCCTGAACGGTGCCCGCCCGCGCCGTCGGCGACGGCGTACAAATCGAGATCGGGGCGAACCAGCACGACGTCCTCGTTGCTGGCGCGGCTTCGGCCCACATCAGTAAGTCCGAAGGCATTGAGCACGAGATCCTGCGACATCTTGAGCCGAATCTCGAGTATAGGCACAGCGCAGGCGGGGCTGCCCGTCCCGCTTGAGGCAGGGACTCCGAGCTGTCATGCTGGAGAAAGCAGTGCCTGCCGCTCGCCAGCGCAAGACCGGCCTCGTACTCTCGGGTGGAGGTATGCGCGGCGCCTACGAAGTGGGAGTCGTCGCCGGCATCGCCGAGGTGATGGAGAGCGAGCCGCCACGAGGACCGCTCTTCGACGTGTACGCCGGCACCTCAGTCGGGGCGATCAACGCGGCTTATTTCGCGTCGAACTCCGACGAGCCGGGACACGGCGCCGCCCGCCTGGCGAAACTCTGGCAGGGCTTGAAGCTCTCCGATCACGCCAAGGTGCGTCCGTTCGGTCTTTGGCCCGGCAGCCTCAAGCGCAGGCTCGAGCGCTTCACCTCCTCGGAGCCGCAGGGCGCGTCGCTGCTCGACACCCGCGCGCTCGAAGTGGTCATTCGGCGCGCCGTGCAATGGGAGCGGCTCCACAGAAACATTGCTTCAGGGCGCGTGCACGCGCTCATGATCGCCGCGCTCCACGTCGCGTCGGGCCGCACCACCATCTTCGCCGAGCACGCGCCGGGCGTGCAGCTTCAGGCCGCACGCGACGAGCGACGTATCACGACCGAGTGCCGCATCACGGCCGACCACGTGCTCGCCTCGGCAGCGATTCCGTTGCTTTTTGCCATGCGTAAGGTCGGCGACCACTACTATTGCGACGGCGGCTTGCGGTTCAACACGCCGATTGCACCCGCCATCCGCGCCGGGGCAGAGCGCCTCGTCGTGGTTTCCGTCCGGCACATGCAGAGCATCGGCGAGGTCGATGCCGAGGAGGCCGCCGACCGGGGCGAGACCCAGGACGTGGGTCCGGTGTTCCTCATCGGCAAGCTCCTGAACGCCCTCCTGCTGGATCCGGTTGCGTACGATCTCCAGATGATGGAGCGTTTGAACCAGATGATGGAGGTCTTGGAAGAGGCGCTGCCCGCGGACCAGCTCGAGCGAGTGCAGAAGGTCTGGATCAAGCACCGCGGCGCGCCCTACCGGCGCCTCGACACCTTGATCTTCACCCCCTCCGAGGACCTGGGCAAAAAGGCAGGGGAGTACATCCGCACCCGGCTCGATTCGAGGGAGCTCCAGACCCTGGCCCGCTATTTTCTCGAACGGGCGGCCACGGAGACCCCCGGGGGGGAGGCTGATTGGGCATCCTATTTGCTGTTTGACGGCGGTTTTGCCCGTGAGCTCATCGAGCTTGGCCGCAAGGATGCCCATGCCAAGGCGGCTCTGATAAAACAGTTCTTCGGGCCCTCCTAAGAGACGGGACTCAAGCGGGATGCCAGGGGACGAAGCGCAACAGATTAAGCGGGTCTTGCTCGTCGATGACGACAGCGTGAGCCGTAGCGTGCTCTCGAAGCAGCTCGCCGGGCGTGGCTACGAAACGCTAGAGGCGGAGAGCGGCGGTTCTGCGTTGCGAGTGCTCACCCAGCCGAACGCGCCGCGCATGGCGGTCGTCGACTGGAACATGGGGACCATCAACGGTCCCGAGCTCTGCCGCATCCTCCGCGGGCGTTCGCCGTACGTGTACGTCGTGCTCACCACGGCGCGGGAAGGGCGCCGTCCGCTCGTCGAGGCCATGAACAGCGGCGCCGACGGCTACATCCAGAAGCCCGTCGACGTGGACGAGCTCGAGGCGTGGCTCGTCGCCGGCCAGCGCATCGTCGAGCTGCAGGACGGCCTGCTCAAGGCGCATGCCGAGCTCGAGCGCCGTGCGACCCACGACGCGCTCACCGGCGTGCGCAACCGCGGCAGCATGCTCGAGATCCTCGGGCGCGAAATGCGCCGCTCGATCCGGACGAAATCCGCCACGGGGATCGTGCTTTTCGACGTGGATCACTTCAAGCGCGTCAACGACACGCACGGCCATCCCGTGGGCGACGAGGTGCTCGTGGAGTTCGCGGCCCGTTGCACGCGCGCCGTGCGCGACTACGACGTCGTCGGCCGCTACGGCGGCGAGGAGTTCCTCCTCGTGTTGCCCGGCGGCAGCCTCCCGGACGCGGCGGCCGTCGGCGGCCGCCTGCTCGACGCCATCGCACGCCGGCCGTTCAAGACGACCGCAGGCGAGCTCCACGTCACTGCGAGCGCGGGCGCTGCCTCGACGGGCCAGGGCTACCTCGACGTGGACGCGCTCATCGCCGCGTCCGACGCCGCGCTCTACGAGGCAAAGCACGCCGGTCGTGCCCGGCTCCACGTCGCCACGGAAGCGGGTCACCCGGAGAGCGCGCGCTTTCCCCGTGACGAGCCCGACACGCTCAAGGGTCCGGACTGACCCTCGCGCCGGCCGCGCGAACGTCTATGCTTCGCGCACCGTGACGCATTTCGACGTGATCGTCATCGGCGGCGGCCCGGCGGGCTCGACGCTCGCGACGCTGCTCGCCCGCAAAAGCCGCAGCGTTGCCGTGTTCGAGAAGGAGCGCTTCCCGCGCTTCCACATCGGTGAATCGCTCCTGCCGTGCTCGGTCCCGCTCTTCGACGCGCTCGGCGTCTTGCCGAAGCTCGACGACGGCCGCTTCCTTCGGAAGCACGCCGCCGAGTTCGTGACCGGCGACGGGAGCTTGCGGCAGCGTTACGTGTTCGCGGAAGGCATGATCCCGGGGACGCCCTCCGCGTTCGAGGTCGACCGCGGTGAGTTCGACCAGGTCTTGCTCGAACATGCGGCCGAAGCGGGCGCGCGCGTCGAGCAAGAGATGCAGGTCGTGCGTTTCGACTGCCAGCTCGCGCGCGGTGTCGAAGTGGTCGTGCGCGGACCGGACGGCGCCGAACGCACGCACACCGCGGAATGCCTGGTGGACGCGAGCGGCCAATCCGCGCTCTTGCCGTCGCGGCTCGGTCTCCGGCGGATGGAGCCGGGCTTGCGCAACGTCGCCGTCTTCTCGCACTTCGAAGGCGCGGAACGGTACGCGGGGCTCGCCGAAGGCGACATCAGCATCGTGCTCGTCAACGACGGCTGGTGGTGGGTCATCCCGCTCGCCGGCAATCGCACGAGCGTCGGGCTCGTGGGACCGGCCAAAGCGCTGCGCGGCGCCAAGCCGAACGAGGATTTCTTCCTCGAGCACGTCGCGAGCACGCCCTTCGTTCGCGATAAGGTCGCGCGCGCGACGCGTGTGGCGCCGGTCCGCGCCCTTTCGGATTGGTCGTACAAGAGCACGGCGCTCGCCGGTGACCGCTGGCTCCTCGTCGGCGATGCGGGCGCCTTCATCGACCCGGTATTTTCGACCGGCGTGCAGCTCGGAATGACCGCGGCGTTCGACGCCGCCGAGTGCCTCGAGGGAGCTCTCAGCGAGCGCCGCTTCGAGCGCGCGCGCTTCATCCCCTACGAACGGCGCATGCGCCGCATGGTCGATACGTACACCGATTTCGTCAAAGGCTTCTACACGCCGGAATTCGGCGAGCTCATCATGCACCCGAGCGACGCGCTCGGTCTGCGAGCGGCCGTCACGTCACTGCTCGCGGGCCACGGCAAAAAGACGCTCGGCATGCAGCTCCGCGTCGCGCTCTTCCACGCGCTCGTGCGCATGAATCGCTCGCTCCCGCTCGTACCGCGCTTGGCCGAACGGCGCGCCGCCTTCGCGAGCCGGTCCGCGCCGAGCTGACGACGCCCTGCAGCGGAGACCGTTCCGAGCGATCATGAATGTGGGGTGTAGGCGTGCTCTCAAAGCCGCTGCGTGCCGGCGAGCTTCGCGAGATCGCGATCGAACGTCCCGAGCGGGAGGTGGCCCGCAGCGCGAGCGACTTCGAGGATCAAACAATCGCTGAAACCCAGCGCTGGTTTCTTACGAAAATGGGCCAAGGCAGCGCGAACCACGGCCGGTTCGGCGATCGCCAGCGACTCGTGGCTGAGAAGCATCTCGATCGCGACGGCAATCGCATGAGCATCCAGTCCGTAAACGGCCGACAACACCCAAGTTGTCTCGGCAAGAACCATGTGCGAGACCCAAGCGCCGTTCGCGGTGAACTCGTCGCCCCTCGCCGCCTGCTTCGGGTCGTCTCGTGTCAATAGACGAACGAGGACGTTCGTATCAACCGCGCGCATGACGTTTTCGAAGATAGGTGGCGGGGCCGCGTTTCAGCTCACTCAGCGAACGTTGGGGAGGCGCTTTGCGGAAGAGCGCTCGATGGACGTCCTCGGAGCTGTAGGTTCCGACTCGGCGGACGAGCATCTGCTCGCCGACTTCCTCCCACGCGAGCACCGAGCCCGGACCGACCCCGAGCTTACGCCTGACCTCCGCGGGAACCGAGATCTGCCCTTGAGCCGTCAGGCGAGATTTGGCGAGCGACACCTTTGAACCATTACCATGGTAATGAGGCGTACGCCACGTTTTAGACCCTCAAAACGAACACGTGTCCGCGCAACTCCCGCTCGGGGCCTGCCCCGTCATCGCCGTGTAGTGGCTCTCGATCGCGCTGCCGCTGAGGACCTTGTCGTAGATCGCGACCTTGCCGATGGCGCCTTCGAACCAGGCGTCGTGCGCCATCGTGCCGACGTTGACGGGGCTGTCGTTCGCCGTCGGGACGATTTGGTATTGGCTCATGCAACCGGTGTCGCCGTGGCTCGCCTGGTGCCATTCGACGCCGTTGACCCAGATGTCGATCGAGCCGGGATAGGTGGCCGTGTCACTGCAGCCCGAGGGTTGAGTGAGCGTCGTGTACTCCCCGACGACGTGATACCAGCTGTTCGCTTTGATGCTGACGCCGCAGTCCGTTTGTTGCCAGAAGGCGCCGGAGCCCAGATCGCCGCCGGGGTTGAAGGCGTAGGCCGAGAGGCGGTTACAGCGGTTTTCCGAGTTGGTCATGCTGTACATGCGCGCTTCCCACTCGCATGTCGGCGCGTACTCTTCGCACTTGCCCATCCAGTCGACGTAGCCGCTCGTGTCGTTGTCGAATTGAAGGACGTCGGGGCGGATCCACGCTTCCCACGTGAGCTCGTGTTTGGTGGGGATCGAGAGCACCGCCGCCGAGGGGACCGTCAGGTATTGTTCGACGCCGTCGAAATCGGCGGCATCGTCGCCGTTCGGGAGCGCGGCGGGGGAGGGTGCGCCGCCTTTGTAGGTGCCGTCGTGGCCGTTGCCCGTGAGATCGGGTTCGCTCGCCGCGCCGTTCATGGCGAGATAGAGCACCGGTCCGTCGGAGAGGACGAGCGCGTCGTAGTCGCTGCCGTTCGTCGCGCCCGCGGAGCCGCCCGTGCCGGGGTCGCCGTCGCCCGCCGCACCGCTCGACGTACCGCCGTGACCGCTCGAGCCGCCGCGCGAGGTGCCGGCGCTGCCGCCGTTGCCTCCGCGACCTGCACGACCCGCGGCACCCGAGCCGCTCGTGCCTGTCCCGGAAGTCGCGCCGCTGCTCGAGCCGCCCGCGTTCGCCGCGCCCGTGCCGCCCGTCGTTCCAGCCGGGGCACCGCCGCTGCTCGTGCCGCCGCTGCTCGTGCCGCCGCCGCTCGTGCCGCCGCCGCTCGTGCCGCCGCCGCTCGTGCCGCCGCTGCCGCCGTTAGCCCGCGCGCCGCTGCCGCCCGCGCCCGAGCTCGTGTTGCCAGCGTGACCCGCGGACGCGCCGGCAGCCCCGCCGCTGCTGCCGGGGTGGCCCGCCCCACCTGCGGGCGGGCTCTCGTCGTCGCCGGAGCTCCCGCACGCCGCGACCGCCATGGCCCCGGCTCCGAACATCAGCGCAAGAAGGCGTGCTCGAACCATGCCGAGGACGTCCCCCGGCGCCGCGCGGACGGCTCAGATTCGCCACATTTGCGGCATTTTCGCAACTTGCGCCCGCTCCCGGGCGGCACCAGGTCAAAGGGATGCCGACCGCGCTCGTCACCGGTGCGAATCGTGGCTTGGGTCTCGAAACGGCGCGCCAGCTCATCGGCCGCGGCTTCGAGGTCGTCGTTGCGGCACGCAACGGCGCGGAAGGCGAACGTGCGGCGCGTGAGCTCGGGGCACGTGCGACCGCGCTCACGCTCGACGTGGCCGACCCGCAGAGCATCGAACGCGCGGCGCGCTCGCTCGCGCCGGACCTCGTGCTCGACGCGCTCGTCAACAACGCCGGCACCTCGCTCGACGGCTTCGACGCCAAGGTCGCGTCCGCCACCATCGAGACGAACTATCGCGGCGCCGTGCGCGTGACGGACGCGCTCCTCGGCCGGCTCGCGCCGAACGCGAACATCGTGATGGTCTCGAGCGGCATGGGCGAGCTCCACCACGCGGCGCCGGAGCTCCGCCGCCGCCTGCTCGAGCGATCGCTCGATCGAAGCGCGCTCGACGCGCTCGTCGACGACTTTCTCTCGCGCGTTCGCGACGGCGCACGCGATCTCGGCGGCTGGCCGAAGAACGCTTACAGCGTCTCGAAAATCGCGCTGAACGCTTTCACGCGCATCCTCGCGCCCGCGCTGCGCGACGGCCGCCGCGTGAACGCGGTGTGCCCCGGCTGGGTGCGCACGCGCATGGGCGGCTCGGCCGCGAGCCGGAGCGTCGAGCGCGGCGCGGCGGGCATCGTATGGGCCGCCACGCTCGGCGCAGACGGCCCGAACGGCGGCTTTTTTCGCGACGGACACGCGCTCGACTGGTGAAGGACGGCGAGCGTCAGTCCACCGGTCGGGAACACCCCACCTTCGAAACGGGTGCTTGGGTTCGACGCACGTCGCCGTGCGTCGCGTGCTGCCAGCAGGTAGCGCCCGAGCTCAGCTTTCGAGCGCCGCGAGCACGGCTTCGCCCATGCCGCTCGTGGAGACGGGTTTGTCGCCGCCGAGATCCTTGGTGCGGGCGCCGCGGGCGAGCGCCTTTTCGACGGCCCGTTCGATGCTGGCGGCTTCGGCTTCGAGCCCGAGGCTGTGACGCAGGAGCATCGCCGCGCTGAGGATCGTGCCGAGCGGGTTCGCGATGCCCTTGCCCGCGATGTCGGGCGCCGAGCCGTGGATCGGCTCGTACAAGCCGAGCTTGCCTTCGCCGAGCGACGCGCTCGGGAGCATGCCGAGCGAGCCGGTGAGCACGGCGGCTTCGTCCGAGAGGATGTCGCCGAACATGTTTTCGGTGACGATGACGTCGAAGCTGCCGGGCGCCGTGACGAGGCGCATGGCGCACGAGTCGACGAGCTGGTGCTCGAGCGTCACGTCCGGGTACTTCGCGCCGAGATTGCTCGCGATTTCACGCCAGACGCGCGAGGACTCGAGCACGTTCGCCTTGTCGACCGACGTGACCTTCTTCTGCCTGCCGCGGGCGATTTCGAACGCGAGCTTGACGATGCGCTCGATTTCGAAGTCGTAGTACTCGAGCGTGTCGACGACGCGGACGCCCTTCGGCGTGTCTTCGCGGAACTTTTGCCCGAAGTAAACGCCGCCCGTGAGCTCGCGCAGGACGAGCATGTTCACGCCCTCGACGCGGTCCGGCTTGAGCGGCGACGAGCCCAAGAGCTCGGTGTAGCCGCGCACGGGGCGGAGGTTCGCGTAGAGGCCGAGCTCGCGCCGGATGCCGAGCAGCCCCATTTCAGGTCGCACCTTCGCGCGCGGGTTGTCCCACTTCGGCCCGCCGACGGCGCCGAGCAGCACCGCGTCCGCTCCCTTGCAGGCGCTGAGCGTTTCGGCGGGCAGCGCTTCACCCGTCTGATCAATCGCGATGCCGCCCATGAGGCACGTCTGAAATTCGAAGACGTGGCCGCTCTTCTTAGCGACGGTCGTGAGGACGGCCCTGGCTTGATCGACGACCTCGGGACCGACGCCGTCCCCCGGGAGAAGCACGATTTTCGACTGCATGGCGGGCGTTTAGCACGATAGCGCGAGAGCGCGGAGCTCGAGTTGCACTGGCTTCGGGGTTTGGGCACCCTAGCGGGCGCTTGCTCGGGCGGGACTGCACGCGGTTTCTGGCGGCTCTCGCGGGCTCGCCGTGCTGACGCTCGTCGAACCGGCTCGCGCGGCGCCCGCGTCGCCAAGCTTCACGCTGGCTTACGCCGCCCCCGACGGCTGTCCCGCGCGCGCGACGTTCGTGGCTTCGATTCTGGAACGCGCGCCCGGTAGCATCGAAACGCGGAGCGAGCCTGAGCTCGTGTTCGACGTGCGTGTCGTGCCCGAGGGTGAGCTCACGCGCGGGACGCTCACGGTGCTGTTCGCGCACGGCGAGCACTTCGAGCGCGAGGTGCCGCCCGCGCGCTGCGCCGACGTGACGACGTCGATGGCGATCATCGCCGGGTTGCTCCTCGCGGGCGCGTTGTTGCCGGAGCCTGCGACGAAGGTCGCACCGCCCGCGAGGAAGCCGCCGACGTCCGTGCCGTCGCCGCCGCCGCCGAGCGCGGCTTCGCGCCCCGAACCGGCGCCGGAACCGCTCGCGGTCCGCGGCGCGCAGACCGAGCGCACGCGTTTTCGAATCGGCGCGTTCATGCACGCGGCGCTCGAGCTCGGCGCGCTGCCGTTTCCCGGTGTCGGTTTCGACGCCGGCGCGGAGGCGGGCCTCGAGCGCCCGTCCGTGATTGCGCCGAGCCTGCGCGCCGGCTTCGCCTACTCCGCGAGCAAGGCGTCGCGCGCTCCGGACGGCGCCGGAATTTTCCGCTTGCGTGCGCTCGCTGTGCGCGCTTGTGTCCTCAAGCTCGAGCTCGCCGAGTCCTTTGCCGTGCACGCCTGCGCGCTGATCGACGCCGGGCGGCTCACGGTCTCGGGGCGCAGCACGACGAATCCGCTCGAGCGCCACATGACGTGGCTGGCGCTCGGTCCGGCAGGACGCATCGAGGCGCGGCTCGGGCGCGTGGTCGCGCTGGAGCTCGAGGCGGCGGCGTTCGGTCTCGTGCAGCACGACGAATTCGTGTTGGAGCCGGCTGACGTGAAACTCTACGAGATCCCAGCATTTTCTGGGCGGATCGCGCTCGGGGTCGTCGCGTGCGTGCCCTGACCGTCGGACGTAGCGGATCGATCCGAGGCGCCGGCGACATGGTCCCGGTGCAGGCTGTCCGAAGTGGCGACGCATGGAGAGACCGCGACCGCCGCGCTGCTACCCGCCGACGCACGCCGGCTCGCGCTCGCGCTCGAGAAGCATTTTGCGCTCGTCTGGCGTTCGCTGCGCCGTTTCGGGGTCGGCGAGCCGGACGTCGACGATGCCGCTCAGCTCACGTTCATGACGCTCGCGAGGCGCATCGCCAGCGTGACGCCCGGAAGCGAGCGGGCGTTTCTGATCGGTACCGCGGCGCGGTTTGCCGCCAACCATCGCCGCAAGCAGGTGCGTCACGCCGAGCTGCTCGACGCCGAGCCGGACCGGCATCATGGTTCTACCGAGAACCCGGAAGAGGCGATGGTAGCGAAGCAGCGCCGCGCCCTGCTCGACCATGGGCTCGAGCTCCTGCCGCACGAGCAGCGCACCGTGTTCGTGCTGTTCGAGCTCGAAGGCCTTTCACTCCCGGAGATCGCAGAAAACCTGACGATTCCGCTGTCGACCGCGACTGCCCCGACGGCCTCTTCTGTCGTGAAGGCAGTTGCATCGGAACGAACGCGCCGCTCTGCAGCGACACCACCGCGTGCCCGCTCGGTTTCGAGTGCCACGTCAACGAGTGCGTTGCGGGCGACGTTGGGTCGTGCTCGTCCGCAAGCGCGTGCGAGCACGAGCGGTTGCCATCCTGTCCCGACGGTTATGCGTACGCGGCTCCCGCAAACTGCGACGCCGTTTGCGTGTTCGAATCGCACTGCGGCTGCACCACGGACGTGGATTGCCCGGCGCCGAGCGCGTGCGACATGGCGAACGGCCATTGCGTGTTGCCGGAATGAGCGGCTGAGCAGGGTGGCGCGGGTACCTTCGAGACGGCGGACGCCGGAGGCACCGCACCCGGCGCGCACCACCGGTCGTCCGAGTGCGGCGACCGGCGGCAGTTGCCCTCTGGTTCTCAGGGCGTGCAGGTGTCGGCGAGGTTCCCGCTGATCGTCACGCTCCCAATGGCGTGCTGCGCCTGGATCTGGTCGCGCAGGGCCGTCGCGGCGCAGGTCGGCAGTTTCGAGTTCGAGGCAACGTAGAACGAGCCGACGCGGACCAGCGCCCCGAAGCCGTCCAAGCTCGCGAGGGTCGGGTTCGCCTGTAGGGTGAAGCTCGTCGTCACGGTTTGCAGTCCCGCAAACGAGAGCGTCATCGCCGTCACGTCCGCCCCAGCGGTTGAGACGCTGAAGACATTGAGCGTCTGGAGCGCGTCCGCCGTGACGCTCTCGAGCAGCGGCTGATTTCCGCTGCCGATGCCAAGAGTCGTTACGCTCGTCGCCGCCGGGAGCGCGATGGTTTTGACCTTGTCGTTGCCGGTGATCGTGATGCTCTCGGCGCGCTCCAAGGCCTCGAAGTCGATGGTCTCCAGCGCCGCGTTGCGATCGATCGAGAGCGCCTTCGTCACTGTCTGCAGCGCGGACAGGCCGTCGAGGCTCGTGAGGTTGCTGTTGTTGTAGACGGTAAGATCGCCGTTGACGGAATGCAGAGCGGCGAGGCCGTCGACGTCCACCAAGCCGGCGTTATCCAAGAGTTGGACGTCCCCGAGCACCGTCTCGAGCTTGGCGAAGCTCAGCGTGAGCGCGGTTCCGGCCTGACCGTCGGAGGTCACTTCTAGGGACGCTGCGGTTTTAAGGGCATCGACTTCGAGCGTGTCGAGTAGTGGGCTACCGGCGAAGGAAAGGGCGCCCGCCGCCGAGGCCAACTTAGGAAACGCGATGCTCGACAGCACGGGGTTACCGGTGACGGAGATGTCCCCGGTCGCGGTCGTGAGGACATCGAACACGTCGATGTGTTCGAGCAGGCCGTTCTGCGAGACATTCAAGCCGCCGATGCTCGCGAGCGCCTGCAAGCCGTCGAAGGACTCGAGCAAGCCGTTGCTGGCGATGCTGATGGTGCCGCTTACCTGAGTCAGCGCAGCGAACCCCGCAAGATCTTGCAAACCGGGGTTACCGTTGATCGTCAGCGAGTCGAGCTTCTTCAGCTTGGCGAAATCCGTGGCGAGCGCCTTGGCGCCGCTGCCGTTGCCCCCCAAAGACAGCGATTTCACCTGCGCGAGCTTATGGAGCGAGAGCGTGTGGAGCGTGCTGTTGTTCTGGAACGAGGCGGTGCCGCTGGTGTCCGTGCCGATAGCCGTCATCGCGGGCAGCTTGATCGTCTCGAGCAACGCGTTTCCATTGATAGTGAGGTTGCTGTTGGAATACGACCCGCCTGGTACCGGACTGACGCTTTCGAGCGAGGCCAGCGCGTCGACGTTACCGAGCCCGCCATTGTTGCTGATGGAGATCGAGCCTGCCCGAGTCAGCGAATCGAGTCCGTCGAGGGATGCGATGCCGTCATTCTGGTCCACCGTGAGCGCCTCCACGGTCGTGAGTGCGCTCAGGCCCCCTAGGCCCGTGAGCTCCGGATTGCTCTCGATGTCGACCACTTTGCTGCGGGACAAGCTTCGCGCGCTGAGCATCGTGCCCGTGGTCGCCGAGCCGTTGTTCGTGAACGTGAGACTATTGCCATCGAGGAGGTCGAAATCCGCCTCCTCGAGCAGCGGGCTCTGCGTGAGACTGACTCCACCTGCGTAGAGCGACGGCAGCGACGCCGTCGCGAGTAGTTGATTATTGGAGAAGTTGTTGCCGTCGGTGGCGCTCAGCGCCTCGAGCCCTTCCGTCGAATCGATGTCGGTGCCGCTGATCTCGATGGCCGAGTCCACCACGAGCAGGCACTTGAGGGCGGAGAGCGTGGTGACGCCCGTGCCCGTGATGTATACGGACGACGACCCCTTGATGCGGTAGACGTTTTGGAGCGCATCCAACGCGCTGTCGCTCGAATAGGTGAGCGAGGTCGTCGCCACGTCGGTGCAGCCGTCGGCCGGATGCAACTTCACCAAAACGACGGTCTCGTTCGTCGAGACGTTGATGTAGAACTCCGTGCCGCCTTCGGAAGTCGTGCGCGAGGCCACCGGGTTCACCATGCGGGTGAGCGGTGTATCGATCACCATGACGTAGTCGTCAGGGTTCGCGTCGGCCGGCACGGGGAAAGCCACCGAGAGCGACGCTGCTATGTCGCCGAAGTCCAACGTCACGCCCGCGACCGGCTCGAAGCCGTCCGGCGCGTTGCTCGCGAGGGAAGCCCAAGCGGTGCCCACGACGGCGCCTGTCGTTGCGGACGACCACGCAACGGTAGCCACGATGTCCCCGTTGTCGTCCGGAACGCCGAAGCTGCCGCCGCCCGTCGTGAGCTCGTGGGGCGTTCCCTCGACGGAACTGTCGCCGGAGCCGCCGTTGTTCGCGCTGCCGCTCGTCCCGCCTTTGCCGCCGGTGCCGCCCTTCGAGCCGGCGGAGCCGCCGCTTCCCGATCTACCGGCCGCGCCACCGCGACCGGCAGCCGTGCCCCCCGTCCCCCCGGTGGCTTTGGAACCACTCGTACCACCGGTGGGCCCGGAGTCTCCCTGACCGGCTTCCTCTCCCGATCCGACCGAACCACCCGTGCTCGAACCGCCCTTGCCACCCGCACCGCCCTTGCCGCCTTTGCCCGCGCCCCCGCCCGTGCTCATGCCGCCGCTGGCGCCGGCGCCGTTCGGCTTGTCGTCGTCACCTCCGCCGCAGTTGCAGAGGGAAAGCGCGGTGACGAGCACCCCGAGCCAAGCATTCGTACCGAGCGTGCTGCCGTATTTGAATCGATTCATGTATTCCCACCAAAGGCGGGAAGAGTCGCTCCTCCCGTGTTGCGGCCCTGTATCTCATTCGCGGAAATTTGTCGATGGCTCGCGAACCTACGAGTGGGTGATTCCGTACCTTCCCGTTCTCGAGTCGTTCTCCACAGGGGCAGAATCCCCGCCATGGATCGCGCAAAACGGTGCCGCTCCCGCGGCAGAAATGCGAAAATCCGATGGAGGTCCCACCGGGCCAGCTCGTGGTCGAGAAACTCGCCGGCGCCGAGCGCCGGGCGCGTCAGTGTCCGAAAAGCGCGGCGACCTTTTCGGGCGGGATAACGATACCGAGCTCGCCGAGCGGTGTGACGATGTCTTCACGGACCACGCGCTCGGCGAGCGCGATGTACTTGTCGCCTTCGAGCCACCCGAGCTCGTGGGCCTCGAAGCTGCCGTAATGACCGGCGTCGCCCGCCGTGCGAGCGGCGCGCCAGAACGGAGCGTAAAGCTCCAGCGCCGAAACGGCGGCGCCCGCGAGCCGATCGCATTCGGCGCGGTTCAAGAAATTCGCCGCCCATTCGAAGTAAAGGCCGCCGAAGCGCTTGTGGCGCGCTTCATCGCGCAGGATGCGCTCGTATACCGCTCGAATCAGCGGATGGCCGGTCTCCTGCATGATCGGCGCCGCCGTGCCGCCCGCGAACACTTCGGAGACGCAACCGACGCGCAGGACGAGCTCGTTCGCCCGCTCGAACGGCGTGACGTTCGAGGCCGCGCGCGGCGCGAGGCGCGTGGTGTCCACGGAGCGCGGCGGTGCGCCGCCGAGCTGCATGACGACGCGGCTCGCGAGCTCGACGTGGTGCACTTCGTCGGCCAAAAAATCCGACGCCATGCCGATGAGGTCGAGCGGGACGCGCGCCGCCGTGAGCGCCGCGACCACCTCCGCGAAGCACGCGATCGCGGCGTACTCGCTCACGACGATGCCCATCCAGACGTTCCGCGCCTCCGCGACGAGCTCGGGCGGGTAGACGCTCGCGTCGAGTGATTGCCAATCGAGGTCGGCCGTTGGCCGCGCCTTGCGATAGTGGTGCTCCGCGGGGCCGCCGAGCCACTCGAGCACGAACGGCTCCGTCATTGATCGTTGCCGCTACCTGCTTGCGGGCAGATGACGATGCCGATGACGTGCCCGCCGGGGGAACATGGATCTTGCACGCCGCCCTCGCCGCCCGGGCCGGAAGCGCCGCCGTGGCCGCCGGCATTCTCCACGCCGCCGGCACCGGCGCCGCCCATCGCAACGGCACCGCAGGCGTGTCCGCCGCAAGGCCCGGAGCCGCCTCCGTCGGGTGCGCCCGCAATCGGCACGGTGCCGCAGACGTGTCCGTCGCAAGGCCCGGAGCCGCCCGCGTTGGGCGCACCCGCGAGGACGATGCCGGCGATGTGGCCTGCCCAACCTCCGGTGCCGTTGCTTTCTCCGCCCGCGTTGGGTGCCCCGGCGACCGGACCGATGCCGCAGACGTGACCCGCACACGCGCCGCTGCCGCCGTCGCCTCCGTGATTGGGGGCGCCCGCTGCGGGCACGGTGCCGCACACGTGGCCGTCGCACGGACCGCTTCCGCCCACGCCCGCCATGGGGACGACTCCGGGCGGCACTCCAGTAGTGCCTGCCTGCGCGCGTCCCGGCCGGCCCGCGTTTGCCGGCGGCGGGTCGACTCCGTCGTTACTCACCCCACCGCAGGCGACCGCCACAGCCGAAGTCGACGCCAGAGACAGCAATAAAACCGAGCTCCGCTTCTTCATGGTGCAATCCCTTCGAGTGGGCGATCGAAGCAAACGCCGTACCTAGCGCGCAACGCTGAATCGAGCGGAAATTCGCCTGAAGCGTGCGCCACTGTGTGCCAGGCCCTGACGGGCGTGTCCGCGAGTCATGCCTGACATTGCGGTCCATGAAGAGATCTTGCGGTGTGTCGCCGAGCGGGGCGCGTTGCGCTCGGGCGGAGACCTACTGCGCGCGCGCCGCCGGTCGCTCGCTCGGTCGCTCTGCGCGCTCGAGCACCGCGTCGGCGAGCCGCACGCCGTGTTGGCGCAAGCCGTATTCGACGGCGTCGACCAGCGCTTCGAGCGACGCCAAGATGATGTTCGGCGACGCGCCGACCGTGCTGTACGTCTCCTGAGCGTACTGGCTGTCGATGAGCACGCGCGTCGTCGCCTCGGTGCCGTCCTTGCCGTCGAGGATACGCACCTTGTAGTCGGCGAGGTGGATGCTCGCGAGCGCGGGATACACGGGCGTGAGCGCCTTGCGGAGCGCCGCGTCGAGCGCGCTCACCGGGCCGTTGCCCTCCGCTGCGGTGTGGAAGACGTGCCCGCCCACGCGGAGCTTCACGGTCGCTTCGGCGTACGTCTCGCTGCCGCCACGCCGCCCGACGCGGGTCTCGTAGTCCTGTACCACGAAAAGCGGCTGATAATCCGCGGCTTTACGCGCGAGGAGCAGCGCGATCGACGCCTCCGCGCCCTCGTATGAAACACCGCGCGCTTCGGCCTTCTTGATCTCCTCGAGCGCTTCGCCCTCGAGCCCGGCGGCGACTTTCACGCCGAGCTCCTCGGCCTTCGAGAGCACGTTGCCGCGGCCGGAAAGCTCGCTCACGACGACGCGCATCTCGTTGCCGACGAGCGCCGGATCGACGTGCTGGTACGAGTCGCTGTTACGGCGCATCGCGGCGACGTGGATGCCGCCCTTGTGCGCGAACGCGCTCTTGCCGACGTACGCCATGTGCGAGTCGGGCGCGAGGTTCGCGACCTCGGCGACGAAGCGCGACACCTCCGTGATTTCGCGCAGGCGACCGGGCAGGAGGCAGCGGAGTCCGAGCTTGAGCTCGAGGTTCGGGACGATGACGGAGAGGTTCGCGTTGCCGCAGCGCTCGCCGTAGCCGTTGACGGTGCCCTGCACGTGTCGCGCGCCGCCGCGCACCGCCGCGAGCGAGTTGGCGACGCCGCAGCCCGAATCGTCGTGCGCGTGGACGCCGATGCGCGCCTTCGCGCCGAGCTCGGCGACGATGGCTCGCGCCGTCTCTTCCACGAACCAGGGCAGGCGGCCGCCGTTCGTTTCGCACAAAACCAGCGTTTCGGCGCCGCCGCGCAGAGCCGCCCTGAGCGTCTCGAGTGCGTAGCCCGGGTCGCTGGCGTAGCCGTCGAAGAAGTGCTCCGCGTCGTAGATCACGCGGCGCTTTTCGCTCACGAGGTAGCCGACGCTCTCCTCGATCATCTTCAAATTGTCGTCGAGCGTCGCGCGCAGCACCTCGGTGACGTGGAGCGTCCACGTCTTGCCGACGACGGTGCAGGCCCGGGTCCCGGCGTCGAGCAGCGCGCGCACGTTCGGGTCGCTTTCCGGTCCGAGCTTCGCGCGCCGAGTCGAGCCGAACGCCGTGACGACGGCGTTTTTCCACTCGACGTCTTTCGCGCGCTCGAAGAACTCGACGTCCTTCGGGTTCGAGCCGGGCCAACCGCCCTCGATGAAGCTCACCCCGAACTCGTCGAGCTTCTGCGCGATGCGCAGCTTGTCCGAAGCCGTGTACGAAATCCCTTCGCGCTGCGAGCCGTCGCGGAGGGTGGTGTCGTAGATTTCGACGAGCGCGGGGCCGGAGCTAAGTGGGGCGTCGGTCATGACTCTTTTCGGGCTTTCGGGACTCAACTCGCTTTTTGCGGCGCGGGCGCGGCGGCGGGACTCGAGGTCCGCTCTTGCGCGTTCTGGTTCGCGAGCACGCGGTTCAAGGCTGCCAGGTAGGCTTTGGTGCTGGCGACGATCACGTCCGTGTCGGCGGCGTGGCCGTGGAGGATGGGCGATTGTCCGGAGCCGTGCTGCGGGTTGAGCCGCCCGCCGTCCCCGGCGCCGCGCACCCGCACGCTCGCGTGCCCGAGCGAGTCGATGCCCTCGGTCACGTTGTTGATCGAGTACTCGAGGAGCTCCGCGGGCGCCTGCACGATCTCGTCGACGGCGCGGAACACGGCGTGAACCGGCCCCGTGCCGACCGCGGCGTGCGTGCGGACCTCGCCGTCGGGGCAGCGCAGGCGCACGGTCGCCGTGGGCATGCCGTTCGAGCCGCACGTCACCTGCACGGCGTCGAGCGAGAAGTACTCGCGGCCGCGCCCGAACTCGCTCACGGCGAGGGCCTCGAGATCGGCGTCCGTGATGCGCTTCTTTTTGTCGGCGAGCACCTTGAACCGTGCGAACGCCGCGTCGAGCCCTTCACCTTCGAGCGCGTGACCGAGCTCGCGCAGGCGCACGGCGAAGGCGTGCCGGCCCGAGTGCTTGCCGAGGACGAGCAGCGTCTGCCCGGCGCCGACCGCCTCGGGCCGCATGATCTCGTAGGTGGCCTCGTTTTTGAGCATGCCGTCCTGGTGGATGCCGGATTCGTGCGCGAACGCGTTGGCGCCCACGACCGCCTTGTTCGGCTGTACCACCATGCCCGTGCGGACCGAGACGAGCTTGCTCGTGCGCGTGAGCTGCGTCGCGTCGATGTTCGTCCGGAGCTTGAAGACGGGCTCGCGCGTCTGGAGCGCCATCACGACCTCTTCGAGCGCGGTGTTGCCCGCGCGCTCGCCGATGCCGTTGATCGTCACCTCGGCCTGGCGCGCGCCGTTCTTGATGCCCGCGAGGGTGTTCGCCGTCGCGAGCCCGAGGTCGTTGTGACAGTGCACCGAGATCGTCGCCCGCTCGACGCCCTTCACGTTCGCGACGATGCCGGCGATGAGCGCGCCGAACTCCTCGGGGATGGTGTAGCCGACCGTGTCCGGGATGTTCAGCGTGGTGGCGCCGGCCTCGATCGCCGCTTCGAGCACCTCGTACAAGAACTCGGGCTCGGTGCGGCCCGCGTCTTCCGGGCTGAACTCGATGTCGTCGCAGAGCGTCTTCGCGAACGTGACCATGCGCACCATGCGCTCGACCACCTGCTCCTTCGTCATCCGGAGCTTGTGCTCGCGATGGATCGGCGACGTCGCGAGGAAGATGTGGATGCGCGGGTGCTTGGCGACCTTGACCGCGTCGAACGCCGTTTGGATGTCTTTCTCCGTGGCGCGCGCGAGCCCGCAGATGACGGGTGGCTCACTCGCGACGCGCCCTTCCACCGGCGTCGTGCCGACGCTGGCGGCGATGGCTTGCACCGCTTCGAAATCGTCGGGGGACGCACAGGGAAAGCCGGCTTCGATCACGTCCACACCGAGTCGTGAAAGCGCCCTCGCCACCTCGAGCTTCTCTTCCGACGTGAGCGTCGCGCCGGGCGATTGCTCGCCGTCGCGCAACGTCGTGTCGAAGATGCGAACGCTGTCAGCGGAGGGGCCTTGGACTGGGTGGGACATGTTTCCTTCCTTCGTTACTACGCGACGACCGCGACCTTGGGCTTCTCTTGAGCGATGCTCTTCGCGGCGTCGCCGATGCCGCCGCGCGACATGGCGACCGTGCCGCTCTGCACCATTTCGAGCACGCCGAACGGCGCGAGGATGGTGAGCAGCCCTTCGATCTTGTCCTGCGTGCCCGTGATCTCGACGACGAGCGAGTCGGCGCCCACGTCGAGCGTGCGGGCGCGGAACACCTGACAGAGCTGGAGGATCTCCGTGCGCTTTTCCGGCGGCGCCTTCACCTTGATCAGCGCGAGATCCCGCACGATGTTCGGCTGCTTCGTGATGTCTTCGACGCTGAGCACGTTCACGAGCTTGTAGAGGTTCGCTTCGATGCGGCGCGCCTTGTCGTCGTCCGCTTCGACCACCACCGTCATGCGCGAAATGCCGGGCTCGTGCGTGCGCCCGACGTTGAGCGAGACGATGTTGAAGTTCCGGCGCCGGAAGAGCGAGGCGATGCGGTTGAGAACGCCCGGTTGGTCTTCCACGTACGCCACGAAGGTGCGTAACGTCTGCAGCTCGCCGTTCATTTGTCGTCTCCGGTCTCGAAAATGGGGTTGTGCGGCGCGGACTTCAGCTCCGGCTTCGGGCGTCGGATCATGGCGTCGAGGTCGGCGCCCGCGGGCACCATCGGGTAAACGCTGTCCTCCTGCTCGACGCGGAAGTCGATGATGGTCGTCTCGGCGTTGCTGCGCGCCTGGTCGACCGCGGCGCGCACGTCCGACCGCGATTTGACGCAGATGCCCTTCAAGCCGTGCGCCTGGGCGAGCAGCACGTAATCGGGGCTCTTGATCGGCGTCGCGACGTAGCGCCCGCCGTAGAAGAACTGCTGCCACTGCCGCACCATCCCGAGGTAGCCGTTGTTGATGATGGCGACGTTGACCTTGATGTTCTCCTGCGCGCACGTCGCAAGCTCCGCGGCCGTCATCTGAAAGCCGCCGTCGCCCGCGATCACCCAAATGTCGTCGTCCGGACAGGCGAGGCGCGCTCCCATCGCGGCGGGCAGCGCGAAGCCCATCGTGCCGGCGCCGCCGGAGGTGATGAGCTTCCGCGGATAGTCGTGCTTGTAGTACTGGGCCTCCCACATTTGGTGCTGGCCCACGTCGGTCACGACGAGCGCCTTGCCCTCCGTGTAACGCCAGAGGTCGTTGATCACGTGGGGCGCGAACAGGCGCCCGTTGTCGGGCAAGTCCTGGATGTCGCGGACGGCGCTGTCGCCCTTCAGCTCCTCGATGTGACGCACCCAGTCGGCGCAATCGACGCGGCCGAGGTGCGGTACGAGCAACCGCAGGATCTCCCGCAGATCGCCGAGCAGCGGCAGATCGACCTTCACGTTCTTGTTGATCTCGGCGGGGTCGAGCTCGATGTGGATCTTCTTCGCGTTCTGCGCGTAGGTCTTCAGGTTGCCCGTGACCCGGTCGTCGAAGCGCATGCCGAGCGCGATGATCAGATCGGCCTCCTGAATCGCCGTGTTCACCCAGGCCTCGCCGTGCATGCCCATCATGCCGAGCGAACGCGGGTGTTGCGCGGGGAAGCCGCCCAAGCCGAGCAGCGTCAGCGCGACGGGGATGTCCGTCTTGTGCACCATCTCGAGCAAGAGGCTCGTCGCGTTCGCTCTGATCACGCCGTGCCCGCAGAAGACGATGGGTCGCTTGGACGCCATGATCATCTCGCGGGCTTCTTTCAGCTGCTCCGGCAGCGGCAGGCGCTCGGGGCGGTAGCCCGGCAGGCGCACGGGCGCGGGATCGTATTCGTACTCGTAGCTGTGGTTTTGCGCGTCCTTCGTGATGTCGACCACGACGGGACCCGGACGGCCCGAGCTCGCGATGTAAAACGCCTGCTTGATCGCAGGCATGATGTCCTCCACGCGCGTCACGAGCAGGTTGTGCTTGGTGATGGGCAGCGTGACGCCCGTGAAGTCGACCTCCTGGAACGCGTCGCTGCCGATGAGCGTCGAGGCGACTTGGCCCGTGATGGCCACCATCGGAATCGAGTCCATGAACGCGTTCGCGATGCCGGTGACGAGGTTCGTCGCGCCCGGTCCCGAGGTGGCGACGCAGACGCCCACGCGCCCCGACGCGCGCGCGTAGCCGTCGGCCATGTGCGCCGCACCCTGCTCGTGCCGCACGAGTACGTGGCGGATCGACGAGCCGGGGAGCGCGTCGTACGCCGGCATGATCGCGCCGCCGGGGTACCCGAAGACGACCTCGACACCCTGACGCTCGAGGGCATTCCAGATGACCTGCGCGCCCGTGAGGGTGCGGGGTCCGGGGTTGGCCGTGATGCGGGGAGGCGCTGCGGGGTTAGTAGAAGGTTGTGCCACGAGGAAACTCCTAGGGACCTTGTTGCGGAAACGAAAAAGCCCCCGAACCACTCTGGGTGCGGGGGCCGATTCAGGGGGGAAGTTCGTTGACTTCAGTCGGCCGCCGCACCCGAGCTAATAAGCCCGAGAACGGAAATAAGCCCGACGACGACGAACCGAGAGCCTGCGCTCGCGAAATCCGGCGAAGTGGTGCTGGCCGACATGGCCCGCTAACCCTGCCTCCCTGCAAAGGGCCCGTCAAGTTTATTGGAGGCCGGCCGTTGGAGCTCACGTCCCGAAACATGGCGGCGCTCGAAGTGCAATAAATGACACGTGAACGTGCCGCAAGCGCCAACGCCCCCGTAACCCCATGAAATGTAAAATAAATTTTCAGGGGGTTTCAGTGGCGCCGGACCGTGGCTATTGATCATGTTTGCTCCGGACCCTGCTTCCCGCGTGCCCCGCACCACGAGTGCTAACCTTTCGCCCGGCAAGGCCGCCGTTTTCAGAGGTCACTTGAACGCCCCACATCTCACCGCCGTCCAACCCGTGGCGCAGCCCGATCGCGTCCAAGAGCTCGAGCGAGTTCTTGCAGGTGCGCGCGACGAGCCGCACGTGATCCTCCTCGGCGGTCATCCTGACCCCGACGCCATCGCCAGCGCTCTGGCCCATCGCCGGCTGTGCGAGCGGCTGGGCGTTTCAGCGACGATCGCCCACGTCCTGCCGATCTCTCGGTCCGAGAATCGCGCGCTCGTCAAGCTCCTCAACGTGCCGATGGTGAAGGTGAGCGAGCCGTCCGAGCTCGCGCGGTACCGTTACCTCTCGCTCGTCGACGCGAGCGCGTGTGAGACGAGCATCAAGCTGCCCGCCGGGCTCGAGGTGCTGACGATCGTCGATCATCACCGCCCGCCGAGCATCCCGAAGGCGCCGTTCGTCGACATCCGCCACGACGTGGGCGCGACCTGCACCATTTACGCTAAGTACTCCGAGACGGGACTCGCTCCCTTCGGCACCGGCAACGATGACGGCGACGTGGCGACGGCGATGTTCTTCGGTATCCAGACGGACACCGATGATTTCGCGTACGCGACCCCGGCGGACCACCGCGCAGCCGCGTATTTGAAGCCGTTCGTCGACGCCGAGACGCTCTCGCGCGTCGGCAGGCGCGCGATCTCGGCCGAGGCGATGGCCGCGATCGGTCGCGCGCTCGCCGACCTCGAGGTGGTGCGTGACTTCGCGATCGCCGGCGTCGGCCACGTGTCTGCGACGAACCGCGACGCCATCCCCATGGCCGCCGACTTTCTCTTGCGTCGCGAAGACATCGACACCGTGCTCGTCTTCGGCATCGTCGAGGACCGCGTCGACGGCTCCTTGCGCACGCGCCGAGCGAGCGTCGATCCGGCCGTCTTCATGCAAAATGTCTTCGGCGACGACAGTGAGGGTCGCCCCTACGGCGGTGGTCGCGCGGACATGGGCGGCTTCCGCATTCCCCTCGGGCTCATGGCCGAGAGCGGCGATGAAGAGAACCTCTGGCGCATGGTGCGCGAAGTCGTGCACAAGCGCGTCGCGCGCATCGTGCCCGAGCTCGAAAAGCGCGTTAAGACCTGAGCCTGGCGCCGTTCGGCGCGTTCGCTGCGCCTCGGCCGTGAGCGTCAGCTCACGGCGCCGCGGGCGCGACACCCGACGGCGGGGAGGTCGGCGCTGCGGCGGGCGGCGGCGCCGGTGTCGCGTCCGAGGGAGGCGGCGGCTCCGCGGGCGCGCCGCTCGGCTGCGCGGTGGGCGGCGCGGTCGGCACCGGCGGCTCGCCCGTCGTGCAGGCCGGGACGGGCGCGCACGGAGGCGGAGGGGGAGGCTGCGCGGACGGAGCGTCGCTGAACGAATAGATGAGGCTCAGCGTCGAGATGGTATCGAGCTTCTTCTTCCCGGCGAGCGGCGCGTTGTCGAAGCGCGCGCTGAAGCCGGCGCCGAGGGCGAGGCCGGCCCCGAGCTTGGCCGCGAAGAGCGCGTCGAAATTGAGTCGCGATCGCTTCGAGTCCTTGAAGCTTTGCAGATACTCGAGCCCCGTATTGAGGTTCACCGCGTCATTGAAGGCGTGAGTGAAGCCGACGAAGGCACGCAGCGAATGATCGGTCTCCGTCTTGCTCGCGACCGTCACGCTGCCGTCGGCGTTTTCGGTGCGGCGCGCGTCGTCGCGGCGCACGTCGTACTGAAAATCGTAACCGAGCTCGCTCCAGAGCTTCGTCACGTCCTCCATCACGAACAGGTATTTGACGCCGGGGTCGAGGTTGTAACGAAAGTCGAGACCCTGGAAGCGATCGTGCCGACCGGTGTTGATGAGGAAGAGACTCAGGCGATCGATGAGGAAGCGATCGTAGCGCACGCTGCCTTGCAGGTTCTCCGCGGTCGTTCTGAGCGGGGAGCCCGGCGTCGCGCTCTCACCGTAGTTGCCGAGCACCTTGGCTCCGATGCCGTTGCTCGAGAAGCGCGTCTCGTAGTCGCCGCTCGCCGTCCCGGCGAGCAGGCGCGAGTTACCCGTCGTGAGCTGACCGCCCGCGGACACGGCGACCGTCGTCACGTCGAGCTTGCTCTTTTCGTCGACTTCGGGCGGCTTCGCGCTCGCGGATGGGGTCGAGACCAGCGCCGTGGCGTCGGCCGGGGGCGCCCCGGTGGGGTCGGCGGCGCGGGCGCCGGCAGCGTAAAACACCGTGCTACCGAGCGCGGTGAGCGCGAAAGAAACCCTCGAAAACGCGTGAGCCATCGGTTCCGGGCGCGATTTGGAGCACAGTTCGGACGTGCCCGCCAGCCCTCAGCGCTCCGGCGACCTCCGGCGCAGAGAGCGCGTGGAAGCCGGCGATTGGCAGACGCCGCACGAGCTTGCGCGCGCGGTGACGGCGCTCCTCGCCCGCCGGGGCGAGCGTTACGCGGCGGTGCTCGAGCCGACGTGCGGTCGCGGCGCATTCCTGCTCGCCGCGAAGAGTGCGTTCCCCGAAGCGCGCCTGGTCGGTTTCGATCGCTCGGACGTGTACGTCGAGGAGGCGCGCCGCGCGCTCGGCGGGCGCGCATCGGTCGCGAACGCGGATTTTTTCGCGCTTGATTGGGAGCGCGTGTTCGCGGAGCTGCCCGAGCCGCTGCTCGTCATCGGCAATCCGCCGTGGGTGACGAGCTCGACGCTCGGCGGTTTCTCCGGGACGAACCTGCCGGTAAAGAGCAATTTCAAGCGCGAGCTCGGCTACGACGCGCTCACGGGCAAGAGCAACTTCGATATTTCGGAGTGGATGCTCGCTCGCTTGCTCGACGCCGCGCGCGGGCGGCGCTTCACGCTCGCGATGCTGTGCAAGAGCGCGGTCGCGCGGCGCTTGTTCGAACAGAGCCGAGCGCGCGGTTGGGAGCTCGCGGGCGCCGTGTACGCCGTGGACGCGCGCGTGCATTTCGCCGCGGCCGTGTCGGCGGTGTTGCTCGTCGTGCGCGGCGGCGCGCCGCCACCGGAGGGCGCCCGTGGCGCGCGCTGGCCCGTGTTTGCGAGCCTTCACGCCGAGCTTCCCGCGACCGAGCTCGGCATCGCGGGCGGGCGCGTTCACGGCGACATCGAGGCGTACCAGGCGACGCTCGAGCTCGAGGGCCCGAGCCGGCTCGCGTGGCGCTCCGGCATCAAGCACGATCTCGCGCGCGTGATGGAGCTCGTGCTCGAGGACGGCGGGCTGAAAAATGGACTCGGCGAGCGGGTCGCGCTCGAGCCCGACCACGTTTTTCCGCTGTGCAAAGCCAGCGATCTCGCGAGCGGCCGCGGCGCGGGCCGGCGCTTCGTGCTCGTGACGCAGCAGAAAATCGGCGAGGACACGCGGCTCATCCGCGAGCGCGCCCCGGCGACGTGGCGTTACCTCGAGCGGCATGCCGCGGCGTTTGCCGCGCGCAAGAGTCGCGTTTACGCGCGCCAGCCGCCGTTCGCGATGTTCGGTGTCGGTCCGTACAGCTTCGCGCCGTACAAGGTCGCAACGTCGGCGCTGCACAAGAAGCTCGCGTTTCGCGCGCTCGCTCCGTACGCCGGACGCCCCGTGTTGCTGGACGATACGAGTTATTTTTTGCCCTGCTCGAGCTCCGAAGAGGCAACGGAGCTCGAGCGTGCGCTGTCTTCGTCGCTCGCCGAGCAGTTCTTCGAGGCGCGCGTGTTCTGGGACGCGATGCGCCCGATCAACAAAGCGCTGCTCGGCGCGCTCTCGCTCGAAGTGCTGCTCGCGCGCACGGCCGAACGCTGAAGCCCGGAGTGTACGGGTTATACGACGGCCGGCGCGGCACGCTTGCGGCTAACGCCGGTCTCACGAAAGAGAAGCGATCGAACATTTGCAGAAGTAAGCGATCGTTTTCTTTTGCCCATGTCAGCGGTTCCCGGACGCGCTGTCGACGGAGCTCGCGCGCATGCGCGGCGCGGGCGTCGACCACCCGGTGCTCGCGCGCATCGAGCGCGAGATGACGAAGCGGGCGCTCCGGGCGGCGCGAAGCGCCTGGCGCGGCGGGCCTATTGCGGGCAGCCGAGGCGCGTCGTCGAGATCGCGACGTCGTCGATGTAGGCGGTGCGCGCGTCGTCGGTTTGATACGACTCCCAGCCGAGGTCGAAGGAGGCGAACGTGGGCGCCGCCCAGGGACTGTCGTTGTTCGCGTTCACGCAGCCGTCCTGATTGTTGCCGTCACCGTGACCCATGATGGTGAGATCCGTCGCGGCCACGCCGTCGAGCCAGAGCTTCATGCCGTCGTTCGGTCCGTCGAATTTCCACTCGATGCACGTCCATTTTCCGACGGGCATCACCCGACCGTTTGCGTGATGCCAACAGTCACTGCCGGGCGTGCTCTTGTCCGAATACCAGTCGGGCGTGTCGTAGTTCGCCATCATTTCACTGCCGAGGAAGGTGGTCCCCTGCGTGAGCGGCGTCTGGCCGCCGTAGCGGTAGACCGCGTGATACGTCTGCCCGGGGACGACGCCGAGGCCGGCGATGAGCGTCCAATGCACCGATTGCGTGGGCGCGGACTCGAGGTAGTACAGCATGCGTCCGTACACGACGTTGCCGGGCACGGGGAAGACGGAGGGGTCCTGCATGCGGAGCATCGCGGTGACGCTGCTCGACGCTTGGGTGCTGACTTTCACCGATTTGGCGCCGGAGGCGTGCTGGGTGGTGTCGATGACGACGGCGCCGCCGGCGCTCGTGTGGAGCGTCCATTTGCCGTTCGGCGCGCTGTCGTAGCTTTCGAAGTCGTCGCAGAGGAGCGCGGTGTCGCACGGCTTGCCCGGCGGGACGGGATCGGTCTCCGCCACGCTGCCCGCGGTGCCGGCCGCGTTTACCGTGGTGCCCGCGCTGCCGGCGTTGGACGCGCCGCCGGCGGGCGCGCCGCCGCTTCCGCCGCTTTCGCCGCCCGTCCCGCCGCTCGAGCTCGCGCTGCCGGCGGCGCCCGTGTGGTCGTCGTCGGCGCTCGAGTGGCAAGCCGTGCCGAGCGCTAAAAGGAGGGCGAACGCGAGCTCGGGCCGCCCGGAAAGAGATCGAAGCATGCCGACGAAGCTAGCATGCTCGTTCCTGTTCGCCCGAGCGCTCGCGCGCTCTCGCGGGGGAACTACGGGGCGGCGCGTTGCGTGAAGTTCGGCTCTTTCGCGAGGTTCGCGAACGCCTGCACGATGCTGAGCGAGCCGTCCGCGAGCCCCTGCGCGTTGCTCGAACCGAGGCAAGCCGCCGAGGTGCCGAACGCGTAGGCCGACAGGTACGCCGAGAAGCACTGCGCGACCTCCGGCTGCGTTGCGAGCTGCTGCACCAGATCTTCTTCGTTTTTGAACGAGAACAGCATCGTGCCGTCCTCGAGCATGACGTTGCCCGTCGTATCGACGTTCTGGCCGTTTTGCTGGGTTCGGAAGCGACCGCCCTGGTCGAAGTTCTCGAAGCCGAAGCCGACCGGATCGAACTGCGCGTGACAGCCCTTGCAGTTGTTGCTGGTCATGTGCGCCTCTTCGTAGAGCTGACGCGTGGTCGTGGCCGCGCTCGTTTCACTCGTCGTAAAGGGCGGAGCCATGCCGTTCGGCGGCGAGAGCTTCGGCTGGCAAAGCAGCCGGTAGTAGACGAAGAGGCCGCGTTGCGTCGGCGAAGAGTAGTCGCTGTTCGCGTGCGTCGAGAGGAACGAGCCCTGCGCGAGCACGCCGGCGCCCTGGCCGCTCGGTCGAGTCACGGAGCCGTCGGCGCCGGGCGCGGGGAAGCCGTAGTACTGCGCGAGGCTCGACGTCGGATACGTCTTTTTGGACGTCAGGAGGTCGCTCAGTGAGCCGCCCGCGAGCACGACTTTGTCGATGAACGACTGCGTTTCCGTCAGCATGTCGCCCGCGACGGCGGCGTATTGCACGCTCGGCGCCGGGTCGGTGAGCGTGCGCGTGATGCCCGCGGTGCCCTCGTACGTGAGGTACTGCGCGAAAAAGTGCTGGAACGCGAGCTTGCCGTTGTCCGTCTGGAGCAGGCTCGCAGCTGTCGCCGCGAGGGTATCCGCGCTCGGCGCGGAGCCGCTCGTAAACTGCGTGATGAGATCGGCGCTCGGCGTGCTGCCGCCGAAGGTGTAGGCGAGCTCGGTCGCGATTTCACTGCCGGTGAGCGTGCGCGTGCCGCTGCCGGTTCCAAGCTCACTCCGGTACACGACGTTCGGTGACTGGATGAGCCCGGCAATCACCCACTTCATCGCCGTGGGGAAGTCGGACGCCGCGAGACCCTGATCGAAGAGCGCGAGGTAGCGGTTTTCTTCCGTGTCACTGAGCGCGCGCCGGAAGAAGAGCTTCCCCGTGGTGTCGAGGAACGACTTCGCACAAGTGTGATCTTTGGTGGTACCGGCACAGGCGAGCACGTTTTGAAACCCGCTGCCCGTGACGGCCGTCGCGATGGAGAGCGCCGTGTCGAAGAGCGAGCTCGCGAGCTGATTACCGACGACCGCCGAGACGTCGTTGTCGAAGCCCGAAGCGACGGTGATGTTCGCCGGCAGCGAATCCGTCCATTTGCCTTTCACGGACGGGAAGATGTCGTTGACGGTGTTTTCGATTTCGCGCCGGGTGAGGAGGCGCAGTGCGGGGCTGCCGATTTGAGCGCTCGGGCAGGCGGTCACCATGCTGGAACCGCCGGTTCCACTCGTGCCCGAGGTGCCGCTCGTCCCGCTGGTGCCCGAGGTGCCGCTCGTGCCCGAGGCGCCGCTCGTCCCGCTGGTCCCCGAGGTGCCGCCGTTCGCGCCGCCCGTTCCGTTCGCGGCGCTGCCTCCCGTGCCGGTCGCGCCACTCCCTCCGGAGCCGGTGTTACCGCCTTTGCCGCCGGTGGCGGTCGCCGCGCCTGCACCGGGTGAGTCACCGCTGCCGCCGACGGCGCTGCCCGCGCTGCACGCGGCGAGACACGCGCCGCTCGCCATGAGCACCAGGCCGAGTCCGAGGTGCTTCACGCGAGCACCCCCGAAAGCGTTCCGGTCGTGCCGGGGAAGGTGGCGGTGACGCCCATCGCTTTCGCGAGTGTGAGGTAGACGTCGGTCGCGGGGCGAGTGGCTGGCGACGTTGAACCCTGCTTCGGGATCGGCAGCGTGAGGACTTGGCCGCTGACGATGCCGCCACCCGCACCTCCGATCGATACCATCGGGAGGTATGACGGCAGCTGCGGGGAGAGGATCTCGCTGACACGCAGATGATCCTGACTGTCGCCGATTTCGCTCGTCACGTAGATGAGCGTGTTGTCGAGCACCGTGCTGCCGTCTGAAGCCGCCGGATCGGGCGTCTTCGCCAGCAGGGAGATCACGTTCGTCGTGAGCTGCTCGAAGAACCAGCGTTGAGCGCGGCCGAACGTCGCACGCGTGGCTTCGAGCGCGTTGTCCGTCGATACTGGCGAGTTGTACATGGCAGACGGATTTGGCTGATATCCGGTATGGGACAAGCCGCCGTGGTGGCCCCAGCCACTCGAGCCGCCGAGGCCGCCGCCGATGAAGCTGAAATCGAGCTCACAGGTCGCGTACATCGGCATCAGGCCGATGACCTGTGCGGCGTTGCAGATCAGCGCCTTGGCGACGAGGTCGAGCTGCGCTTGGAAAATCGCGCGGAAATTCGACTCTTGATAAAAATAGTCGTTCGAGTGGCTGGAGTTGATTACTTGCCCAGCGCTCGCTTTGCGCACGGCTTCGACGGATTGAAGCGTCGAGCTCGAGCAGGCCACCGCGGCGCCGCCGCCCGTGCTCGCGGCGTCCTTCATGGCCGCGATCGCGTCGAGGTGCGACTTCAGCTTCGTTTGCTCGCTCGTGAGCGACGCGACGTTCTTCTGCAGGTCGGTGAGCTCGGCCGTCGTGATGTCGAGCATGGCGCTCCGCAGCTGGTCGTCGGCGCTCTGAGTCGGCGTCGGTGTGCCCGTCTGCCCCGCGAAGAGCTTGTCGAAGACGGCGGACGGGTCTTTCTGCGGTTCGACGGCGGCGCTGCCGTCCCAGAACAGCATGCCGTGCAGATCCATCGAGTACAGTTGGTGCGAACACGCACCGAGGATCAGCGGCTTAACGCCCAGCCCCTTCGCGATCACGTGCTCGAGCGTGATGCGCGGCGTCGTGATGTCGCCCGTATCGGCGCCGGACAGGATGTTGACGATGCCTTCGTGCGTCGGGTAGTCGCCAGGGTACTGAAAGCCCTGGTAGACATTAACCCACTTCTTGTACGCCTCGAGCGGACCGAGGATTGCTTCGCCGGTCATATCGAGGGCGAAGTTCGTGGGATCGGTGCCGTCGCCGCCCATCTTCGGGTTGAAGTGCTCCATCGCCGTCCCGTGCGGCAGGTACATCACGAGGAAGCGCTTCGGCGGGCCCGCCGAAGCGGCCGTCGCCGACTTGGCGAGCTTAAACGCCACGGGCGCGGCGAGACCGAGCCCCATGGCTTTGAGGAAGAGCCGGCGCTCCAGAATCGACTTGGCGCGTTCGAGCGTGAGATGGGGACGCATGAGGAGTGAGGTCGTCCTTTGTATTTACGAAGCTCGGGGGCCTTCGGTTCCTGCTCCCGCGGTAACCCTCAGCAGTAACTCGAGCTTAGCGATAACGTTCGAAGAAGCTCACCGTTTTGCGCGCGCGTACCTTTCCCCACAGGCGGCGCACGCAGCAGTTTTTCAGGGAGCGCGGGGACCGGTTCCCGATTTTCTTTCGCGGACGAATTCTTCTCGTGCGGCGGTTGCGTCGAACGCGCCGCGTTATCGCGCGGCGACGCGCGCTCAGTCTCTCAGCCCGTGTTGCGCATCGCCTGAGCGATGCCGTTCAACGTCGTGCCGAGGGCCTGATCGAGGAGCGCGCGGTCGGGGTGGTCGTCGGGGAGCGCGCGCTTCTTTGCGAGCAGGCTCACTTGCAGGAGTGAGAGGGGATCGACGTACGGGTTCCGAAGCGCGAGCGACCCCTGCAGGAAGCGATGATCGGCGATGAGGTCGCGCTGGCGGACCTCGTGCAACGCGGAGACGGTCGCCTGGAAGTCGTCGAGGATGAGCTTCACGAGCTCCGGATCGCCGCCCAGGCGATCGAGGTAGAGCCGCGCCACTTCGAGGTCGGCCTTGGCGCACACCATTTCGAGCTTGTCGAGCAGATCGTCGAAGAAGGGCCAGCTCTTCGCCATCTGTCGCACGAGCTCGAGGCCGCCCGGCGTGCTCATCGCCGAGCGGAGGCCGGCGCCGGCGCCGAGCCACGCCGATACCATCAGACGCATCTGCGTCCAGCCGAAATTCCAGGGGATCGCGCGGATGCCCTGGATCGTCCCGACCCCGCGCTCGCGGTACGTCGGTCGCGAACCGAAGTGAACGTGAGTGAGCTCGCGCACGGGCGTCGCCTTCAGGAACAGCTGAAACAGCCGCGGCTCCTCGTGCACGATGGCGCGGAACGCGCGCTGCGAGGTCGCGCTCATGGCTTCCATCACTTCGCGAAAGCGCGCCTCGCTGCCGGCCGGCAAACCCTCGCGCCAGTCCGAGAGCGCCGCCATGATCGTGCCCGTCATCATCACTTCGAAGCTCCGCTCCGCGATGGCCGGCAGCCCGAATTTCTGCGCGATGATTTCACCTTGCTCGGTGATCTTGATGCGGCCGGTCAACGTGCCGGGCGGGAGCGCCGTGAGCGCGCGGTACACGGGTGAGCCGCCGCCGCGCCCCACGGTGCCGCCCCGCCCGTGGAACAGCGTGAGCTTCACGTCGTGGTCGCGCGCGACCTCCGCGAGCCCCTCCTGCGCGCGGTAGAGCTCCCACGACGACGCGACGACGCCGACGTCCTTCGCCGAGTCCGAATAGCCGATCATCACCTCTTGGTGACGCCCGCGCGCCGTGAGCTGCTTTTGATACACGGCGTCCTCGAACAGGCTCCGCATGATCGCGGGCGAATTGACGAGGTCCTCCCGCGTCTCGAACAGCGGCACGGCGTCGAGGCTGGATTTCGGCGGATCCCCCGCGAGATCGACGAGCCCGGCCTCGCGCGCGAGCACGAGCACGCGCAGGAGATCCTCCTCCGTCTTCGCCATCGACACGATGTACGTGGAGGCGGTCGCTTCGCCGAGCTCCTCCTGCACCTGGCGCATGGTGCGGAACACCTCGCAGGTCTGCCGCGGCTCTTGCTCGAGCGGAGCGTGCTGCGAGACGAGCGGGCGCCGGCCCGCGAGCTCGTGGCGCAACGCGGCGCCGTCGAGCGGAGCGCTGCCGTTCGTCGCCGCGATCGCGTCGAGCGCGCGCGTGTGCATGGTCCCTTCCTCGCGCAGATCGAGGTCGTAGCCGTGGAAGCCGAGCACCTCGACCAGGGCGATGAACGGCTCGATGAAGGCCTCGCGCGCGCGATCGGCGTTGCTCGCGATGAGCGCCTCGCGCACGAGCATGAGATCCGTGATGAGCTCCTTCGGCCGCGTGTACGCGCCGAGCACGCGTTCGGGCCGGCCGGCGTCACGCGCCGCGATCTCGCGCCGCAGCGCTTCGATGCGGCCGGCCATGAACGTGAGCTTGAGGCGCAACGGCTCGTGCGCGTCGCGGCGGCGGTTCGCCTCCCAGATTGCGGGCAGGAGCAGCTTGTCCTGGTCGAGCGAGGCGCGCAGCGGCTCGGTGCCGGGCGTCAGGCGATCGGAAATCGAGAGCTTGCCCACGAGATCATCGATGCGCCGCCGGTAGAGGGCGAGCAGCGCGTGGCCCGTGCGGCGCACGGCGGCCAGCGTGATTTCGGGCGTTACATAAGGGTTACCGTCGCGATCGCCGCCGACCCAGCTGCCGAGCGAGATGCGGAGCGGCACGCCGAGGTCGCGACCGAACGCTTCGCGAAACGCGCGCTCGGCGCTCGCACGCACCGCCGCCGTCGCACCGACCAGGCGATCCTCGAGGTAGTAGATGGCCGAGCTCACCTCGTCGAGCACGCTCGGACGATCGCGGCGCACCTCGTCGGTGAGCCAGAGAAGCTCGATCTCCGTTTCGATGGTGGACTCGATCAATCGGCGTTCGGCGGGCGACGCCTCCTGGCGTTGAATGAGCGCCTCGGACAAGCGCGACTGGAGCGCGAGCAGCGTGCGGCGCGTGGCCTCGGTCGGATGCGCCGTGAGCACCGGCCGCACCTCGAGCCCGCGCAAAAGCTCCCGCACGTCCGCGGGCGTCCGGCCCTCGGCCGCGAGCTTGGCGAAGACCCAGCGGAAACTCCCGGGCTGCGGCTCGGCGGCGGGGTCGCGCTCGTAGGCACGGCGGCGCCGCACGCGGTGGACCTGCTCGGCCGTATTGAGCAAGAAGAAGAACAGGGTGAAGGCCCGCGCGACCGGCGCCGCGAGCTCGAGCGGGAGCGCGTCAACTCGGGTCAGCATCGCTTCGAGCGTCGGAGCGCCGGGCTCGCCGCGCCGGCGGGCCCGCGACTGCACTCGGAGGTCCTCGACGGCTCTAAATGTGGCCTCGCCTTGCAGGCGCCGGACCACGTTGCCGAGGACGGTGCCGAGGTAACGCATGTCCTCGTGCAAGGGGCGGTCTTCTGGGCGGACGTCGATCTTCTGCACGGATAACCTTGTCTCACGGCGCGCGGCCGGACGGAAGAAGCCGACTACGAGGGCGCGCGCGATGTTTCACCCGGGATCCCGGGCTTTTTCTCGGCGTCGATCTTCGCTATAGGCAAGGGTGAGATGAGCGACAAGCCGGAGCAAGGCGCGCCGCCGCCGGGAACCCACGCTCCCGCGGGGCCTGCCGTCACTCCGCGACCCTCGTTCACGGTGCCGCGTCCGGACGGTCCTGCCCCGCTCCAAAGGACCACGCTCCCGAGCGTCACGCCCGCCCCACCGGTGACGATACCGAGCGGCCTACCGCCGTCGCCGGAGCGTTCCGCACCGCCCACGCCCTCCTCGCCGTTCACCGCGCCGGCGGGGTTCGCCAAATCGTCGGGGCCGCCGCCGCCCCCCGTGCGTTCGCGCCCGGTGCCGCCGTCCCCCGAGGGCCACGCGCCGCCACTGCCGCCGAGCATGCGGCCTCAGCCGCCGAGCATGCGGCCGTCCGGTTCACCGCCGCTGCGGAGCTCGGGCTTGCCGCCGCCGTCCGTCATCCCCGGCTCGACCGCGGCGCCTCAGACGCTCCCGTCCGGGAGCCCCGCGATCAGCGCCGAGGCGCGCGCGCTCCACCTGGCCAATCAGCTCGTGCAGGTGCGGCACGATCTCGCGAGCGTGCAGGCGGATCTGCGTAACGCGCGCAGTGAGCGTGACAGCTTGCGGACCGAGCTTGCCCGGACCCGCGCTCGCCTGGACGAGCTCGAAGCGGCGGCGGCGGGCAAACCGGTAGAGCCCCCCGCTCCCCCCACGCTCGATCCGGATGTCGAGCTCAAGCTCCGCGGCCGTATCAACGAGCTCGAAGCGGCCCTCGCGAACGCCCGTTCCGCCTCGAGCGCGCCGGTCGCGCCCGAGCCCGTCGATCTCAAGCTCGTGAAGGGCATCGGTCCCAAAATCGAGAAGCTCCTGCGAGCGCACGGCGTCACCGCGTTCGAGCACGTCGCCGCTTGGACGGACGCCGACATCGAGCGCATCGCTCAGAAAATCGGAGTGAAGGCCGCGCGCATCCGCAAGGACGATTGGGTCGGCGGCGCGAAGCGGCTCCTCGGCGCGGACTGACCGAGCGCCTCACTCCACGGACGAGGGTTCATGTTCGGACTTACGCGTTACCAGTGGCTCGTCCTGTTCGCGGCCTGGCTCGGCTGGGGCTTCGACGTCTTCGACGGCTTGCTCTTCAACTTCGTCGCGCCCATCTGCGTGCCGAGCCTGATGCACCTGCCGCCGGGCACTCCGGCGACGCAAAAGGTCGTCTTCATTTGGACGGCCGTGCTGACGAGCGTGATTTTGATCGGCTGGGCGATCGGCGGCATCTTCTTCGGCCGCATCACCGATCGGCTCGGCCGCTCGCGCACGCTGCTCTTGACCATGCTCACGTACGCGCTCGGCACGGCGGCCTGCGCGTTCGCGCCCAACATCTGGGTTCTCGCCTTTTTTCGCTTCGTCTCGGGCCTCGGCATCGGCGGCGAATGGGCCGCCGGCGCGACGCTCGTCGCCGAGAGCATGCCGCGCGAAAAACGCGTCGTCACGGGCGCTCTGCTCTACACGTCCGCCTCCGCCGGGCTCTTTCTCGCGACGTTCGTCAACGACACCTTCACGCACCGACTCACCGCCATCGCCTCCGATCCGAACCTGTCGTGGCGCGTCGTGTTCCTCACGGGGCTCATCCCCGCGGGCGCCGCCGTGCTCATCCGCAGGAAGGTGAAGGAGCCGGAAGCGTGGAAGCCCGCCGACGCGCCGGCCGTCGCCGACCTGTTCGTGCCGCCGCAGCGCCGGCGGACGATCGGCGGGCTCGCGATGTCGTTCGTCGCGCTCATCACGTGGTGGAGCTCGAGCTCCTTCATTCAAGCGGTGGCCGTGCACCTCGCCGTCGGGCTCAAGTTGCCGCCCGCGGCGTTCGCCGCGACGCGCGCCGAGTTCATTACCCTCGGCAGCAACGCCTTCAACGTCGGCGGACTCGTCGGCACACTGCTCACCATTCCCATCGCCTCGCTCGGACGCAGAAACCTCTACCGCATCTATTTCTCGGCGAGCGTCGTGGCGCTGCTCGTCACGTTCGTCCCCGACTGGCCGCCGACCACGCGCCTCTGGCTCATGGCGAGCATCGGGCTCACGATTTTCGGCGTCTTCGGCTCGTTCCCTTTCTACCTCCCCGAGCTCTTTCCCATGCGCCTGCGCGGCACGGGCGGCGGCTTCACTTACAACGTCGGTCGCATCGTGACGGCGCCTTTCCCGTATGCGGTCGGCCTGCTGGTCCGGAGCGGCGCCGATCCGCTCGTCGTCATGAGTTGGCTCGCCGTGATCCCGGCGCTCGGCGCGCTCCTCGCGCTCGCGGGCGCGCCCGTGGAGACCCTCGGCGAGCCGGAACTCTCAGATTGACTAGGGCACCGCCTATGAGATAGGCGCAACCATCGCGAGCGATGGTTGGTCCCGCCTCGCGGGACGTGCACCGGCTTTTCGCTGGGGCTTCCGCCCCAGACCCGCGTCCGCTTCGCGTCCGCCCTAGTGCAGCGCCCCACCGGAAG
>JAICUB010000063.1 GCA_025936045.1 Polyangiaceae bacterium | reverse complement strand
CCTCGAATTTCACCACTTGATACCGTTCGCTGCGGGTGGGCAGCACCATGCGTCGAATCTCGTCCTGCGCTGCGCGGCGCATAATGCTCTCGCCGCGGAAGAGGATTTCGGACGGGAGTTCATGGCAGGCAAGAAGGCCGAAGGTCAGCCGGACGCCGAGTTTTGTGCAATTTTGACCGGCGCTGGCGCGAGCGAAGGATGACGCCGCCGAGACGCTGGTAAACGGGCATTTCGGCGTGGAGCCGTTCCTCGAACGCGTCGTCCGCATCTTGGGGGACAACGAAGACGCGCCGGGTGAGCCGAGCAAATTGCTCGAAGTGAACGGCGCCACCGTCGCGACCGGGCAGCGTCGAATTCGTCGTCGCGTTTGATCTCGTCGTCGCGGACGGGGCGAGGTCCGGTGAATCTCGGTGCGCTCGCACTCCGGCGCGGGGCCGCAAAACACCCTGCCGGGCGCCGAGCCGTTCGTGAAGAGGCTCAGTCCCAATTTTTTGGAGATTTTGGAAAAAACGGCGTCGCGGGACCAAAGAGCTCCGCCGGCTTCGAGCGCGCATTGAGCGACGTGCGCGTCCGGTGTCGAGACAGCGATGCCCACCTTCGATAGCTTCGCTCGGAGCTCGCCGACGCCGCACCAATGCGCAACTGGCGTCGGATGCACGGGCAGAGAGTGGATGAGGTCCGTCAACTCGCGCTGCTCGGTCCGAGTCAGCGGTGCGCTCAGCAGCTCCGCGGCGACGAGCGGCGCGAGGAGGACCAACCCCTCGCGAAGTAGGCCGTCGAGCGCTAGTCCGCCAGGGCCGCGGAAGTAGCCTGTTCGGCCGCTCGACGGCGGGCGACCAGCCCCAATCCTTCGACGAGCGTCGCGGTGATGCCCGCGCTCGAAACCTTCTGTGCATCCGCCAGGAGCTCCGCCGGAAGGTTTACCGTAACGCGCTTCGAGGCACCGGCCGTACGCCAGTATGGCTTCCGGTATGGTCGAGCGCTACTGCCCGAAAAACTGCCGGATGCGTTCGAAGAGCATGTCGCTCCGGCGGTCCTCGTCGAGGCCGGCTTCGGCGGCTTTGTTGAGCGCCTGACTCAGGAGGTCCATGCGCGTCGCGAGGACGTTGGTGAGGCGCTCGGAGAGGGCGTGGTTCTTTTCGAGCAGGTCGTGGAAGGCGTTCTTCGGGACGGAGAGGACCTCGCACTCGCTCAGGGCGACGATCGTGGCCATGCGGCGGCCGCCCGTGAGGAAGGCGGCTTCACCGAAGACGGCGCCCGGATCGAGGACTTCGAGGCGAACGGGCATGCCCTGCTCGTTGCCCACGACGAGCTCGGCCTGGCCGCGTTCGAGGACGTAGAGCTCGCTGCCGGGATCACCCTGACGGATGACGATTTCACCCGGCGAGTAGAGCATCACGTGCGCGCTCTCGCCGAGCCGCGCGAGAGCCGCGCGGTCGACGCCGCGGAAGACTTCGCTGCGGGCGAGGCGAGCGGCGACGTCGGCAACGGCATGTGCGGCGGGTGCGCTCAGCCCCGCGAGTTTGGCGGCGGCCGGGCCGACGAGGTCGACCTGGTGGAACGGGAAGGGGATTTCGATGTTGGCGCGCCCGAGGGCGTAGAGCAGGCGCTGGCGGACGGCGCTTTCGATCGAGTCGCGGCGGCCGTACTCGGTGACGAAGTAGCGCACGGAGTACGCGACGCCGTAGTCGTTGAACGCGCCCACCAAGACGGAAGGCGGGGGCTCGAGCGCGAGGCCGTCGACGCCGCGCAACGCCGGTAACACGACGGCGCGCACGCGTTCCGGCGTGATGCTATACGGCAAGACGACCTCCGTCCTGATGCCCGCGAGGTGGGTCGGTCGCGAGTAGTTCGTGACGGTGGAGCGCGCGAGCACGCCGTTCGGAACGACCACCTGCACGCGGCCGACCGTCAGAAAATGCGTCGCGCGCCAGTTGATCTCGGTGATTTCCCCGAACGCGTCGGGAGCGTCACCGAAGCGCACCCAATCGCCGACCGCGATCGTTTGCTGGCTCCCGAGCGCGAGGCCCGCGAAAAGATTACCGAGCGTCTCCTGCAGCGAGAGGCCGACGACGGCCGTGAGGAGCGCGGAGGTCGTGAGCAGCGAGCCGGGCTCGACGCCGACCGCACGCAAGGAGACGAGCCCCGCGCCGACGTAGAGCACGCCCTGCACGATGTCGCGTACGATCTTCGGCCAGGGGCGAACGAGGCGCGTGATGCGCTCGCTCGAGAAGAGGACGAAGAGCCCGCGAATGAACGCGGCGCACCACGCGAACGCCCCGATGAAGCGCAGAACCTTCGGGACGAAGTCGCTCGGCGGGAAGAGCTCGACCGACTGGCGCGCGGCGCCGTACACGAGGAACATGACGAGCGGCCCGCGGAGGAAGCGCCGCTCGCGCGCCGGCAAGAACAGCGCGAGCGTGAGGACGCCGAGCGCGCCTATCGCGAGCCCATATACGGCGGGCGGAGCGTTCAACAGCGCCTGCAAGTACACGAGCCCTCGAGGATAAACCGCGCGATTTCAGCCGCGCGGAACGATCAGGTGCCCGCCGGCCAGAGCTTCTGGACGACTTCCGACAGGCTCTTGACCGTCGAGGGCTTCATGCCCGTCGCCGGATGCGGCCACGCGAAGCTACGCGAAACCACCTGGCTGCACGAAAACGAGATGAGCACGTCGCTCGGCTGCGCCGTCGGGCCCGCGGTGAAGGAGAGGCCCATCTCCGGATAGATGACGCCGGGCGCGCAGCGCGCGTACTGGTTGTCGAAGCTGTCGGCGCTGCCGAGGATCTTCCCGAGGTTCTCGCGCAGGTCCGCGTCCATGACCTGGGTCTGCGAGAGGATGCGGTAGCCGTGGAAGCGCGGCGCTTCGGGCGCGGCGGGCAGACCCGCTTGCGCGCCGCCGACACCCGGCAAGATGCCCGGCGGGATCAGCTGTTGCAGGCTCTGCGCCCCGGTCTGGATCCACGTCATGATCTCGGGCGGTACGCCGGGGATCGCCGCCACGCCGCCGGGGGCGGCCGCACCGGGCGCGGCCGCGGTGGCGGCTTGGGGCTCGTAGTTTTGCAGCCGGTACGCGGTGGCGTTCGCGTTCTTCAGCGAGTCGAACGGCGCGGCGGGAGCGCTCGCACACGCCATGCCGAGGAGACCGGTGAGCAACGTGGGTGCCAGAAAGGACGTACGGCTTCGCATGCCCCGTCTTTATTACGTCTCTTTCCCGGCTGAAAGGGGCGCGTACGGGGCGCCCCGTAGTAAAGGAGTCGCCTCGGGTTTCGATGACCGATCACGGCAGGATCGTGGTGACGGGCGGCACGGGCTACCTCGGGCAAGCGCTCGTGCGGCGGCTTGCGGCCCGGGGGGACCAGGTGGTCGTCCTGTCGCGGGCGGGGAAGCTTCCCCCCGACCTCGCCGAGGTGCCCGGCGTGACGGTCGGCGGGTGGAACCCGGAGGACCCGAATGACGTGCCGTCGGCGCTCGACGGCGCGCGGGCGGTGGTGCACCTCGCGGGCCGCAAAGCCGTCGGGGAGCGCTACACGAAGCGGGTCAAACGCGAGATTTTGGAGAGCAGGGTGAAGAGCACGGAGACGCTCGTCACCGCGTGGCGGCGGGTGCGACACCGAGCGCCGGTGCTCGTGTGCGCGTCCGGCGTCGGTTACTTCGGCGGGCACGAGGGAGAGCACGCGCCGCTCGACGAGTCGTCACCGCCCGGCAAGGATTTTCTCGCGCGCGTCTGTGTCGAGTGGGAAGAGCGAGCGCGCGCGGCCGAGCGCTTCGGTGTGCGCGTCGTGTCGACGCGTTTCGGCGCCGTGCTCGGGCGCGGCAAGCAGGGGCCGCTCGCCGTCATGGCCAAGCCCTTTCGTTTCTTCGCGGGCGGTCCCATCGGCACCGGCCGGCAAATCTTCAGCTGGGTGCACCTCGAAGACGCGGTTTCCGCGCTGGAACTCGCGCTCGACGAGCCGCGCGTGAGCGGCGCCGTGAACGTCGCGGCCCCGGACGCCCTCGCCTACACCGAGGTCGCCCGAGCCATTGGCCGCGCGCTCCACCGGCCGTCCTGGTTACGCGTGCCCGAGTTCGCGCTGCGGCTCTTGTTCGGCGAAGGTGCGGAGCCGCTCGTCACCGGTCAGCGCGCGGTGCCCGCCAAGCTCGAGTCGCTCGGCTTCAAATTTCGCTATCCAACACTGGACGAGGCTCTCGCCGAAGCGTTCGCCTGATCAGCGTGTCGTCACTCGATACGAGGTGGGCCGTCGCCTCATCCGGCGCCGGTTCGACCGCCGTCGCAGGCACCCACCAGCGCGCGTCCCCCGGCATGAGCTCGATCCAGAAATGACTCGGTCCGCGCGACAGCACCGTCGCGACCAGCTGCTTCTGATCGGGAGTGCGTACGAGGACGAGTGACCCCGGCTCGAGCGTGGCGGGCGGCCGCTCGCGCCGCGTGCGTTCGCGCGCTGACGCACGCCAGGCCAAGAGGCCCATTAAAACCGCAATGACCGCCGTCCCCAATGCTGCCATGGCCCTGCCCTTGAACGTTCCCAGGCACCCAACGCCGGGAACGATGTTTCATAGCAAGACTAGCAGCCCCCCGGCTACCGCCGAAAACTTCACGTTGGCCGCGGAGTTCCCGTGGGTCAGTACGCCCCAGACATTTGCCGCGCTTGAAAACCTTCACAATGCAGGACAGGAAGGCGCGGGTATTTGGCGAAGCGCTGAGGCTCCTCGACGGAGCGCTCACAAAGGGTGAACGTCGAGCCTTTCGCGGAGCGCACGGCTCTCGCGTGGCTGCATTCAGCGCAGCAGCCACGCAACGCGGGATCGTTCTCGTGGGTCGGTGTTCGCCCGACCGACATTGCCGAGGATCAGGCCAAAACCGGGAACGGCAGGCGGAGTCGCTCGAGCAGCTTGCGCAGGGTTTTCATGGGTCTCTCCTGGTCGAAGTGTGGAGCGTGTAGGACCGCTACCTACACCCCGGGCGGTTGGCCTGTCAAATGCTCTCCAGCGAAGTTCCCTTCGCTCTCCAACCCCTTGAAAACATGGATATTTCCAGTTTCAGCGTCAGCGAATTCGGCTCAGTAGTAGCCGCAGGCGTGTATCAACAGGCCGAACGATGTCAGGTTCGCACTCCGTTTGTCGAACTCCGTACTCTCCTGCAGCGCCGTGTAGCTTCCGCCTAGACCTGCATCCAGGTACGGCCCCGCAAGCACGACGATGTGCTGAATCGGAGAGACGGCCAGCAGCACTTCTAGATTCAACGCGCTAAGTCCCGTGCGCACCTCGTAGCTGCCGGATGATTTGCCGGACTGCGGATCGACGAGCTCGCTCCGTGACGTCATGTACGAATAGGAGAGGCCGAGGCGCGGCCAGATCGCGAACGTCGAGTCGAAAGCGTAGGCGTAACCGGCGCGCACGCCGCCGAAGAGCGTCATGCCGTCGTCGTTCGCGCTCGGCGGGGCCGCGGGCTTCTGGCCGGAGCCGCTCAGCGACATGCCTCGCGTCGAGAGCATCACGCTGCCGCCCACCGTGAAGCCTTGGTAAACGACGTAGTCGAGCGCGAGGCGCGGCAGCGCGGAGGGACTGTGACTGTCCACGCCGAGCACGCCGAAGGAGGTCGATTTGTAGCTGAACTTGGTTTGGGCGCGCGTCGTCGGATCTTTGTAAGAGAGCGATTGGTTGTCGATGAAGAGCCCGGTGATGCGCTCGACGCCGAAGATGAACTGGCCCGTCTTCCCGATGTTCTCGATGGGCCTCGGCGCCGGGTAGTACGCGGGCGCCGGTTGGTACGCCGGGTTCGGCGGGAAGCTGGCGGTCCCGTTCGCCTGACCCTGGACGGCTTGCGCGAAAGCCTGCGGTGCGAGCGCGGTGAGCGAGGCCACGAGGAGCGCGCTGAAGGGATGCTTCATGGGCGCGACTCTAACCAAAGTCGGGGCGTTCCCCAAACTCGGCGCGTTCTACCCAACCTCGGCGCGTTCGACGATGGATTTCAGGGTCGCGAGGCGATCCGCGAGCGTTCCCACGTCGGGAGCGCGGACGGTGACGTGGCCCACCTTGCGGCGCTCGCGCGGCGCCTTGCCGTAGTCGTGCAGGTGCGCGTCCGGAACGGCGAGCACGGCGCTGGCGTCGGGCAGCGCGCCGACGCAATTGAGCATCGCGCTCGGCTCGACGAGCTCCGTGGAGCCGAGCGGCAACCCGAGCACGGCGCGCAGGTGTTGCTCGAACTGGCTCGTCCGCGCGCCTTCGATCGAATAGTGACCCGAGTTGTGGACGCGCGGGGCCATCTCGTTCGCGATGAGACGGCCGCCGATCTGGAAGAGCTCGAGCGCGAGCACGCCGACGTAGTCCAGGCGTTCGAAGAGCGCCCGCATGTACCCTTCCGCGAGCGCCTGGCGTTCGGGCGCGAGGTTCGGCGCGGGCGCGAGCGTGAGGCGGAGGATCCCCGCGCGATGGTGGTTCTCGACGAGCGGGTAGAAGCGCACCTCGCCGTTGGCGCTGCGGGCGCCGATCAAGCTGAGCTCGCGCTCGAACGCGACGAAGCCCTCGAGCAAGAGCGGCACCGTGCCGAGCTCGGCGTACGCCCGTTCGGCGTCGTCCGCCGTTTGCAGCACCGCTTGGCCGCGACCGTCGTAGCCGAAGCGCCGCGTCTTGAGCACGGCGGGGTAGCCGAGCTCGGCGAGGCCGCTCGCGAGGTCGCCCGCGCTCGTGATGTCGCGGAAGGGCGGCGTCGGGATGCCGAGCTCGCCGAAGCACGTCTTTTCGTGCAAACGATCCTGCGCGACGGCGAGCGCGAGGACCGGCGGGAACACGCGCGTTCGCGCCGCGATCGCCTGCGCGGGCGCTACCGGCACGTTCTCGAATTCGTACGTGACGACGTCGCAGGCGGCGAGCCGCTCGAGCGCCTCGGGCGAGTCGTAGTCGAGGCCGAGGTGCTCGCCCACGCAGGCCGCGGGCGGCGTTTCCTCGACCGGATCGACGAACATGAAATCCAGCCCGAGCTCGCGCCCGGCCAAGCCCAGCATGCGGCCGAGCTGGCCCGCACCGAGCACGCCGACGCGCGTGGGCTTGCGCTCAGCGTCGGGGGTCGGGTTGCTCGAGGACACCTTGTTTGCGTTCCGCGCGGTAGCGCTCGAGGCGCTCGGCGATCTCCGGCCGGCGCTGCGCGACGATGGCGGCGGCGAGCAGGCCCGCGTTGACCGCGCCGGCGCGACCGATCGCCAGCGTGCCGACGGGCACGCCCGCCGGCATCTGCACGATCGACAAAAGCGAATCCATGCCGCGGAGCGCGTGGCTCTCCACCGGAACGCCGAGCACGGGCACCCCCGTCTTGGCCGCGACCATGCCCGGCAAGTGCGCCGCTCCGCCCGCGCCCGCGATGATCACCTCGAGGCCGCGCTCGCGCGCCGTCGCGGCGTATTCGAACATCTCGTCCGGAGTGCGGTGGGCCGAGACGACACGCACCTCGTGAGCAACGCCGAGCTCGGCCAGCGTCTCCGCGGTGTGCCGCATGGTCTCCCAGTCGCTCTTCGAGCCCATGATCACGCCGACCAGGGGCTTTTCGGCGCTTTCAGCTTGCGACTTTGCCACGCGAAGGGCACGCACTTTAGTGACTTTGGGGGGCGGCGCAAGCGGGAGCGCGCCGAGCCCGCAAAGCGCTCGCCAGCCGCGAGCCAGGCGAAATCGGCTCGCGGCGCCCGGGACACGCAATGTCCGAGCCCGAGCGAACGACCTTGAGGCGCGCCCGCCCCGTGCGTAGATGGATTGTCCGCCCATGGGGACGTTCTTCGTTCATCGCAGCAATCGCGTCGAGCGGCTCGTCGCGTCGCTTGCGAGCGAGCTCGAGCGACCGCGCGGCAATGCGTTCGCGCAAGAGGCCGTGGTCGTGCCGGGGCGCGGCATGGGCGTGTGGTTGTCCATGGAGCTTTCGCGGCGGCTCGGCGTGTGGGCGACGCCGCTCGTGTACCCGCGCGCGTTCGTGGAAGACGTCGCGCGGCGCGCGCTCGGCCAAAATGCGCTCGGAACGAAGCCGCTCAGTGAGGAGCTCCTCGAGTGGGCGATCCGCGCCGTCTTGCCCGGCCTGCTCGCCGAGCCGGATTTCGCGGAAATCGCGCGTTACCTCGCGGACGACCCGTACGGCGTTCGGCTCTCCGAGCTCTCGCTGCGGCTCGCGACGGTCTTCGACGGCTACCTCACGTATCGCCCGGCGTGGGCGCGCGCGTGGGCCGGCGGCGGCAACGTCAACGTCGGGCCGGAGGATCGCTTCCAGCCGCGGCTTTTTCGCCGTGCGCTCGAGCGGTTGCGCTGTCGCCACGTTGGGGAGCTCGAGCCCGCGTTGCTCGAACGGCTCGCGGACTCGCGCGAGCTCGCCTTGCCGCCGCGCGTTTCGGTGCTCGGCGTCTCGACGCTGCCGCCGCTCTTCGTCCGGGTGCTCGTCGCGCTCGCGCGCCACATCGACGTCCACCTCTACTTGTTCGCGCCGTCACCGGAGCTCGAGCCCGAGCCGCGCCCCGACGCGCGCCGCCCGCTGCTCGCCGGGCTCGGCCAGGTGGGCGTCGAGCTCGAGCAGGTGCTCGCCGCGACGCTCGAAGAGCAAGGCGTCGTCGCGGAGCGGCGCGACGCGTTCGAGTCGCCCGGCGCCGAAACGCTGCTCGGCGCTTTGCAAACGAGCCTGTTCGACCCGCACGCGCCGCCCGCCGCGAGCGCGCCGCTCGACGCGAACGAGTCGATCGCCGTGCACTCCTGCCACGGCGCCGCGCGCGAGGTCGAGGTGCTGCACGACCAGCTGCTCGCGCTCCTCACGCGCGCCGACGACCCCGTCACGCCCGAAGACGTGCTCGTGCTCGTCTCCGACATCGAAGCGTACGCCCCGCTCGTGGAGGCGACGTTTCGGCGCGAACCCGGTGATCCGCGCTTCGTGCCGTTTCACGTCTCCGATCGCGGGAGCCGGCGTGATTCGGCGCTCTGCGACGTGTTCTTGCGCGTGCTCGGCCTCGTGCGCGGGCGCGTCACCGCGGCGGAGCTGCTCGATCTCTTGCTGCTCCCCGCCGTGCGCCAACGCCTCGGCGTCGATGCGGCGGGCGCCGACACCATCAAGCGTTGGGTCTGTGAGTCCGGCGTGCGCTGGGGCATGGACGCGGCGCATCGCGAGTCCTTGGCTTTGCCCGGGGCGGGCGGCGCGAACACCTGGCGCTTCGGGATCCAGCGGCTCTTACTGGGTTACGCGCTGCCGAACCGGGGTGAGAGCGCGTTCGGCGGGCTCGTCGGCTACGACGAGGTCGAGGGCAACGACGCCGTCTTGCTCGGCGCGCTCGCGGGTTTCGTGCGCACGCTATTCGGCTGGCTGCGTGAGCTCGAGCGGCCGCGCCCGCTCCACGAGTGGTCCGTCGCCGTTTCCGCGCTGCTCGCGCTGCTCTTCGAAGAGACACCGGACACGCTGCAGCAGACCGCGCCCATCCGCCGCGCGCTCACGGACATGGTGGAAGCGGCGACGCTTGCCGGCTTCGAGGCGCCGCTCGACGTGGCCGTCGTGCGCGACCTCATCGAGCGGCGCGTCGACGGCGTCGCGCCGGAGCGCGGCTTTTTGGCGGGCGGCGTGACGTTTTCGGCGATGGTGCCGATGCGCAGCATCCCGTTTCGCGTCATCGCGCTGCTCGGGATGAACGACGGCGCGTTCCCGCGCGCGCCGCGTCCGGTCGAGTTCGATCTCGTGCGGAACGGCCAAAATCCCCGCATGCCGGGCGATCGCTCGCCGCGCGAAGACGATCGCTACCTGTTCCTCGAGACGCTCTGCGCCGCGCGCGAGAAGCTCATCGTCACGTACGCCGGCAAGAGCGTGCGCGACGATCGCGAGCTCGCGCCGTCGGTGTGCATGGCCGAGCTGCTCGAAACGCTGGCGGGTCAGCCGGGCACCGAACGCGCACGCACACGGCGGCACGGCGTCGTGCTCCAACACCACCTGCAAGGCTTCAGTCCCCGCTACTTCGACGCTTCGGATCCGCGGCTCTTCAGCTACGCGTACGAGCACGTGGGCGGTGCGAAGGGCCTCGTGCGGCTCGAGAGCGAGGAGTCGTCGTTCATCGGCAACCTGTCGGCGCCGCCGCCGCCCGCGCAAGTGTCGCTCGAGGATCTGGTGCGCTTCTTCAAGTCACCGCCCGCGTATCTCTTGAACCGGCGGCTCGGCATTTATTTGAACCCGGAGCAAACGGAGGTGCGCGCGCGCGAACCGCTCGACCTCGACGCGCTCGACCGCTGGAAGGTCGGTGCGCTCCTGCTCGAACATTCGCTCGCGGGGATCGAGCCGGACGCTTCGGAGCGGCTGCTGCGCGGGCGGGGTCAACTGCCGCTCGGCCCCTGGGGTCGCAAAGTGCTCGACGACCGGCGCGAGGAAGCGCTCAGCATCGCGGAGCTCGTGCGCGAACGGCGCGCCGGTGCCGAGCGCGAGCCGGTCGAGCTCGACGTGAGGCTGCTCGAGGGACCCGAGGTCACGGGCTCCGTCGATGGCATGTTCCCGGGCGGTCGCGTCGTGCACACTTTCTCGAAGCCGTCGCCGCGGCGCTTGCTCGAGCTCTGGATCCGCCACGTCGCGCTCGCGGCGACGGGTCACGCGCTGACGAGCACGCTCGTCTCGCGCGACAAGGACTACCGCGACAACGTGCGTCCCCGCGTGCAAGTGTTCGGTGCGCTCGAGCGCGAGCGGGCGAGCGAGGTTCTCGCCGAGCTCGTGACGTTGTTCGTCCGGGGGCAGGCGCGCGCGCTCCCGTTCATGGCCCAGGTGAGTCACTGCTACCTCTTCGGCATCCGCCGCGGCACCAAGACCAAAGGCCCGAAAACCCCGGCCGAAGCGCTGAACTCCGCCGTCTACGAATACGAAAGCGCGACCGAGCTCGACCCCCACGCGCCGCTCGCCTTCGATCAGCGGTTACCACCCTTCGATCCGGCCTTCGACACGCACGAACGCCGCGTCGAGGAGACGGAATTTCACGCGCTTGCCGTGCGCGTGTACGACCCCGTGTTCGAGCATTTGGTGGAGGGCGCGCCGTGACGGAGCCGTCGCGCGCCGCGACCGTGCTGGAGCTGTTCGACGCCGTGACGCTGAAGCTCGCGGGCACGTCGCTCGTGGAGGCCAGCGCCGGGACGGGGAAGACGCACGCCATCACGCTGCTCGTGCTCCGGCTCGTGCTCGAGAAGGAGCTCGCGCCGTCCGAAATTTTGGTGATGACGTTCACGGAAGCCGCCACGGCGGAGCTCCGCGTGCGCATCCGGCGGCGGCTGCACCAAGCGCTCGAGGTGCTCGCCGGCAACGCGGGTGAGCTCGCGAAGACCGAGCCGGATCTCTTGCGCATCTGCGACGCGCATCGCGACGCCGCGAGCCACGAGCGGCTGAAGCGCGCCGTCGCGGAGCTCGACGAGGCGCCGATCACGACGATTCACGGCTTCTGCCACCGCGTGCTCCACGACCACGCGCTCCGCACGGGCGTGCCGTACGGCGCCGAGCTCGCGAAGGACCTCGAAGAGCTCGACGAGGACGTGATTTACGACTTCTGGCATCGCTACGTCGCGGAGCTGCCCGAGCTGTTCGGCGAAATTCCCGATCCGCCGCTGCCGCGCCTGCGGAACCTGCTGCGTGAGGTGCGGCGCCATCCGCGCGCCGAGCTCGTGCCCGCAGCCGACGGCGCCTTGATGGACCTCGATCGCGACTTCGTGCGTTACGCGACGACGGAGCTTGCCGCGCGCAAGGAGCGCCAAAAGGTTTTCGGCTTCGATGATCTGCTCGGTCGCGTCGCCGCGGCGCTCGCGGGTCCCGGCGGCGCGAGCGTCGCCGAGAGCTTGCGCCTGCGCTTCAAGGCCGCGCTGGTCGACGAATTTCAGGATACCGATCCGATCCAGTGGGAAATCGTCGAGCGCGTCTTCGTCAACGGCGGGCTGCCGCTGTTTTTGATCGGGGATCCGAAGCAAGCGATTTACGGCTTTCGTGGCGCCGACGTCTTCACCTATCTCGCCGCGGCCGGCCGTGCGCGCCGGACGACGATGCGCGTCAACTGGCGCTCCGATCCGGGGCTCATCGCCGCGGTCAACCAGCTGTTTTGCCCGCGGGAGACCTTCGTTTTCCCCGAGATCGTGCACCCGCGCATCGAGCCGCGGCCCGGCGTAGAAAACGCCTTTTTCGCGCCCAGCGCGTCGGGCAGCGCGTCCCTCGAGATACTGCAGCTCGTGCGTGAGGAACCGACCGTCGCGCTCCCGCGCGCGAACGCCATGAACCAGGCGCCGCGCGTCGTCGCCGCCGAGATCGCCCGTTTGCTCGCGAGCGACGCGACCGTCGCCGGCCGCCGCGTGCGCGCCGCGGACATCGCGGTGCTCACGCGCAACAACGACCAGTGCTTCCTCGTGCAGGACGCGTTGCGCGACCTCGGGATCAACTCGGTCGTGATCAACGACAAGAGCGTGTGGACGTCGGAGGAGGCGCTCGACCTCGAACGTGTGCTCGACGGCGTGTTGGATCCCGGCAGCGGCTCGGCACGCAAGCGCGCGCTCGCGACGGTGCTCGTCGGTGAAAAGGGCGACGCCATCGATCGGCTCGACGACGACCCCGTGCTGCTCGAGCGCTGGGTGGAGGCCTTTCAACGCTGGCAGGCGCTCTGGGCCGAGCGCGGGTTTTTGCGCATGTTTCGGCAGCTTCTGCGCGAGGTGAACGCGCCGGAACGCTTGCTCTCGCGCCAGGGCGGCGAACGGCGGCTGACCAACGTGCTCCACCTGAGCGAGCTCGTCGAACGCGCGGCGTCGGAGCGCAAGCTCGGCCCGGCGGCGCTGCTCGATTGGCTGCGCGAGCAACGGCAAGACGACGCGGATCGCGGCGAGCACACGGAGATCCGGCTCGAGAGCGACGCCGACGCCGTGCGCGTGCTCACGATCCACAAGTCGAAGGGGCTCGAATTTCCGATCGTGTACTGCCCGTTCTTGTGGTCGGGCATGACGGTCTCGAACATCCCCGGCCAGCCGAAGCTCTTTCATGAAAACGGAGTCGCGCGGCTCGACGTCGACGTCGACAAGGAGCGGCGCGCGCGCAACGTCGAGATCTTTCGGCGTGAAGCGATCGCCGAGGAGGTGCGCGTCGCGTACGTCGCGCTCACGCGCGCGCAGCACCGCTGTACGCTCCTCTGGACCATCGTTTTTCGCAACGGCACCTCGGCGTTCAGCTTCGTTTTGCACCCGGATCCGGCGTTTTTATGGTCCGGCGAGATCAAGACGAGCCGCCTCGACAAGGTGACGGACGCCGAGGTGACGCGCGTGCTCGACGCGGTCGCCGAGGCATCCGGCGGAGCCATCGCCGTGCGGCGGGTTCACTCGCGACACGGCGCGCCGGGGCTCGCGCGGCCGCACGGTGATCCGGCCGTGCTCGAGGCGCGCCCGGTCGAGTTGCCCATCACGCGCTTCGAGCGCACCGAGAGCTTCTCCGGCCTCACGCGCCACGCGCACGACGAGCCGCGTGACGAGACGCCGCTCGTGGACGATGCCGCGCGCGATCACGACGCCGAGCCCGTCGAGCTCGCGGTGCCGGCCGATGAAAGCGAAGCGCCGCCGTTCGTCTCGAGCGAGCGCATCGTGCTCGCCGATTTTCCGCGCGGCCCGCGCGCCGGCAACTTTTTCCACGAAATTTTCGAGGACATCGACTTCGCGAGCGCGACGGCCGAGGAGGTGCTCGAGGTCGCGAGCCAAAAATTCGAGAGCTTCGGCTACGCGCGCGAATACGGGGCGGAGGATCGCGATCGGCTGCTCGGCAACGCCGTGCGCGCCGTGATGGACGCGCTCGACGCCGAGCTGCCGCCGTTCCGCTTTCGGCTCGCGGACGTGCCGCGCGAACGGCGCTTCACGGAGCTCGAGTTCAGGGTACCGGTCGGACAAGGCGGCGCGCGCGCTGACTTCGACGTGACGCGGCTCGCACGCGCGTTTCGCGCCCACCCGAGTGAGGCGGTGCCGGCGCGGTATGCCGAGCGTCTCGAACGGCTCGGGTTCGAAGCGCTGCGCGGCTTCCTCAAAGGCTACATCGACCTCGTGTTCCGTCACGACGGCCTCTGGTACGTCGTCGACTACAAGACGAACCACCTCGGCGACCTCGCGAGCGAATACGACACGCCGCGCATGGCGCGCGAGATGGCCGACTCGCACTATTACCTCCAGTACCATCTCTATTCCCTCGCCGTGGATCGCTTCCTCAAGCGTGTGGAGCCCGGCTACGACTACGCAACGACGTTCGGCGGAGTCTTCTATCTGTTCGTCAAAGGCATGCAGCCCGGCCAAAATACGGGTATTTTCTTCGAGAAGCCGCCGCTCGTGCGCCTCGCCGCGCTCGGGGCCCTGCTCGACGGAGTGGAGGCGTCGTGACGAGCGCGACGCGCCTCGAGCGCTTCGTCGAGCACGGCGTGCTCTCGGCTTTCGACCGGGAGCTCGCCCTCGCGCTAGGAGAGCTCGCGAACGAACGTTCCGAAGCGGCGTTGCTCGCCGCCGCGTTCGCGAGCGCCGCGGTGCAGGCCGGGCACACGTGCGTGGACCTATGGCGGCTCGCGGGTCGCAGGTTCGTCAACGCCGACGGGGAGTCGCTCGACGGCCTCACGTTGCCGTCCGCCGAAGCCTGGAAGGACGAGCTCATGGCGAGTCCCCTGGTCATGCCGGGCGACGCGCCGGCCGAGGCGGAGCCGCGTCCGCTCGTGCTCGACGCGCGCGGGCGGCTCTATCTGAAGCGCTACTTCGACTACGAAGCGGCGCTCGCCGAAGCGCTGCTCGCGCGGCGCGACCCGCCCGCGGAAACGCTCGAGCCCGTGGCGCTCGCCCAGAGCATCGAGCGGCTTTTTCCGGCTTCCGACGCGCGCGGGGCGCTCCAACGTGTCGCGGCGCTCGTCTTTCTGCGCCGGCGTCTGACGGTGATCTCCGGCGGGCCCGGCACGGGCAAGACGTACACCGTCGCGAAGGCGCTCGTGCTCTTGCAGGAACAGGCGCTCGCGACGGGGCGCCCGCTCCATCGCATTTTGCTCGCGGCGCCGACCGGCAAGGCCGCGCAACGCCTCGGCGACGCGATTCGTGACACGCTCGCGAGCCTCGCGGTCGAGCCCGAGCGGCTCGCGATCCCGACGCAGGCGTCCACGTTGCACCGCGCGCTCGGCTTCCAAGCGTCGAAGCCGACTCGTTTCCGGCGCGACGCGCGGCACCCGCTGCCCGAAGACGTCGTCGTGGTCGACGAAGCGTCGATGGTCGACCTCGCGTTGATGACGAAGCTCGTGCGCGCCGTGCGCCCCGACGCGCGCTTGCTCTTGCTCGGCGACAAGGATCAGCTCGCGTCGGTGGAAGCCGGCGCGATCTTGTCGGACATTTACGCCGGGGCGGGGCAGGGCGTCTCGCGCGCGCTGCGGCGTGAAATCGGGGATTTTGCGGGGATGCGCCTGCCGGAGGCGAGCGCGCACACCGAGCCGGGCCTCCAAGACGGGATGGTGCACCTGACGGAGAGCCATCGTTTCGACGACGACGGCGGCATCGCGGCGCTCGCGCGCGCGGTGAACGCGGGTGACGGCCCCGCGGCGCTCGAGGTGCTCGGGCGCGGCGGCGCGGTTTCGCTCGTGCCCGTCGCGGGCCGCCGCGAGCTCGAAGAGGTGCTCGGGGCGCTCGTCGCCGAAAAGCTCGGTGATTTGCGCGAGGGCTCGCCGGCGGAACGCCTCGCGCGGCTCGATCGCTTTCGCGTGCTCGCGGCGCACCGGCGCGGGCCGTTCGGGGTGGCGGGGCTCAACGCGTTCGTCGCCGCGGCGCTCGGACGGTGCGGGCGGCTCGAGCCGCGCGGCTCATTTTACGACGGGCGCCCGGTCATCGTCGTCGCGAACGACTACGACAGCGGTCTCTTCAACGGCGACGTGGGCGTGCTCGCTTCCGTGTCCGCATCGGCTCCCCTCCGCGCCTGGTTTCGCGGTGAAACGACCGGAGCGCTGCGGGAACTCTCGCCCGCGCGCCTGCCGCAGCACGAGACGGCGTTTGCCCTCAGCGTGCACAAATCCCAGGGTTCTGAATGCTCCGAGGTCGTGTTCGTGCTCCCCGAGCGGCCGTCGCCCGTGCTCACTCGCGAGCTCGTGTACACGGCCGTGACGCGCGCTCGGAAGAAGGTGACGATCCTCGGCTCGGAGAGCGTGCTCCGTCACGCGGTCGCGACGCGCGTCGAGCGTGCTTCGGGACTCGCGGATCGCTTGTGGGGCACCGAGGCCCGTTAGCCGGAGCGCTTGCCGATCCATCGGGCTTGGCGAATGCTAGGCTTCGGACCGTGCATTCCCGCGGGGTCGTCGTCGTTGCCGCGACGTGCGCGGCGTTCGCCGTCCTGCTGGCTCGGCGCAGACCGTCAGCCGACGTGCCGTTGAGTCCGCCTTCGCGCGCTCGCACCTTGGCTAGGTGCGACTCCACTCGTCGACGTCCGGCAACGTCACGCTCTCGTGCTCGGAGAGGCCCGTCGGTAGCACCTCGAAGAACGTGGCCGTGCGCGCGGGGAAATCCACGACGACGGCGCGCCGCTCGTCGGTGCGATAGAGCGTTCCGGCGTTGATGATGGTGAGGTGGCGCACGCGTCGCACCATGGCGCGGTGCGTGTGGCCGTTCACCATCCAGTCGAAGCGCGGGCCCGCGAGCACGCGTTTGAGCGCGTCGTTGCGCTCGAGATCGTGACGCAAGTGGTCGGGCTTCACCCCCGACATGTCGTCGTCGCCGATGCCGTGACAGAGCAGCAAACTGCCGTACGGCGTCGCGAAGGAGCGCGTGGAGGGCAGCGCGTCGAGGAAGCTGCGGCTCCGCGCGTCGAGCTTGTGGCTCGGCGTGGCGGCGGCCAATTCACGGCATTCACCGGCGAGGAGCCAGCGGTCGTGGTTGCCGATGACGGTGACGACGCCGCGCTCTTCGAGGAGGGCGCAGCAGCGATTCACGTCCCCGGGGCCGTCCGCGATGTCGCCGACGCAGAGGACGGTGCCCACGCCGCGGCGCGCAAAATCGTCCAGCACGAGCTCGAGCGCTTCGTCCTCGGCGTGCACGTCCCCGATGAGCCCCAGGCGCGCGAACGCACCCATCGCGTCTCGAGCCGCCTCCTCGTTCGTGAGCCCTAGGGACAAGTTCAGCCGATTCTTACACGAGCTCTGGTAGGGTGCCGAGCGAATGCGCGGAAATTTTTTGACTTCGGCTCTCTTTTTCGTGGCGGCGTGTTCGGCGTCACGGAATCCGGTTCCGCCGGTCGCATCCCCCGCGGAACCTCTGCGCGCCTCGGTTGCGAGCGGCGTCTCGGCGAGTGGCGGAGCGTCCGTCCCAGGCCTGCCGCCGGCTTCGTCCGCCGCACCGAGCACGAGTCAGACCGTCGCGAGCGAGCACGCGGGCGCCGCGCCCGAAGCGAGCGCTTCTGCCACGAATACGAGCGAAAACGCCTGCCCCGCCGGCATGGTGCTCGTCGACGGCGACTACTGCACCGACGTCGAAAACAAGTGCAAGTCGAGCTGGTACGACAAGAGCAATCGCAAGCTCGTCTGCGAAGAGTTCGAGCCGTGGTCGCGTTGCGTCGGCGACAAGCAGAAGAAGCGCTTCTGCATGGACGCGTACACGTGGCCGAATCAGAAGGGCGAGCGGCCCGAGGTCATGAACCGCTTTCACCAAGCGGAGCTCAAGTGTGCGGCGGTCGGAAAGCGCCTGTGCACCGAGTCGGAGTGGACGATGGCCTGCGAGGGGCCGCGCTACTTGCCGTTTCCCTATGGCTACGTTCGTGACACGAACAAATGCTTGGGCGACGTCGAGTGGGACAGCCCGGACATGAAGAAGGTCGCGGCGCGCGATCCGCAAGAGCTCGCGCGACTCTGGAAGGGCGTGCGCAACGGCAGCCAGCCCGGCTGCATCAGCGAGTACGGCGTCCCGGATCTGCCCGGCAACGTCGACGAGGTCGTCGCGAGCGAGTCCTACAAGCGCACGGATTTTCGCGGAAAATTCGACAGCGTGCACACGGGCGGGCCTTGGTACAAAGGCGTGCGCAATCAGTGCCGCCCCAAAATCTATACGCACGACGAGGGCTTTTATTACTATTTCTTGGGCTTCCGCTGCTGCGCCGAGCCCGACGGCAAACCCACCGATCCGCGCACTCCGCAGCAGATCGAGAAGAAGTGGACCCTCGAACGCGTCGAGAAGAACGCAGGCTTCACGCTCGCCGAGATGAAGCAGAAGCTCGAGCTGAAGGAAGCCGGCAAGTGCACCTGCGCGCCGAAGGACATCTTGTGTAAGACGATGTGCGGCACGCTGCTCGGGCCGAGCGCGAAGGACTACCGCTGAGCGGCGGGTTCGCGAACGTCAGACGAACGTCGAAACCGCGTCCGCGATCATGCCCGCGGCGATACCCGCGAGCACGTCGTCCGCCATGATGCCGAAGCCGCGCGGGAGCGACTGCACGCTGTCGATGGGCCCGGGCTTCCAGATGTCGAACACACGGAAGAACACGACCGCGACGGCCGCGCTCACGAGACTCGAGCGGAACGCGAGGCCGCTGGCGATGCCGACGGCGATCATCACGCCGCTCACCTCGTCGATCACGACCGATTGCGGGTCCTCCTCGCCGAGCTCGAGCGACGTACGCGTGCTCGCCCACACGCCGACCGCCGTCACGAGGAACGTGCCGAGCCAGTACGGCACGATGCCGAGCGTGTGCAGCGCGTAGACGAGCGGGAGCGCGCCGAGCGTCCCCACGGTGCCCGGCGCGCGCTTGGCGTACCCGCAGCCGAACCAGGTCGCGAGAAGGCGCGCGAGGCTCAAGATCGGGCGCTCCGGCCGCTCAGGGTGCTTCGGCTTCGACGAGCTTGCAGGACTCGGGTTTGGCGAGCATCGGATTCATGTCCGGATTCGTCCACTGCCCGGGGCCCCAGCGGAGCTTCACGCCGTCCATCTTGCCGATGAAGGTCACCTGACATTCGACGACGAAGCGCGCAAGCTTGTCCTCTTCGACGCCGCCCGCCGGTTCCCGGTGCAGGCGCGTCGCCACCGCCGGCTGCGCCCAGAGGCCCGCCACGAGCACGAGCTGGTTGTCGAGCCAGGTGCGGTACGGCTGAATGACGCTCGCCTTGTTGTCGTCGAGCGGCTTCGTGGGATCGCGCGGCCACGGCTCGTTCTCGGACTTGAAGCCGCAGTGGTAGCCGCTGAACTCCTTGGCGTCGGCGCAGAAGAGCTTGTTGTAGTCGGCCGTGATGAGCGTGACGGCGATCGTCGCTTTCGAGCCCACCGTCCACGTGTTCGGCCTCGGGATCGTCGGATCCTTGGGTTCGAACCACGCGCCGACGTTCGACATCGGGAGAATGGTGAGACCGAGGATGATGACCGCCGCCGTGAGGAAGCGTCCGCTGACGACCGGCGTCGGCTCCTCCTGCACGCGCCGTTTCTTGCGCGGTCCGTCGCTGTCACGCCGGCGCGGCCTGTCGTCGTCGGAGGGGCGTTTGTCGCGCCGCTTCTCTCCCGTCTCCGTACTCTCCATGGGCGCGCTTGATAGCGCAAAAGTCAGCTTTGCCACAGGGGGGCCGCCATCAGCGCGCGAATAGGCCGAGAAATGAGCGTACGGCGGGTCCGGGGTGTGACGTCCCGGTTCGCGTGCGAGGCAGAAGCGCACCGGCGACGGAAAAATAGAGGCCGCGGTTACTCATCGATCGACAGGTGCGAAGCGCGAGCTCGATTGTCGTATGAGCGCCAATTTGCAAGCACAAGGAAGAGCAAACGCGCCTGGTCTCACCCTAGTGCCAATGTTACCTTTCTCCGCGTTCTGCACGTTGTTTGCGAGCTCCCCACGGGGTCGCACTGCTCAAAATAGGTGAACCGTGAACCGAAGCGCGCTTCCTCTTTTGCTCATTCTCCCCCTCGCAGCCGGCTGCGGCTCCGACACCAAAGGCGGCGGCGGTGCTGGTGCCACCGGCGGCACGAGCGCCGGAACGGCCGGCTCCGGGACGGGCGGCTCCGGCACGGGTGGCTCGGATACCGGCGGTTCGGGCACGGGCGGCTCGGGGACAGGCGGCTCCGGCACGGGTGGCTCGGCGACCGGTGGTTCCGGTACCGGCGGTTCGGGCACGGGCGGCTCAGGGACCGGCGGTTCGGGCACCGGTGGGTCGGGCACCGGCGGCTCGGGTACCGGTGGCTCGGGCACCGGTGGTTCCGGTATGGGCGGCTCGGGTAAGGGCGGCATGCCCGCGACGGGCGGAGGCGCCGGCAGCGGTACCGGCGGCAGCATGGCCGGCTCCGGCGCGGGCGGCTCCGGCGGCGGCACCCCCGGCGACTACCAGGGCGTTCTCCAACACCACGGGGATGCTCCGCGCGACGGCGTCTACGTCGACGCCGCGTTCACGAGCGACGCGGTGAAGGGCATCGCGGCCGACTCGAGCTTCGCCGGCACCTTCACCTCGGACAAGGTTTACGCGCAGCCGCTCTATCTCGTCGGTGCGGGCGGCAAGCCCGACCAGGTGTTCGTCTTCACGGACGGCAACAAGGTGTACGGTCTCGACGCCACGACCGGCATGCCGACGTGGAACAAGTCGTTCGGCACGGCCCTGACGGCGAACCCGTGCGGCAGCTTCGGCGACAACGGCGGCTTCGGCATCACGGGCACGCCCGTGATCGACGCGGCGTCACGCACCATCTACTTCGCGAACGCGTCCTCGAGCGGCGGCACCGTGCATCAGGTGCACGCCATCAGTGCTGACACGGGCGAGGAGCTGCAGGGCTGGCCGGTGAGCGTCAGCATGATGGCGAAGTCGGGCAGCACCACCTTCGACTCGAGCTCGCAGAAGCAGCGCGCCGGTCTCACGCTCTTGAACGGCACGGTGTTCGTCGGCTTCGGCGGTCACGTCGGAGATTGCAACGGCTATCACGGCTGGGTCGTCGGCGTGGACACCATGACCCAGGGTGTCACCGCCTGGGCGACGACGGCGATCGGCGGCGCCGTGTGGGGCGCGAGCGGGCTCGCGACCGACGGCACGTCGCTCTTCTTCGCGACGGGTAACTCGAAGTCGAGCGCTTCGTCGGGACCGAATTCGCACAGCGCCACGTGGGGCGGCAGCGAGACGATCTTCAAGGTCGGGCAGGACCTCAAGCAGCCCGCCGATTCGGCGACGACCGACTTCTTCCGGCCGGCGAATTGGGACATGCTCGACGACGCCGATCAAGACATGGGTGGCACGTCGCCGATCCTGATCGACGTGGCCGGCGCAACGCCGTCGAAGCTCGTCGTGAGCCTTGGCAAGGACGGCAACGCTTACCTCGTCGACCGCACGAGTCTCGGCGGTATGGACGCGACCCCCCTCGCCAAGCTCAAGGTCTCGAGCAGCCAGATCATCAACGCGATGGTCGGCTACCACACGAGCACGGCGACCTACGTGAGCTTCAAGGGCACCGGCAGCGGTTGCCCGTCGGGAACGGGCGGGCTCACGACCTTCAAGATCAGCGCGGAGAGCCCGCCCAAGCTCTCGATGGCCTGGTGCGCGGGTCCGTCGGGCGCGGGTTCGCCGACGGTCACGAGCACCGACGCCGCCGGCGCGAACACGACCGTGTGGGTCGTCGGCAGCGACAACAAGCTCCACGGTCTCGACGGCGACACCGGCAAGGAAGTGGTCGCCGCCGGAACGACGAGCGGCGTCGCGACGATTCAGGTGCCGATCGTGGCGAAGGGTCGCATCTTCGTCGCGGGCAGCAGCCAGATCTACGCGTTCAAGCCCTGAGTCGAGCGGGTTGCGGGCGTCGGGTGAGTCCGGCGCCCGAGCGCGCGTCAATGCTTCGGCGCGACCACGACGCCCCACGGCGAGCCGGGCGCAGGGATGCGCTTTGCGACCTGCCCCGTCGCCGCGTCGATCACCGACACGTCGTTGGACGGCCCGTTCGCGGTGAAGACGCTCTTACCGTCCGAGCTTACGGCGATGCCCCACGGGCGTTTGCCCACGTTCTCGAATTCGCGCGTCACGCGGCGTGAGCCCACGTCGATGGTCGCGACCGACCCGGCGCGACCCGTCGAGACGTAAAGCGTGCGACCGTCGGGAGCGAGCACGGCTCCCATCGGCCGCGGGCGCTGCGCACCTTCGGGTCGGGCGGCGAGCGTGACGCTACCGGTCACGACGTTCTTCGCCGTGTCGAACACGGTGACGACGCCGCCATTTTCGCAAGTGACGAAGCCGGTCCCGCCGTCCGCGGAGAACGCAATGGCGCGCGGGCGAGCGCCCACCGGGATCTGCCCGAGGAACAGGAGCGAGCCCGTATCCACGGCGGCGACGGCGTTGTCGCCTTCGGAGGTCACGTAGACGAGCTTGCCGTCGGGCCGCACGCTCACGCCCTCGGGCTCGCGTCCCACCGCGACCTTCGCGCGCACCTTGCCGCTCGTGAGATCGACGACGCTGATCTCCGCCGTCTCTTCGTTCGAAACGAAGAGCGACTTTTGGTCGAGCGAGAGATCGAACGCCTCCGGATCCTGGCCGCTCGGCAACGTGCGGAGCAGCTTCTTGCTCGCGAGGTCGACGACGCCGATGCCGTCCGCGGCGCGATCGGGCGGCGGAAGCTTCGACTCGTCAACGCCTGGGCCGCCGCGCGGCGAACCAGACAGGGCGACGTAGAGCAGCTTGCCGTCCCGGGAGAGCCGCATGCCGCGCGGGCGCTTGCCGACGGGGATGTGCGCGGTGACCTCGCCGCGGTCCGCGTCGATCACGAGCACCTCGCCGCCGTCCTCGGCGCTCACGTAGAGCTCCGTGTGCGCTCGCGAACACGCCGAGATGCCCGCGAGCGCCGTCAGGCCGACGAGGCACCCGATGCGACGCGTCCAGACGAGCGACTTCGCTTTCACAGGCATGGGCCGCTCGGCCTTGCCACCGTTCATTCGCTCCGGCAATCCAAGAAAAATCCGGTCAGGCTCTAGCCTCGACGGAACATTCCGCGGGTTCCGGCCGTGCCTTGCCGTGCGCCCGAGCGGTGGGGGAAAGAGACTCGCTCGTGCTGCGGATCGAGCATAAAAGTCGCGCTTTCAGTGCTCGCCGCGGGTTGACGGACCCCGCTCCCCGCGTATGCTTCTCCCATGAGCTGGGAGACCCCTTCTTTCGTCGAGATCAACATGAACGCCGAAATCGGCGGGTACAACCCCGACTTCGATGATCGCGAGCCGAACGAGCCGGTCATTGCGCCGGAAGCCGCTCCGCAACCGAGCGAGCGCTGATCGGCGCGTCCAGTGCTGATCCGCGTCCTCGGCTCGGCCGCGGGTGGTGGTTTTCCGCAGTGGAACTGCGGCTGCGACAACTGCCGGGCGTGTCGCGCCGGCGGCTCCGCCTTTCGTCCGCGCACTCAAGAAACGGTCGCCGTGAGCGCGGACGGCGACGCGTGGTTCCTGCTCAACGCGTCACCGGAGATTCGCTCGCAGATTGAGTCGTTCGAGCGGCTCTGGCCGCGCGCGTCGCGGCACTCGCCGATCAGCGGGCTCGTGCTCACGAACGGCGACTTGGACCATTGCCTCGGCTTGTTCTCGCTGCGCGAGTCGCACCCGCTCGTGGTGCACGCAACCGAGAGTGTTCGTGACGGGCTCACGCGCGAGAACGTGTTCTATCGCACGCTCGAGCGCTTCCCGGGCCAGGTCACGTGGAAGCCCCTCGTGCTCGCTGAAGAGCAGCCGCTCGGCGACGGAACGCTGCGCATCACGGCCCTGGCGGTGCCCGGCAAGGTTCCGCTCCACCTCGAAGGCCGGAGCGCGCCGTCGCCCGGCGACAACGTGGGACTCGTCATTCGCGACACGAAGAGCGGCGGACGGCTCGCCTACTTTTCGACCGTCGCCGGCCCCTCCGAAGCGGTCGCGAGCGCGCTTCTGGGCGCGAGCATCGTGTTCTTCGACGGCACCTTCTGGTCGAGCGACGAGCTGATTCGTGCCGGCCTCGGCACGCGGCGCGCCGAGGACATGGCGCATTGGCCCGTCGGCGGCGGGGAGGGAAGTCTCGGCTTTCTCGCGCGCCAGAGCGGGCGGCGCTATCTCATTCACGTGAACAACACGAACCCCGTGTTGCGCGAGGACGGCGACGAACGGCGCCTGGCGCTCGCCGCCGGTGTCGAGGTCGCTCACGACGGGCTCGAGCTCACGTGTTGACCATGCCCGCCGCGCCCTGGACCGAAGGCGAGTTCGTCGAGCGGCTGCGCACCGAAGGCCAGCGCCGCTACCACGATCAGCACCCGTTCCACGAGCTCATGCACGAGGGCGGGCTCCGCCGCGAGCAGCTCCAGGCCTGGACGCTCAATCGCTTTTATTACCAGACGCGTATCCCGATCAAAGACGCGATCATCCTCGCGAAGACGGAGGACGCGCGTTTCCGGCGCATTTGGATCGAGCGCGTGCGCGATCACGACGGGCGTGAGGAGGACGGCGCGGACGGCGGGCTCGAGCTCTGGCTCCGGCTCGCGGAAGCGGTCGGTCTCGCGCGCGCCGAGGTCGCGAGCCTCGAGCGCGTGCTTCCGGGCGTGCGCTTCGCGTGCGACGCGTACGTCACGCTCTGCCGCGAGAGCCCGCTCGTCGTCGCGGTCGCCTCGTCGCTCACGGAGATGTTCGCGCCGGACCTCATGTCGAAGCGCATCGCCGCGTGGGAGCGCCACTACCCGTGGGTAGGCAGTGAAGCGCTCGCGTACTTTCGCGGCCGCGTGCCGCGCGCGCGCCGCGACGGCGAATTCGGGCTCGCGTTCGTGGTGGAACACGCGCGCTCGCGCGAGCTCCAGACGGCGTGCGTCGCCGCGCTCGTGAAAAAAGCGCAGATTTTGTGGCACCTGGTCGACTCGGTCGCGCTCGCGACGGGCGGTCCGACCGCCGTCGTTCCCGGCGCCTTGCACGCGCCATGATCGACACGAAAGCTCGCGTGCGCCTCGCGGCGCGGGTGCGGCTCCGCTTCGATCGGCACTCGGGTAAACACGTGTTGCTCTATCCGGAGCGGGGCCTCGAGCTCAACCCGAGCGGCGAGCGCATCGCCGCGCTGCTCACCGAGCTCCGGTCCGTCGCCGAGCTCGTCGAGCTCGTCGCGGCAGGCGTGAGCGATACGCCGCGCGCCGTCGTGGAACGCGACGTGCTCGCCTTCCTCCGCGCGCTCGACGCTCGCGGCCTGCTCGAGGTGGAGAGCCCGTGAGCGACGCGTCCCGTCCCTACACGTTGGTCGCGGAGCTCACCTACCGCTGCCCGCTCTCCTGCGCCTATTGCTCGAACCCGCTCGAGCTCGGACGCGCGAGTGAAGAGCTCGATACCGCCACCTGGGCGCGCGTCTTTCGCGAAGCCGCGGAGCTCGGCGTGCTGCAGCTGAACTTGACGGGCGGCGAGCCGCTCGCTCGCTCCGATCTCGAAGCGCTCGTCGCGGCGGCGCGCGCGAGCGACCTTTACGTGAACCTCATCACGAGCGGCATCCCCGCCGACGCCGAGCGTCTCGCGCGCCTGAAGGCGGCCGGCCTCGACGCCCTTCAGCTCTCGGTCCAGGACACCGATCCGGCGGGGGCCGCGTGGATCGCCGGGCGGGACGCGAGCTCCGCGAAACGGCAGACCGCCGCTGCGGCGCGCGCGCTCGGCGTGCCGCTGACGTTGAACGTCGTGCTCCACCGCGGCAACATCGCGCGCGTCCCCGCCTTCGTCGCGCTCGCCGAGGAGCTCGGCGCGACACGGCTCGAGCTCGCGAACACGCAGTACCTCGGCTGGGCGCTCGCGAACCGCGACGCGCTGCTGCCGTCGCGCGCCGCGCTCGAACGGGCGCGAACGCAAGCCCGCGAAGCGGCGGAGCGCCT